>DATHVC010000221.1:0-2844 GCA_035461565.1 Actinomycetota bacterium
CCGCCACCTCGAGCTCGGCGCCGAATTCGTCACCGGGGCCGGGTGGGAGCGGCCCCAGTGGTTCGCGGCGAACCGCTCGATCGTGCCGGCGGACGCGCCGTGGCTCCGTCGCGACGAGTGGGCGGCGCGGCTCTGGTCGCCGATCGAAGGGGCCGAACACCTGGCGACGCGTTCGGGCGTGGCGCTGTTCGACCTGACGCCGTTCGCGAAGTTCGACGTGACCGGTCCGGACGCGCTCGCCTACCTGGAGCGGATCTGCGCGAACCGCATCGATCGACCGGTCGGGACCGTCGTCTACACCGCGATGCTCACGCCCCGCGGGGGGATCCGCTGTGACCTCACCGTGATCCGCAAGGACGAGAAGCTGTTCCGGGTGGTCACCGGCGGCGGTTCCGGCCAGCACGACCTCGCCTGGATGCGCGCGCAGATCGGCGAGGGTGAACGCGTCGCGATCACCGAACGCACGGGGTCGCTGTTCGCGCTCGGCCTGTGGGGGCCGCGGGCGCGCGACGTGCTCGCGGCGGTGACCGACGAGGACGTGGGCAACGAGGCCTTCCCGTACCTCACCGCTCGGTACCTGAACGTCGGCGAAGTGGGACCGGTGTGGGCGCAGCGGATCAGCTACGCGGGCGAGCTCGGGTGGGAGCTGTACGGGCAGTTCGCCATGGGGGACCGGGCGTGGCGGCTGCTCTGGGAGGCCGGGCGCGAGCACGGCATCGTCGCGGCGGGCCTGGGCCCGTTCGACTCGCTCCGGCTGGAGAAGGGCTACCGGCTCTGGGGGCAGGACATCGATACCGAACACGACCCGCTCGAGGCCGGGCTGGGGTTCGCCGTCCGGTGGGACAAGGAGTTCCAGGGGCGCGAGGCGCTCGCACGGATCCGCGACCGCGGCCTGACCCGGCGCCTCGTCCCGATGACGCTCGACGACCCGACGCACGTCGTCATGGGCAAGGAGCCGATCCGGCACGACGGGCGAGTGGTGAGCTACGTGACCTCGGCCGGCTACGGCTATTCGATCGGCCAGGGCATCGTCCACGGCTACCTGCCGGTCGAGCTCGCCGTGCCCGGCACGCCGGTGGAGATCGAGTACTTCGACGAACGGCTCCCGGCGACGGTCGCCGAGGAGCCGCTGTTCGACCCGAAAGGTGAACGACTGCGCGCCTGACGCGCGCGGAAAGGAGACGGTCACGTTGGGCAACGTCGTCGACAACCCGGGGATCCTGCTCTACACGCGGATCCGTAAGTCGCCGTATTTCTACGCCTCGCGCCGCCACGGCGTGCAGCGCTACAGCGTCTACAACCACACGTACCACCCGCGGCACTACGGCGACCCGGTCGCCGAATACTGGCACCTCGTGAACGGGGTCACGCTCTGGGACGTCGGCGTCGAGAAGCAGATCCAGATCAAAGGCCCCGACGCGTTCGACCTGACGAACATGATCGTCCCGCGCGACCTGACCAAGTGCGCCGTCGATCAGTGCAAGTACGTGTTCATCACCGGGCCCGACGGCGGGATCCTGAACGACCCCGTGTTGCTTCGGGTGGCGGAGGACGAGTTCTGGCTCTCGCTGGCGGACTCGGACGTGAACCTGTACGCGCTCGGGATCGCGGGCGCGAAGGGCATCGACGTCACGGTGCAGGAGATCGACGTGGCGCCGGTCCAGATCCAGGGCCCGAACGCGAAGAAAGTGCTCGCGGAGCTGTTCGGCGACAAGGTGCTCGAGATCCCCTACTACGGGCTGATGAAGGCCGAGCTCGACGGGCTCCGCGTGGTGGTCTCGCGCACCGGCTACACGGGCGAGGTCGGATACGAGATCTACCTGCACGACGCGTCGAAACACGGCGTCGAGTTGTGGGACAAGGTGCTCGAGGCGGGCAAACCGCACGGCCTGGAGGTCATCGGGCCCTGTCACATCCGGCGCATCGAGGGCGGGATCCTCGCGTTCGGCGCGGACATGTGGTACGAGCACAACCCCTTCGAGGTCGGCTACCACTACACGTGGATGGTGGACCTCGACCAGGAGGCCGACTTCATGGGCAAGGAGGCCCTGAAGCGGATCAAGGCGGAAGGCGTTTCGCGCAAGCTCGTCGGAGTGGACATTGGCGGCGACCCGCTCGGCACCTACATCGACAACGAGATGATCGACGTCTTCCCCGTCTCGGTGAACGGTGCTCGGGTCGGGAGCGTGACGTCGGCGTGTTATTCGCCGCGGCTGGAGAAGAACATCGGGTTCGCCATGTTGCCGACCGACCACACCGAGCTCGGCTCCGAGCTCACGGTCGAAACACCGGTCTCCGGCCCGGTGCCGGCCACGGTCGTCCAGATGCCGCACTGGGACCCGACCAAGGAGATCCCCAAGGGGTAACGTTTGGAACGTGCAAGCCCGGTTCTTCCGAACGCCCGCCGAGTTCCGGCGCTGGCTTGAAAGACATCACGCCGAGGCGAGTGAGCTGCCGGTCGGCCTGATCAAGAAGGGCTCGCACCGTCGGGGGATCACGTATGCGCAGGCCCTCGACGAGGCGCTCTGCTTCGGCTGGATCGACGGCGTGACCCACGGCCTGGACGACGAACGCTACGTGGTCCGGTTCACGCCCAGACGGCGGGGCAGCAACTGGAGCGATCCGAACATCGAGCGGGTACGCCGGCTGACCGAGGAGGGTCGGATGCATCCGGCCGGGCTCGAGGCGTTCGAACGCCGGAAGGAGGCCGGAGCGGGTTCCGTCCGGCGCGAGGCCGCAGCCTTCGACGGGGCGGCCGAGCGGCGGTTCCGCGCAAACCGGGCCGCCTGGCGGTTCTGGCAGGCTCAGCCGCCTGGCTACCGGAGGACGGCGACCTGGTGGGTA
>DATHVC010000222.1:0-26658 GCA_035461565.1 Actinomycetota bacterium
CGCCGCCGGCTTCCGCGCCGTGGTCTTCCGCTTGGCCGTCGACTTCTTCCTCGCTGGGGACATCGGTCACCCCCTTTCCACAGTGTCAGGACGCCATGCGCTTCAGGCGTCGCCGTTCCCGCTCGCTCATCCCGCCCCACACCCCGTACCGCTCGTCGCGGCGAAGGGCGTAGTTCAGGCATTCGCTCCGAACGGGGCAGTCAGCGCAGATCCGCTTGGCCTCCCTCGATGACCCTCCCTTCTCCGGAAAGAACACCTCGGGGTCGTGCTCGCGGCATCGTGCCCGTTCTTGCCACGGGATGTAGTGATGCACCGCTCTCTCCCCCCAGAATCACACGCATGTGATTCTGAAGTATCCCTCCCCTCTTTGACAAGAGGGGAATCCAAGATCCGGAGCACCTCCCCAAACAACCTCGTCATACGTCTCCCCACAGAAGATCGAATACGGCGAATACGCCGAGTGCAAGGGTTCGAGTGAAGAAACTTGTCGGTCAATCAGGCTGACGACTTCGGTCAGCTTGGTTGACGGAATCGGGCTCCGACCGCGTCGAGCGGCATCGGGAGATCGAGTTCCTCCGCGACCAGCTCGTGCCGAGGTGGCACGAACGTCGTTCCGCGATCCTTGCCCGGCAACATTTCATACGTGGTGGTGCGTTCCATCGGGATCCTGCCGATCGCTCGGATGGCCTCTTCGAGCTCGTAGGGCTCCATCCGGATGCCCCACGATGCGCCCGCCATCCGACTGATCGTTTCCTCGTGAAGCGTCCCGCCGAAGTCGTTCGCACCGCCCTGAAGGATGACCTGCGACGCCTCGACGCCGAGTTTGACCCACGACACCTGAACGTTGTGGATAACTCCGTCCAGGAGGATCCGGGCGATCGCGTGCATGCGGCGACTCTCCTCGAAGGTCGCGCCCGGCCTCGCCTTCCCGGCGAGGTAGATCGGCGCGTTCTGGTGGACGAAGGGAAGCGGAACGAACTCCGTGAACCCGCCCGTGTCCACCTGGATGCGGGCGATGCGGCGGATGTGGAAAACCCAATGCGGGGGCGCATCCACGTGCCCGTACATGATGGTGGAAGAGCTGCGGATGCCGAGGTCGTGTGCCTCCCGGACGATGGTCTCCCACGTGTCCGCGGGGAGCTTTCCCTTCGTCAGGAGCCATCGAACGTCGTCGTCGAGGATCTCGGCGGCGGTGCCGGGGATCGTGCCGAGGCCGTGGCGGCGACACTCCTGGAGGAACTCCCGGAACGAGATGCCGAGCTTCGTCGACCCGTTGAGCACCTCCATCGGGCTGAACGCGTGGATGTGGATATCCGGCGCGGCGTCCCTCACGGCGTCGAGCAGGTCGAAGTAGAACTCTCCCGGCAGGTCCGGGTGGATTCCCCCCTGCATGCAGACCTCGGTCGCCCCGAACGTCACGGCTTCTCGCGTTCGTTCGGCCACCTCCGCGAGCGTCAAGGTGTACGACTCCGGGTCCACCTCGCGTTGGGCGAACGCGCAGAAGCGGCATCCGACGTAGCAGACGTTCGTGAAGTTGATGTTGCGGTTCCGCACATACGTGATCGCGTCGCCGACGGCCTCCCGGCGGAGCCCGTCCGCCACGGCGCACAGGGCCTCGAGTGCGGCACCTTCGGCACGGAACAACGCCAGCGCCTCGTCGTCACCGATGGGACGGTGGCGTTCCGCCCTGCGAAGGGCCGCTCGGATCTCGAGGTCGAGCCGTTCGGGTTCGACGCTGGCGCTCACCCAGTCCCGGGTCGACTCGAGGCCGTCGAGGTCACCATAGACGGCGTCGGCATCCGCTCGGAGCCCGGCGCCCGCGGCCTTCGCGAACGTCAACGCCGTCGAACGCGGCTTCCACTGGACGTCGGGGTCCTGCCACGGCACCGGCTCCGGGATTGCGCCGGGAACGGCCAGGCCATCGTCGGCCACCAGGGCCGAGACCGGACCTCGCATCTTCGCCGACAGGTACGGGTCGGGTCGGAGCGCGTAGCGCGGATGCAGCGTGAGGCGCTCGCGGAGCGTCAGGCCGCGAGCCGCCGTGCGTTCGGTCAGCGCGTCGATCGCCGGCCACGGGCGCTCCGGGTTGACATGGTCGGGCGTGAGCGGGGACACCCCTCCCCAGTCGTCGATCCCGGCGTCGAGCAGCCGCAGCTGCCCGGCCGGGTCCGAGAGGTTCGGGGGCGCCTGCACCGTGGCGTGTGGTCCGAACACCACCCTCGCCGTGGCGACCGCCGCCAGATACTCCTCGTGCTCCGGCGGGGGCGAACGGTGCATGGCCGTGCCCGGCTTCGGGAGGAAGTTCTGGACGATGACCTCCTGGACGTGGCCGTACCGGCGGTGGAGGTCCCGGATGGCCAACAACGACTCGGCGCGCTCGCGTGCGGTCTCCCCGATGCCCACCAGGATGCCCGTCGTGAAGGGGATGGCCAGGCGACCGGCGTCCTCGATGGTTCGAAGCCGCACCGCCGGCACCTTGTCCGGGGACCCGAAGTGGGGGCCTCCCCGGCGGGAGAGTCGGTCCGAGGAGGTCTCGAGCATGAGGCCCATCGAGGCGCTCACGTGTTTGAGCCGCGCGAGCTCTTCGTACGACATCACGCCCGGGTTCAGGTGCGGGAGGAGGCCGGTGGACTCGATCACCGCGATGGCCGCCGCGCGGACGTAATCGAGCGTGGACGTGAATCCGCGCGCCGCCAGCCACTCCCGGGCGCCGGCGTATCGGTCCTCGGGACGGTCCCCCAGCGTGAACAGCGCCTCCTTGCACCCGAGTCGGCGCCCACCGTCGGCGATGGCCACAACCTCGTCGGGAGAGAGGAACGGGGCGTCCATCCGGGCGGGCGGCTTGGCGAACGTGCAGTAGTGGCAGTGGTCGCGGCACAACATCGTCAGCGGAACGAACACCTTCCGGGAGTAGGTCACCGTGGTGCCGTGCCCCAACGAGCGGAGCCGCGCCGCGACCGACATCAACGCTTCGAGCTCGTGCCCGCGCGCGTCCATGAGCGCCGAGACCTCGTCCGGCGACAGCGACTTCCCGGATTCGGCCCGGGCCAGCGCCCGCCGAACGACACGAGGATTCGCGGGCTCCATCGGGCCGCGAGCGTACTACGCTGCGGTCGATGCGCGTGGTGGCGCTTGCGGGCGGGATCGGGGCGGGGAAGTTCCTCCGCGGCCTGGTTCGCGTCGTGGCGCCGTCCGACGTGACGGCGGTCGCGAACACGGGGGACGACATCGTCCTCCACGGACTCCACGTTTCGCCCGACCTGGACTCGGTCACGTATTGGCTGGGCGACGTGTTCGACCGCGAACGCGGCTGGGGTCGCCGCGCGGAGACGTTCCGCGCGACCGGGGAGCTCCGCGCCTTCGATCCCGCGTTGGCCTGGTTCAACCTCGGCGACCTCGACCTCGGAACCCATCTGTTCCGAACCCACCTCCTCACCTCCGGCGCCACGCTGAGCGCCGTGACCGCCAGGATCGCCGCGCGGTTCGGCGTACAGGCCCGGCTCCTGCCGATGTCCGACGACCCCGTGACGACCCGGATCACGCTGGTCGCCGACGGCGAGGAACGGGACCTGCACTACCAGGAGTACTGGGTCCGCCGGCGGGCCCGCGACGACGTGAAGGCGATCCGGTACGACGGCGCCGACTTCGCCCGGCCGGCCCCGGGCGTACTCGAGGCGATCCGCGAGGCCGACGCCGTGGTGGTGTGTCCGTCGAACCCGGTCGCCTCCATCGGGCCGATCCTCGCGGTGCCCGGGGTTCGCGACGCCGTCACCGAACGTCGCGACCGAACCGTGGGGATCAGCGGCATCGTCGCCGGGGCCCCGTTGGCCGGCATGGCCGATCGGCTGATGCCGGCGGCCGGGCTCGAGGTGACCGCCGCCGGCGCGGCGGACGCGTACGCCGGAATGCTCGGCGCGTGGGTGGTCGACCGGTCCGACCGGTCGTTGGTTCCCCGTATCGAGGGGCGCGGGATCCGCGTGGCGGCGACCGACACGATCATGACCGACGACACCACCGCCGAGGCCGTGGCGCGGACCGCGCTCGAGCTCGTCGGGTGAGCGGCGCGGCGGGCGGGACGAGGCCCACGTGACCGTCGAGATCATCCCGGTGCGCGGGGTCCCCGCCGTCCGGGCGGGCGACGACCTGGGCGAGCTCCTGGCGGACCGGATGGCGCCGCTCGAGCCGCGGCGCGGCGACGTGGTGGCGGTCACCCAGAAGGTGGTGTCGAAGGCCGAAGGGCGCCTGGTCCCCGAAGGTGCGCTCGGCCGCGCGGGGTGGGTGGAGCGGGAGAGCGTACGGGTGCTGGCCCGGCGGGGCGACCTCGTCATCTCGCAGACCCGCCACGGCTTCGTGTGCGCGAACGCGGGCGTCGACGCCTCCAACGTCGAGGCCGGCCTCCTGACGCTCCTGCCGGAGGATCCCGATGCCTCGGCCGGGCGGCTCCGATCGGCGTTCGCCGACCGGCTCGGCCTCGAGGTCGCCGTGGTGGTGACCGACACGTTCGGCCGTCCCTGGCGTCGCGGCCTGGTCAACGTGGCGATCGGCTGCGCCGGCCTGCCGGCCCTGGTGGACCTCCGCGGCACGACGGACCACACCGGCCGCGAGCTCGAGGCCACCGTGGTGGCCCTCGCGGACGAGGTGGCGGCCGCGAGCGGCCTCGTCATGGGCAAGGCCGCCCGGATCCCGGCCGCGATCGTCCGCGGCGTGGGGACGGGGGGTCCGGTCGTGCCGGCCCGCGAGCTGGTCCGCCCACCCCAGGAGGACCTGTTCCCCGCTTCGCCGCTGCTGGCGCTGACCGCGCCGGAGCCGAGCTCCGGGCCGTGGGAGGTTCCCGACGAGGTCGTGCAGGAGGCCGCGCGAGCGGCGATGGAGGCTGCCGCTCCCGGGGAGGAGGCCCCCAGGCTCGTGGTCGCGGCGACGTCGGCGCCGGCGCGACGGCGGCTGCTCGCGGCGCTCGACGACGGCGGCGGCGCTCTCGGTTCGGCCGCGGTGCTCCTCGTGCCGTTCGTGCGGCCGGCGGCACCGGAGGACCGCGACGCCGCGCTCGCGGCCGGCGGCGCGGCGGTCCAGAACCTGATCCTCGCGTTCCGAGTGCAAGGGTATCCCGTCCGCTGGATGCCGCCGACTCGACCCGACGCGATGCGGTCCTCCCTCGAGGTGGACGACGGGTGGGTGCCGCTCGGAGTGGTGGCGGCCGGGGGCGAGACGCCGGCGGGGGCCGCGTCGACGCGGCCCCCGCCCGACCTCTCGGTCGTGTTCCGAACGCGCTGACTCAGTCCAGCGGGACGAGCCCCTCGATGAAGTACCAGAGGAACACCGCCGAGACCACGTACATGAGCCAGTGGACCTGGTTCCCGCGGCCCCGAAGCAGCTGGATCACGGTGTAGGAGAGGAACCCGGCCCCCACGCCGTTGGTGATGCTGAACGTGAAGGGCATGACGATGATCGTGAGGAGGACGGGGATGCCGATGCCCGGGTCCTTCCAGTCGATCTCGCGAACGACCTGCATCATGAAGTACCCCACGATGACCAGCACGGGCGCCGTGGCCTGGGTCGGCACGATCGCCGCGATCGGGGCGAAGAACATCGCCAAGAGGAACAGGATCCCGACGATCACGGCCGTCAGCCCGGTCCGGCCTCCTTCCGACACCCCCGCTGCGCTCTCGATGTAGGTGGTGTTCGACGAGCTCGAGGTGGCCCCGCCGAGCGCCGCGCCCAGCGAGTCCACGAGCAACACGCGCTGGATGCCGGGGAGTTTGCCGTCCGGCGTCAGCAGCCCGGCTTCGCCGCCCACGCCGATGACCGTCCCCATGGTGTCGAAGAAGTCCGACAACATGACCGACAGGATCAGGGCGAGGGCCGTGGCCAGCGCGATCGTCTCGCCGCTGAACAGGTCCAGCGAGAAGTTGCCGATCAACGAGAAGTCCGGCGTGTCCGCGATCCGGTCGGGCCACGTCGCGACGCCCTCCGGGAACACGGCCGTGTCCGCGAACGCGTTGATGATGCTCGCCACGACGGTGGTGGCGATGATGCCGAGCAGCAACGCGCCCTTCATCCGCCGGGCCACGAGTGTGGCCGTGATCGCCAGGCCGATGGCGAACGTGAGGATCGGCAACGTCGTCAGATCGGAAGCCAGCGTGACGATCGGCGCGCCGCTCTCCGGGTGCACCACGATCCCCGCGTCCACCAGACCGATGAAGGCGATGAACAGACCGATGCCGATCCCGATGGCCCGCTTGAGCTCCATCGGGATGGCGTTCAGCACTGCCTCCCGGAACCCGGTGAGCACGAGCGCGGCGATGATCAGCCCCTCGATCACGATGACGCCCATGGCCTGCTCCCACGTCAAGCCGGCGGCCGCGACGAGGGTGAACGCGACGAAGGCGTTCAGCCCGAGGCCCGCCGCCATCGCGAACGGGTAGTTCGTGAACAGCCCCATGGCGAGCGTGAGGACGCCGGCGGCGAGCGCCGTGACCGTCACGAGCTGGTCGAACGGCAACGACGTGCCGTTCGAGTCCGGAAGCGACGACAGGATCGCCGGGTTCACCACAAGGATGTAGGCCATCGTCAGCCACGTCGCCAGGCCGGCGATCACCTCGGTTCGCACGTCGGTTCCGCGCTCCTCGAGGTGGAAGAACCCGTCGAGCCCCCCTCGGTCGGGACGGGTTTCGGTTGTGGCCATCGCACCTCCCTCCATGACCGCCCGGGCCACAGCCCGGACACCGGGTCGACGTGGGGAAGGCAGCCGCAGGATAGGGAGGTCATGGCGGCGAAGCAAACGCCCGGCCGTTGCGGCCGGGGCTCGATATCCTGGCGTTCCCCCGGCATCGTGCCGGGAGACAGACCCTCGAACCATGGCGAATCAGCGATCGTCCGACGGCCGCACCACGAAGGCCGAGCGCAAGGAGCAGGCGCGGCGCGAACGCCTGGAGCTCCAACGGAGGATGGAGCGGTCCAGGCGGACCCGGCGCCTGGCGCTCGCGCTGGCGTTCGTGCTGGTCGCCGCCGCGGCGGTGTTCGCCCTCACACGGCCAACGGAGGCGGAGGCCGACCCCGCGGAGCTCCTTCGGCAGGCGGAGCAGGGCCAACGGGCGGCGGGATGCGACCCGGTGGAGGACGTCGGGCCCTACCAGCCGCAGGATCGCGACCAGGTCCACGTCGACCCCGCGGAGATGCCGGGCCTCTCCACCTACGCCTCCACGCCCCCGGCGTCGGGGCCGCACGGCCAGCTCACGCAGGGCCGGGGGGTCTACGACTCGGCCCCGCCGATCGACCGAGTCCTGCACTCGCTGGAGCACGGCGCGGCGGTCGTCTGGTACTCCCCGACGGTCTCCGGCGAGGAGCTGGACCGCCTCCGAGCGTTCTATGGGGGCGAGCACGGCGACCGGGTGATCGTGGCGCCGTACGACTACCCGGGCGAAGGCGCCGCCGGCCGGCTCGCGGCCGGAACGCAGATGGCGCTGGTGGCGTGGCACCAGGTGCAGCTGTGCGCCGAGCTGAACCTGCCCGCCGCGTTCGAGTTCACCTCGTCGTACGCAGCGCCCCCGTACGAAGATCGAGCCTATCTGGGCAACGCCCCGGAAGCGGGCATCCCCTTCTGAGGACGCCGGAGGACGGCCACAAGGACCAGCCGCGGACGGAAGGACCATCGATGGCGAAGAAACGACGCAAACCGCACTCCCGCAGCCGGAGCTCGCACGCCGGGGCGGTCCGCACCGCCGAGCGCCCCGAAGGCGCCGAATCGAACGGCGACCGCACGCGGGCCGACGACACCACGGCGGCCGCGAGCCACACGGCCAGGGCGGGCCAACGTTCGCGGGCCGAGAAGAAGGAGCTGGCGCGCCGGCAGCGCGAGGAGGTCCGCAAACGCGTTCGCCGGGCCCAGCGGCTGCGGCAGCTGGTGTGGATCACCGGCGTGGGGGCTGTCCTGAGCCTGGCCGTGTTCTGGCTGGTTCGCCCCGATGAACCAACCGTCCGGCCGGACGAGCTCCCGGGCGAGCTGCGGACCGAGGTCCCCTGGGCGGCCAACGCTGCGCAGGCGGACGAACGAGCCCGCCTGATCGAGCTGCCCGCCGAAGGCGCCACGATGCATGAACACGCCAACGTCCAGGTCTTCGTGCACGGCGAGCAGGTCGACGTGCCCACGGACATCGGGGTCGACCGCGACGCCGACCCGCCCGACGTGCAGTCGCTGCACACGCACGAAGGCAGCGGCACGGTCCACATGGAGTCCCAGTCGATCTACCCGTTCACGCTCGGCGAGTTCTTCGACGTGTGGGGCGTTCGGCTGTCCGAGAGCCAAACGGAGACCTGCCTGGGCGGGTACTGCGAAGACGATGAGTCCACGCTGCGCGTGTTCGAGGAGGGTGTCGAGCTCGACGGGCCGATCCGCGACGTCCGGCTGCTGGACCAGACGGTCTACGTGCTCGCGTTCGGCACCGAGGACGAGATTCCCGACCCGATCCCCAGCTCGTTCGACTTCGCCTCCGTTCCCGAGTAGCGGGTGGCGAACTCGAGGCAGAGCCCCCGGCGGCCGGCGCGAGCCGACCGCACGCCGACGCAGGCCGGCCGCCGGCCGCTCCCGCTCCAGATCGCGGCGATCGGCGTCGCGGCCGTCGGGGCGTGGCTCCTGTTCGTTCGCACCGTGGGACCGGGCACGATCCCCGACGCCGCCGTGGCGGCGGCCGCCGGCGCCGGATGCGACGACCTGGAACGTCCGGTCCAGCCGCAGCCGAGCCGCGACCACCTCGCCTCGGGAGCTACCTTCGACTACCCGGATCCACCACCCGCAGCCGGCCCGCACGATCCATCACCGCTGCCCGCCGAGCCGGCCGTCCACGAGGCACCGGTCTCGACGACGCGGGCGGTCCACAACCTCGAACACGCGGACGTGTTGATCTGGTACCGGCCGGGGGGGGACGGTGGACTGTCCGCCGACGTCGTGGAGGTCCTGCGGGCGGTCGCGGAGAACGAACGGGGCGTCATCATGGCCCCGTTCCCGGACCTCCCGGAGGGGCGCGCTCTCGCCCTCGTGGCCTGGAACACGCGGTGGCTGTGTCCGGCCGGACTGACCGGCGAGACCGCGACGACGATCGCGCAGGCGTTCGTCGACGCCTATCGCGGGACGACGAACGCGCCCGAGGCGCCCCGAGGGCTGTTCGGGCCGATGTTCGCACCCTGAGGGCGCGAACCACTCACGTCCGGCGACAGGAGGTGTTCGAGCAGGTGATGACGCCGTTCTCGAACCGGGCTCGGAGGTTGCCGTTCGCCAGCGTCCGGACGTCCGTGGTCGGGAACCCCAAGGAGCCGGCCGGACCGCCCTTTGACAGATAGAACGCCAGCACCGGGTTCCGGAGCAGGTGGGCCCCGGGACCAACTTTGTGGAAGATCGTGCCGCGCTGGAATGCCTGGCGAGACCCGCCGGCCACCGCCACGCGTCGAGACGTCGGCAGGCCCGGCGAACACCCCAACTCGTCGTATTTCGTCCGGATCTCTCCGACGATCTGGCGGTTCCGGTCGATCCACACGCGGTGGTCACGCAGCCCGAGCGCGGACCTGAGAGTGCTCCCGGCGACGGTCGCCGTTCCGTTGGCTCCCCGAACGACCGCCGAGAGGATCCGGCCGGACACGCCGCGCTGCACCGAGCCGAACCCCGTCACGACGCCGATCCCGAGTGAGAGCTTCCCGGTGATCGTCCTCGCGTCGAGCCGGACCTCCCACGTGGCGCTGGGGTTCGCCGACGTGTAGTCGCCGGGGTCGCAGACCCCGCGCAGGTACGAGATCGGCGTGCCGCCCCAGACGTTCTCGTTGTTCTCGGTGAACCCGCCGGACGAGGACATGTAGAAGGCCTGGATCGTCGTCCCGGAGGATCGGACCACCTTGTCCGCGGTTCGGTTCACCGCGGCGACCCACCGCTCGCCGGCCAGGCCGCCCTCCTTGTCCCATCCCGCGTAGACCTGGTCTTGCGTGGACGCGTACAGGGCGCAGTCGCAGACCGGGCGGTGTTGGGATGCGGCGGCTTTGGTGAACGCGTACGTCCGGGCGGCGACGGCCTGAGCCCGCAGGGCCGCGGCGGGCCACGAGCTGGGGACCTCGGACAGGCCGTAGAGGTACTCCTCCGGGGGGATCTCCAGGACCAGGCGCATCCTGCAGCCGTTGCCGCAGTTGTACAGGCCGAACTCGATCCAGCCCCGGTTGTAGGTGTGCCCCGCCTCCGGCACTCGCACCCGCGACCCCGCGGGCTGGAAGACCGCGAAGACTGGTGTCGACTCGTTGCCCGCGTTCGCCACGACCGTCCCCGACGCGTCCAGGATCCGGTACTGGTCGTTCACGACTCGCACCCGCCAGGTCTGCCCGTGCGGGACCGTGGCCACGAGCTCCCCGTCCTTCTGGTTGCCAAGCCGGATCTGGACCTCGCCTTCCTGCGCCTCGAGCCGCACCGACCCCTGCCCCTGGACGAGGCCGATCCGGAGCGTGGCCGGCGAGCCCGTCCAGGCGCCGACCCGGGTCCCGGAGTAGAAGTGGGTGAGGATGCGTGGGGCCTGCCACCCCTTGCGGGCCAGGCCGTACGCGCCCCACTGCGACATCCCCAGGCCGTGGCCGAACCCCGAGCCGAAGAACCGGAACTCTTTCTCGCGGGCCTGTTGTCGGTCGAGCCGCGCCGCCCCGGCCACGGCAGCGGGCGCCGGCGCGACCAGCGCCAGCAGCACCGCGAGGGCGAGCGCTCTCCGCATCGGGGTCATGGTTCGGCCTTTCGGTTCGACGCCTCTGGTCGGGCCACGCTCGGCCGCGGCCTCGTCAGCCGCCGGCGCCCCATCTTCAGGGAACGCGCATCCTACCGCGGGGGTTACGGGACGTGCGGGAAGCCGGCGGCCTCCCCCGCCGAGAGCCGCGCGTCCTCGAGGGTCGCCCCGGCCCCAACCAAGGCGCCGTCGGCGAGCACCGACCCCCGAACCGTCGCACCGGCCCCGACCCGCGATCCCGGCCCCAGGATCGAGCTCACCACCCGGGCTCCGTCCTCGACGACCGCCCCCGGGTGCAACACGCTGTCGTCCAGCTGGACGTCGGCGCCGACACGGGCCCCGGCGCCGACCACCACCCAGCGGCCGAGGTGGGCGCGCAGGTGCACGTGCGCATCCGGCGCCACGAACGGCGCGGCATACTGCGGCTCGAACCCGACCCGGCCCTCGAGGATGTCGAAGTGGGCCCGCAGGTACTTCTCGGGCGTGCCGAGGTCGATCCAGTAGGCATCTGACCCGAACCCGAAGACGGCACGGCCGTCCGCGATCATCGCGGGGAACATCTCGCGTTCGATGGACAGGCTGCGGCTCGCGTCCCACGCGGACAACGCCGCGGGATCAAGGACGTAGGTTCCCGCGTTGACGTCCCCCGGCACCGGTTGGCTCGGCTTCTCGCGGAACTCCCGGACCCGGCCGTCGCCTTCGGTGATCACGAGGCCGAAGGGACGGGCGTCCGCGACCCGGGTCAGCGCGATCGTCGCGGCGGCCGCGTTCGCGCGGTGCGCGGCCACCATCGCGGTCAGGTCCAGGTCGGTCAGGATGTCGCCGTTCAGGGCCAGGAACGGCTCGTCGCCGTCGAGCGCAGGAAGGGCGTTGACGATGGCGCCGCCCGTTCCCAGCGGCCGGGTCTCGGTGATCCACGTGATCTGGGGATCGCCGTGGCGGGCGTCGAGGAAGGCCCGGAACGTCTCCTCCAGGTAGGAGCTGGAGAGCACCACCTCGTGGACGCCGTGCCGCGCCAGATGGTCGAGCACGTGGTCGAGGCTGGCCCGGTCCATGAGCGGGACGAGCGGCTTGGGGACCGTCTCGGTGAGCGGACGCAGCCGCGTCCCCTCGCCCCCCACGAGCACGACCGCCTTCATCGGCGGTCCATCCCGAACGCCGAGGCCCCCATCAGGTGTGCGGCGTTCGCGAGATCAGGAAGATGCCGACGCCGATGCACGCCACGCCCCCCCACCGAAGCGCCGGCACCTGTTCGTCCAGGACGAAGGCGTCGAAGACCAGGATCAGGACGTAGGTCAGCGCGGCGAACGGATAGGCGAAGGAGAGGGAGGCGCGAGAGAGCACCGCGAGCCACACCAGGGCCGACAGGCCGAATAACGCCAAACCGCCCCACACGAGCGGCTGCGCCACCAGCGCGCGAAGCGACGCCCCGTCGAGCCCGAACTTGGCGGGGGCCAAGCGGGCATTGACGCCGTTCATCCCCTGTTTGAGCGCGAGCTGCGCGACGGCTGCCAGGCCGACCGACAGCAGGATCATCAGGATCAACATCCAGAATCGTCCTTTCCGGACCTCCGTCCCCTCGGCGGCCGCCTCGGCTCCCACCTCGGGCGCCGTCACAACTCCTCGACCTCGATGTCGACCGGCACCTCGACCCGTTCCTGGACGCGCGGATCTTCCACCACCTCGAAGAGGTAGCGCTGCGTCTGCACGTGGTACAGGTGCCCCGTCTCTCGCGAGCTCAACCCGACGGTGATCCAGTACTTGCCCGCCTCGTACGGGAACCGTCGGATCGCGAACCGGACGCGCCGTTTCCCGTCCACCCGCCCCAGCCGGAGGCCCGCGGCCGAGGTCCGGGACTCCACAACGGGATGGTTGGTCGCGCCGTCCAGCACCTGGATGTCGACGTCGAGATCGTCGATCGGTACGTTCGTGCGCGCGTCCACCAGGACCGTCACCGGGTCGCCCTGCCGCACCGGCCCCCGGCTCGTGCCGTCGGGACGCACGATCTGGACCTCGACGATCTCTGCCTCGCGGCTCCCCTCCTCCGGCACGAAGCCGGGATCGGTCACGCCCAGCAGGACGTAGCGCATCTCACGCACGACGTCGTCCGGCGCCCCGAGCGCGTGGAGCTCGCCGTGATGGAGCATCGCCGCGCGGTCGCAGATGTCCCGGACGGTATCCAGCGCGTGGGTGACGAGCACGATCGTCCGCCCCTCACGCTGGAACTCCCGGATGCGCGCCAGGCACTTGGCCTGGAACGCCTCGTCGCCGACGGCGAGCACCTCGTCGACGAGCAACATCTCGGGATCGACGTGCACGGCCACGGCGAACCCGAGCCGCACGAGCATCCCCGAGGAGAAGAACTTCACTTGGTTCTCCATGAAGGCCTCGAGCTCGGCGAAGGCGACGATGGCGTCGTAGGCGCGGTCGGTCTCGCGCCGGGACAGACCGAGGAACGAGGCGTTCAGGTACACGTTCTCCCGCCCGGTGAGCTCGGGATGGAACCCCGCGCCGAGCTCGAGGAGCGCCGCCAGACGGCCGCGGTGGCGAACGACCCCCGAGGTCGGACGGAGGATGCCGGCGACGCAGTTCAGCAGCGTCGTCTTGCCCGAGCCGTTGTGTCCGATCAGCCCGAACGTCGAACCCTCGGCGACCTCGAAGGTGACGTCGCGAAGAGCCCACAGCTCCTCCGCGCGGGTGTGTGCGGTGATCAGGCGTTGTTTGATCGAGGTGGGCTTCTCTCGGAAGATGCGGAACCGCTTCGAGAGCTGCTCGACCTCCAGGGCGGCGGCCATCACAGCTCCTCGGCGAAATCCCCGGAGCGGGTGAAGAAGTACCGCCACGCCAGCAGCACGACGACGATCGCGACCACCAGCACGCCGACCAGGAGGAGCGCGTACCACCCGAGCCCGTACGTGAACAACACAGGCTCCGGCGCCCTCGGCGGGTGGACGGCGCCGTACAGCGCGCGCTGGAACCCGGCGACGACGGCCACGAGCGGGTTCAGCAAGTACAGCCAGAACATCGGGACGCCGAGGATCGCCCGCGATCCCGAGGCCGCCAGGTCCTGCACCTGATAGCCGGCATAGACGATCGGCGTCGCCCAGAACCACACGAGGAGCCCGATCGTCAGCAGGTGCCCGACGTCCCGATAACGAACGTTCAGTGCGGAGAACCACAACGACAAGCCGACCGTCAGCACCAGCAGCGTGACGAACGCGAGCGGCCACAGCGCCAGCTCGGGCAGGTGGATGCCGTAACCCGAGACCACGATGAACAGGAGCAGGACCACCGACTGGAGCGCGAAGTCGACCAGCGCGACGCCGACCGCCGAGAGCGGCAGGATCTCGTGCGGGAACGCCACCTTCTTGACGAGATTCGCGTTCTCCAGCACCGAGCGGGCGCCGCTGCTCATCGAGGCGCTGAACAGGTTCCAGGCCAGCAGCCCCGACAGCAGGTACACGGGATAGTCGGGGATGCCGGCGCCGAGCACGCGCGCGACGAACGAGAACACGGCCAGGTACACGAGCGGGTTCAGCAGCGACCAGATCGCTCCGAGCACCGAAGCCGCGTATCGGACCTTGAGCTCCTTGCGGATCAGGTTCATCAGGATCTCGCGGTGGGCGGCGAGCACGCGCAGGCGTTCGCCGACGTGCAGACGCGGCGATTGCGACGAACGCTCGAAGACCTGAACGGTTCCCGCCATGACGTGGTCCGTGACCGCGGACGGCGTCCGAGGGCAGGGCGAGTCTAACAACTGCGGTTTTCCGGGCCGGGAGCGCCGCAGCTCAGCGTTCCCGAGAGCCGGGCGCGAGGTCGAGCAGGCCGCGGACGTATCCGATCCCGAACCCCTCGTTCAGCCCCTCGTCCGAGATCCCGATGTCGTTCAGCGCCCGCGCCCAGCGATTGAGCGCCAACCGGCGGGGATCCAACAGGAGCGAGATGGTGTCCTCGATCGCGCGTTCGTAGCCCCGCGCCGTCCGATCGCCGCCGGCGTGAGCGTGCAGGTACTCCCGGGCGCGCTCCCCCAGCCGGGCCCGGCGCTCCGGATCGTCCACGAGCCGCGTGAACGCGTGGGCGAGCTCGGCGGGATCGGCAGGGCCGGCGGAGACTCGGACGACGACGTCGTCGGGGATGTCGAGATAGGTTCCGACACCGCTGACCACGACGGGCCGCCCCACCTGAAGGGCTCGCATCAGGGTTCCGCTCACCTCGCCGCGATGGGGGAAGCGCAGGTCCACGATCACGTCGGCGGCGTGCAGCCACCCCAGGAACCCCCCGGCCGTCACGTCCGTCTCCAGGACGACACGGCTCCCCAGCCCGCTCGATCGCAACGTCGGCTCGGGGTCCCAGGTCGGGATGCGACGGCCCACGAGCGCCAGACGCACGTTCGTCCCCAGCCGCGAAACGGCCTCGACCACCGGGCCGAGCTGTTTGGCCGCGTTGAGGTCTCCGGGGGCGACGATCAAGACGTCGCCGCCGACCAGGCCCAGCCGGGCGCGGATCTGCGCGCCGGTGCGTGCGGCCCGGCGCACGTCGGCACCTCGCTCGGGCACGGGGTGCGGGACGACGTGGATGGGGGTGCGGCACCCGAAGCCCTCCAGGTACCGGCGACAGAAGTCCGAGTGCACGATGACGCCGCGGGCGGCTCGGGCGACGTGGGCGCACCACGGCGTCCGAAGGGGTTCGTTCTCCTTCGCCTCCGCGAGCGTCATCCGGTCCGAGCGCAGGAGCGCCTCGCGGCCGGCCCGGTAGCCGAGCGGGTCCCCCGCGGCGATCAGCCCGCGCACGAGATCGTCCAGCCCGAGGTCGTGGAGCACCACCACCCCCGGACGGATCGCGGCGAGCCGGTAGATGTCGCCGTGGAACTCCACGTTGTTCCCGATGTGGTAGACGCCGAGGAGATAGCGGGTGATGTCGACGTCGTGTCTGGGCCGGATCGGCCAGAGGACGTCCAGGGTTCGCCGATCCCGGTACCCGGTCCGCTGGAGCCCCGCCAGGACGCGCGCCGAATACGAGGCGATGCCCGTCCTGGCCGGTGGCGTCGGCGAGACGAACGCCACGCGCGGCACGACCGCCTCGGGCATCGGCTTCGGCGTGGTGAGGCGGTCGATCAGTCGAGCAATCGTGCGACCACCTCCGGCCACTCCGGCACCGTCTCGACAAGGCGGGCCCGGCCGGTCCGGCCCATCCGCGAGGCGAGCGATCGATCCGCGTACAGGCGGTCGAACGCCTCGGCCACGGCGCGGCCGTCGGGTGCCACGGCGAACCCGGTCTCGCCGTCGTCCACGAACTCGAGCGGCCCGCCGCTGTCGGTCAGCGTGACTACGGGACGTTCGGCCGCGAAGCCCTCGAGCGTCACGTAGCCGTAGTCCTCGTCGTACGGCCCGTAATACACGGCCAGCGCGCCGAGCATGAGCTCGCTCAGGCGGGCATCCGGGACGTCCACCTCGACCGACACCCGCTCCTGGAGGTGATGCTCGGCGATCTGGCGGCGCAACGTGGCCTCGTCCGGCCCCCGGCCGACCAGGACCAGCCGGACGTCCGTCTCGACGTGTCGCATCGCCTCGACCGCGATCGACTGCCGCTTCAAGCTCTCGAAGCGGCTCGGGAAGACCACGAAGTCGCCGGGCGGCCCGCCCGTCCGGGTCAGCAGGTCCTCCGTGAGGGGAGATCGGTGGTAGAGCGGCTCCGACGGGATCCGCAGTGATTCCCACAGGCGCCGAGCGACGTTCCGCGAGTTCGCGAACACCCGCTTGGCCTCGCCGAGCGCCACGCGGTCGGCCACGTGGATCATGTCGCGGACCGGGACGCCGTCGGCCTGGCGAGACAGGTCGGCGTAGCGCGGATGGTCCCAGAGCTCGTACGCCGTCCGGTGCTGATGGATCAGCCACACGATCTTGCGATCGTGCGGAGCGAGGTACGCCGGGAACTTCAGTGCGATCATCGCGTCGATCGGCAGGCCGTTGGACTCGGAAAGGTCGAGCGCGCGCCACGCGGCCATCTGATGCACGAGCTCGGCGCCCGGATACCACTTGCCCGCGACCAGGACGAGCTCGGCCTCGTGTCCCGCCTCTCGCAGCGCCCGGACGAGTTGCTCGGCATGCGTCTCGGCTCCCCCACGCACGAAGGGGGTCTGGGGATGACAGACGGCGATGCGCATCAGTCGGACTCCGCGGGTTTCCGCGGAGTCTGGAGCTCCTTGCGGAGCGACGCGATCTCCTCCTCGGCGTCGGCCAGGCGTTCGGAGAGCTGGCGGGTCATGACGGCGAGATCGGCGAGCAGGCGGTCGTAGCGGTGGGTGACCGGACGGAGCGACTGGTAGATCAGCGCCTTGACGCTCCGCTTCCACCTCGAGTCGGAGCCGAGCAGGGGCTCTTGACGGGGAAGCCGAGAACGTTCGTCCGCCCGCATGCGCGCGACGAAGTCGTGCAGCGCGATGCGGAGTTGACGAGTGTGGTGGCTGGTCGGGGTATTCGGATCGCCCGCCCAGTAGAGCTCGCGCTCGAGCACGCGACGGGCGTCGTCGTCGCCCGGTGAGGCGGCCCGGGCGTCCCCGGTCGAGGCATCGGGCTCCGCCATGTGTGCCGCGGAGCCTACCATCGGGACTCGCACCAACCGTTTCCTCCGGGGGGCTACCGCTCGCGCGTGTGCGCTCGCTTCTTGAGCCCCCACGCCCCCCAGTACGATGGCGGACGCCATGCGAGTCGCCATCGATGCCAGACCCGCCGTGGCGCCACAGCGGACCGGCGTCGGCCACTACACGTGGCAACTCATCCGCCGACTCCCCCCGGCCGATCCCTCCATCGACTTCGTGGCGTGGTACCTCAATGCCGGCAGTGCCCTGCAGGGACGTCGCTTCTTCTCCGACGTGACCACGCCCAACCTGTCCGAACGCGGAACCCCGATCCCCGCCGGCGTCTTCAATCGGCTCGACGCCTCGTTCGACGTTCCGCGCTGGGAGTGGTTCGTGCGGTTCGACGTGGGGTTCGCTCCGAACTTCGTCCCGCCACCGACCCGAGCTCGTCGCCTGGTCGTCACCGTTCATGACCTCGGGTTCCGCATGTTGCCCTCGACGGCGCCCCAAGTCGTGCCCTGGTGGCTGCGGCGGCTCGAGTCGACGCTTCGGACGGCGACGCGCGTGATCGTTCCCTCCAAGTCGACTCGCCGAGACGTGGAGGCGGCGTACGGCGTGGAGCCCGAACGGATCGAGGTGATCCCGCTTGGGGTGGACGCCGAGATCTTTCGCCCGGCGACGGCGGACGAGGTCACCACCGTCCGGCGGCGGTTCGGGATCGACGGGCGGTACGTGGTGTTCCTCGGCCTGGATGCCCGCAAGAACCTCCCTCGGTTGCTCGAGGCGTTCGCGGGGCTCCCCGGCTCGAGCCGGCCGCAGCTCGTGTTGGCCGGCGGGACGCCCTGGGATCCGAGCGGCGTCGATCACGTGCGCCGCGCCCTCGACTCGGTCCCCTCCGAGATCGGCCGGCAGGTCGTCGCCACGGGGTACGTCTCGGAGCGGACGAAGGCGGCGCTGCTGGGCGGCGCCGAGGCCCTCGTCTACCCGTCGTTGTACGAAGGGTTCGGGCTCCCCGTCCTGGAGGCCATGTCGTGCGGAACGCCGGTTCTCACGTCCGGCGTCTCCGCCCTCCCGGAGGTCACGGACGGCGCTGCGGTCCTGGTCGACCCGAACGACACCGACGCCATCGCGGCCGGCCTCGAGTCCATCCTGACCGACGAGGAGCTCCGCGCGAACCTCCGCCGGGACGGCCCGGCCCGCGCCCGCACGTTCAGCTGGGATCGCACGGCGCGCGCCACGGCCGCCGTCCTGCGAACGGCCGCCGGCGAGCCGGGCTGATGCGCGTCCTGATCGTGAGCTCGTTCCCACCACGGCACTGCGGCATCGGCGCCTACGCGCGAGCCCAGGCCGAACGGCTCCGCGCGAACGGCGACGAGGTCATCGTCCTGACGCCGCCGGACGGAGCCGGGGACGTACGCCGGCCGTTCATCGGCGGGGCCGCGTTCCGCCACGCGGCGGCGATCGGCGGCGAGTTCGACCGCATCGTCGTCCACTTCGAGCCGGGCCTGTACTTCCGACCGGGTTCCCCGGTGCGCCACGTGGTGACGGCGGCATCGTTGTGGTGGCTCGTCCGGCGCCGGCGGGATCGCGTCGAGATCCTCGTCCACGAGGCGACCACGCCTCCGTCGCGCCTTCGGCCGGACTACCGCCTGCTGGGCGCGGCGTTCGCCCGGGCCCGGCTGCTGTTCCACACGGCGGCCGAACGAACGGCGCTCGAGCGCCGGTACCGCATCCATACGCGCGCCACGCTGGTCCCGCACGAGGAATCCGTGACGGTGCACGTCCGCGTCTCCCGGGACGAGGCGCGGTCGCGGCTCGGCCTGGACGGCGGGTCCCCACTCTTCGTCTGCGCCGGCTTCCTGCACCGGGACAAGGGACTCGACCGGGCGATCCGCGCGTTCGCGGCCGCGGGGTGCCCGGGTCGCCTGGTGGTGGTCGGCTCCGTTCGCTCCCCGAACGCCGACGCGGAGGCGTACGTTCGCGATCTCCGGGCGTTGAGTGAGGCCACGGACGGCGTGCGCCTGATCGAACGGTTCGTGGCGGACGACGAGTTCGACCTGTGGATCCTCGCCGCCGATCGCGTCGTTCTGCCGTACCGGCGGGCCTGGTCCTCGGGAGCCCTCGCTCGGTCGCAACGGCTCGGCACGCCGGCCCTCGTCGCGAACGTGATGGGCCTGGCCGAGCAGGCCGGCCCCGACGACGTCCTGTTCGAGTCGGACGAACAGCTCGCCACGCTGTTGTCGCTGCCGGCGACGGCGGACGCGGACGCCGCCCGGGAAGCCGTGGCCCGGGTGACGGGCCCGGCGACCACGGACGTCCCCGTGGCCGGCGCGATCTTCGGAGTCCGGCTGCACGATCTGGCGTGGAAAGGGCGGCTGCGCGAGGTCCTCGAGGGGTTCCTCGACGGTGATCGGGGCCGTCTCGTGTTCACCCCGAACCCGGAGATCCTTCTTCGCGCCCGGACGGATCCCGGGTACGCCGCGGTGCTCAACCGAGCGGACCTAGCGCTCCCCGACGGCACCGGGGTGGCGATGATCCTGTCCGTGCGCGCCGGCCGGCGGGTCCGGCGCTGGCCCGGGATCGACCTCGCGGAGGCGCTCCTGCGTCTGGGGACCGACCGAGGCGTCCGGGTCGCGTTGGTGGGCGGAACGGTCGAGGCGGCGGCGCGAGCCGCCGCCGCCTCCCGCTCGCGGCATCCCGGGCTCGAGGTGCAGCCGTTCGGCGCCGGCGTCGAGTTCGGGCCCGACGGACGGGCCCGACCGGCCGAGCGGGGCGACGAACTCATGGAGCAGCTGCGGACGTTCGCTCCCCGGATCGTCCTGGTGGGCCTGGGAGCACCGAAACAGGAACGTTGGATCGCCCGGTACGCGGGCGACGTCCCCTCGCTCCGCATCGCGATCGGCGTCGGGGGCACGTTCGATATCTGGGCCGGGCACCTGCGCCGCGCGCCGCGCGGGCTCCACCGCGTGGGGCTGGAGTGGGCGTGGCGGCTGGTGCTCGAGCCCCAGCGCCTGCCACGCATCGTGCGTGCGACCATCGTCTTCCCGTTCCGAGCGCTCCTCGACCGCGCCTGATGATGCGAGTGCTCTTCGCGACGCCGTTGGCGCTCGACCATCCGGGCAGCGGGGGCACCATCAAGTCGGCGGCGCTGCTCACCTACCTCGAGCGGCGGCACGAGGTCGACGTGGCCTGCTTCGTTCGCCCCGGTCAGACGTGGACGCGCGAACGCGGACGAACCCTGACGGTGCCGCTCGACCGTCCCCGGACGCCGGGCCGGCTGGCGGCGAGCTACCTACACCGCGTCCCGCTGAGCATCGAGCGCAACCGCAGCCCGGAGCTGTCCTCGAAGATCGCGGGGCTGCTCGCCGAGGAGCGACACGACGTGTTCGTCGCCGATCACTGGCTGATGGCTCAGTACCTGCCTCGGACGTTCGGCGGGCGAACGTTCCTGCACGAGCACAACGCCGAACATCGCCTTTGGCGGCGGCAGGCCGACGCGACCCGCCCTGGGCCCGTGCGTTGGGCGATGCGGCGCGAGGCCGAGCGCATCCACCGGTACGAAGCCGAGATCCTTCGGCGCTTCGAGGTCGTGTTCGCCGTCTCGGAAGCGGACCGGGACGCCCTGCTCGCCCTGGGGGCGCCCCCACCCGTGCCCATCCTGCCGAACGTCCCCGACCCGACGCTCTTGCACCGACCGGCGCTCGAGCCGGTCCCCGAGCCGGTCCTGCTGTTCTTCGGAACGCTCTCCTGGCGCCCGAACGCCGACGGGCTCGCCCAGTTCCTGGATCAAGGGTTCCCTGCGCTCCGGCGGGAGCTCCCCGACGTCCGGATGGTCATCGCCGGGCAGGGGGCGCCGGCATCGCTCACCACACGCGTCGGCCGGACGCCCGGTGTGGAGATCGTGGGCGACGTCCACGACGACGAGCCGCTCTACCGCGCCGCTCGTTGCTTCGTGGACGTCGGGATCGGTGGAGGCGGGACGCGGGTGAAGGTCCTCAACGCGATGGCTCGTGGCCTGCCGGTCGTGGCGACCGCCCATGCCGCCGACGGCCTGGCCGTTCGACCCGGCGAGCACCTGCTGCTCGCAGACGATCCCGCGTCCGCCCCCGGGCCGATCGTTCGCCTCCTCCGCGACGACGGGTTGTGGACCGCGCTGAGCCGGGCCGGGCGGGAGCTCGTCCGGGACCGCTACGTGCCCGAGGTCGCGTTCGCCGCGTTCGACGAAGCCCTCGATCTCGCAACCTGAGGGGTCACGGGCACTCGACGGTCTCTTTGGGCTCGGGGATCTCGTAGGCGGGCGCGACCACGATCCCCACGTCCTGCCCCTCCGGGAGCACGCCCTCGGGGGCGGGCACGAGGTCCAGATCGTGCAGGTACGTGCCGACGACCTTGGCGGCGGGTTCGGCGCCCTCGCGGAACAGGATGAACGACCCCCGCCGCGGCGCCTCGATGTCCGAGAGCTGGACGACGCCGGGCGACGTGTTGAACCCGCCCTCGGTGAACAGCTCCAAGACGTTCGTTGCCGCGCTACCGCCGGGGTCTTTCGAGTACACCGCGGCGACGACGTTGGCCGGCGAGGGCGGGGTCTGCGCCAGCTCGGCGCCGAGGTCCCCGAGCGGCTCACCCTCGCGGATCCGGCGGAACAGCTCGTTCGCGTCCTCCTCGATCATGGTCACCACCGAGAGGTAGCTCCCCTCGACGACGATGCCCTCCGGGATCGTCGGGACGGCCCGGAAGTCCACGTTCTCGGTGCCGACCCCTTCCAAGAGTCCTGCCAGATAGACCAGCTCGGCCGGATTCAGCCCTTCGTCCACGACGAGATTGTCGAGGACCCTCGGGACGAGATTGGGCAGACGCAGGAGCTCCTCCGGGCGGAGGATCTTCGCGATCACGGCGCGCAGGAACTGCTGCTGTCGCCCGATCCGGGCGAAGTCCGGGACGGTGTCGCAGGGCTGGTGCCGGGTCCGAACGTAAGCGAGCGCCGTGAACCCGTCGAAATGCTGGCAGCCGGCCGGGATGTCGAGAAGCGACAGGGGGTCCTGCATCGCGTAGGGCACACACATCTCGATGCCGCCGAGCGCGTCCACCACGCGTTGGAACCCGAGGAGCGACACGTACATGACGTGGTGGATCTGCATCCCGGTGATCGCTTTGACCGTCTTCGCAACCAGGAGGGCGCCGCCACGTTCGACCCCGCCCTCGAACGCCGAGTTGATCCGGCCCGGTCCGGCGCCCGGGATGTCGACCCAGAGGTCTCGCGGGAACGAGAGGAAGATGGCTTCCTTCGAGCCGGGGCGGGTGTGCACCAGGATGATCGTGTCGGCTCGATTCGTTCCTCCGAGGTGTTCGTCATCGCCGAACGCCGCGATCTCCTCCTCGGTCAGGCCCTCGCGGGAGTCGCTTCCGAGGAGCAGGTAGTTGCAGGCCCTCTGGGCGCACCGGCCGAGGACGTCGGGGGCCGCCCCGGCGTCCTCGCCCGGTGTGGGCCCGAAGGCGTCGATGGACAACGTGGTCCGTTGGCGATCGGCCCACACGTAGGCACCCAGGCCGAGCGAGGCGAGGAGCGTCACGATCGTGGCCACGCCGGCGCTGAACGCGATGAGCGGGCGGCGCAGGCGCGTCCCCCGGCGGGCGGGCGTGATCGGAGCGTCGGACATGGACGTTCGACGCGAAGGGTACCCGCCGAGATCCGGTCCGCGCGGCGGAGGAGATGGTGATCCTGTTCCCTTCAGCTTCCCGATGGGAGACCCGTGGGAAGCACCCGAGCAGTCAACGCACGACGAGAACGGGAACGTGGGCCAGGTGCACGACCTTGTGCGCCACGCTGCCGACCAGGAGCCGACTCCAATCGGAGAGCCCTCGGGTCCCGAGCACGATGAGGTCCATCTCCTCGTCTTCGGTCGCGTTCAGGATGGCCCGGGTGGTCTGGCCGAGGGGTACGCGCACGATCTCGCCGCGCACTCCGACGCCGAGGTCCTTCAGCTCGCGCACGATCCCGTCCACCAGATCCATCGCCTCCTGAGGCGTCTCGGCGTCCACGTCCACACCCAGGGCGACCTCGTGCTCCCGCACGTGGAACACGAGGATCTCACCGCCGTGGCGGTACGCGAGCTCGGCGGCGACGGGGACCGCCCTGCGGCTGTGCTCGGAGCCGTCGACGGCGAGCAGGATCCGCTCGAACATCGGGACCACCTCTGCGGCCGAGCATGACGCTGGGCGGCCCTTGCCCGCGAGGGCCGTCCGGGCCACCGCGGCCGGGCCGACCGCCGCCGGGTGAAGCGGGGTTGCGCACTAGGATGAACCCGTTATGGCCACGACGGCCTTTCCCAGCCATCTGGTCTCGGACGTCGTGCTCCGAGACGGCTCGACGGTTCGCGTGCGCCCGGCGCGCCCGACCGACGTCACGCGAGTCGAGGACTACCTGATCGGCCTGTCGCCGGAGACGCGCCGCCTGCGGTTCTGGTCCCAGGCCATCGACGTACGGGAGCTGGCGCGCAAGATCGTCGACGTCGACTACGTGGACCATCTGACGCTGCTGGTCCTCCAGGGCGGGGACGAAGGCCGGATGATCGGGGGCGCGCAGTACATCCGTATCGAAGGCGGCCGGGCCGAGGTCAGCTTCTCGGTGACCGACGAGTTCCAGGGCCGCGGCATCGGCTCCATCCTCCTTGGCCAGATGGCGCAGGAGGCCGCCCGCCACGGCGTCACGACGTTCGTGGGCGAGGTCCTCCCGGAGAACCACAGGATGGTCAACGTGTTCCGGGCGAGCGGCTTCACGGTGTCCATCCGGGCGACCCCGGGAATGATCGAGGTCGAGTTCCCCATCCTCTTGACCGACGAGGCCGTGGAGCACTTCGAGAAGCGCGAGACCGAAGCGGCCGTCAACGCCATGCGCACGTTCCTGTCCCCGAGGTCGGTGGCGGTGATCGGCGCCTCGAGGGACTCCTCGACAATCGGCGGACAGCTCTTCCACAACCTGCTGACGACCGAGTTCCACGGTCCCGTCTATCCGGTGAACCCGAAGGCCGACGTCGTGCACGGCGTCGTGGCGTACCCGTCGGTCAACGACGTTCCCGGCGACGTCGACACCGCGTTCATCGTCGTCCCCGCCCCGTACGTGGCGCAGGTCGTGCGGGAGTGCGGGGAGAAGGGCGTCCGAGCGTTGGTGGTGATCTCGTCGGGGTTCAGCGAGGTGGGCGGCGACGGCCCCGCCCGCCAGGAGGAGCTGGTGGAGATCGGGCGTGCGTTCGGCATGCGGATCATCGGCCCCAACTGCATGGGCGTCGTCAACACCGCCCCCGACGTCCGGCTGAACGGCACGTTCGCCACGGTGTATCCGCCGACCGGCCGGGTGGGGTTCCTGTCGCAGTCGGGCGCCCTCGGCCTGGCCGTGATGCAGTACGCGACCGAGCTCGGGCTGGGACTGTCGTCGTTCGTTTCCATCGGGAACAAGGCCGACATCTCCGGCAACGACCTGGTGGCGTATTGGAACGAGGACCCGAACACCGACGTCGTGCTCCTGTACCTCGAGTCCTTCGGCAACCCCCGGCGCTTCGCGCGACTGGCGCGGGAGGTCAGCCGGCGAAAGCCGATCATCGCCGTGAAGTCCGGACGGAGCGCGGCGGGAGCCCGGGCGGCGGCGTCGCACACGGGGGCCCTGCTTGCCTCCTCCGACGTCACCGTCGATGCCTTGTTCCGGCAAGCCGGCGTCATCCGGACGGACACGCTGGAGGAGATGTTCGACGTGGCCACGATCCTGGCGTATCAGCCGCCCCCCAAAGGCGACCGGGTGGCGATCGTGACCAACGCCGGTGGGCTGGGGATCCTCTGCGCCGACACGTGCGAGGCCAACGGGCTGACGGTTCCGCCCCTGTCGGAGGCGACCACCAACGCCCTCCGGTCCTTCCTTCCGGCGGAGGCGTCGGTCGGCAACCCGGTGGACATGATCGCCTCGGCCACCGCCGAGGACTACGAGCGAGCCATCGGAACCGTGGCCGCCGACCCCGAGATCGACGCCATGATCGTGATCTACATCCCGCCCCAGGCGACCAAGGCCGCCGAGATCGGCCACGCCATCGTGCGGGCGATCAACGAGGTGGGCGGCCGGATCCCGGTCGCCACGACGTGGATGTCCACCCGCGGCCTCCCGCAGGAGCTCCAGGAGGCGGGCACGCGGATCCCCTCGTTCTCGTATCCGGAACAGGCGGCCATCGCGATGGCCCACGCCGCTCGATACGGGCGGTGGCGGGATCGGCCGGTGGGCACGATCCCCCGGTTCCACGACACCAGGCCCGACGAAGCCACCGGCATCGTGGCCGAGGCCCTGGGGCGCGACGGCGGTGGCTGGCTCACCCCTGAGGAGGTCGAGAGGCTCCTGGCCTGCTACGGGCTGCGAACGGCACGGGCCGAACGCGCCGCGTCACCCGAAGCGGCGGGAGACGCGGCCGCCCGGATCGGATCGCCCGTCGCGATCAAGGCGTTCGGCCCGGACATCGTCCACAAGACCGAGGTCGGGGCGGTAGCCCTGGGGGTGGAAGGGCCGTCCGGGACCACGGCGGCAGCTCGGGAGATGGCGAACCGCGTGGCGGCCGCGGGGTTGACCCTCGAGGGATTCCTGGTCCAGGAGATGATCCAGGACGGGGTCGAGATGCTCGTCGGGGTGGCCCACGACCCGTTGTTCGGCCCCGTCGTGGCCTGCAGCGCGGGCGGCACCACCGTCGAGCTCGTCCGGGACGTGGCGGTGCGCGTGACCCCGATCACCGACCTGGACGCGAGCGAGATGGTGCGTTCGCTCCGCACGTTCCCGCTGCTCGAGGGGTTCCGCGGCTCTCCCAAGGTCGACGTCTCGGCCCTGGAGGAGGTGATCCTTCGCGTCGGGGCGCTCGTGGACAACCATCCGTCGGTCGCCGAGATGGACTGCAACCCGGTCATGGTCCTTCCCCACGGAGCGATGATCGTCGACGCCCGGATCCGCGTGCAGGAGGCGCCGCCGATCAAGCCGCTCGCGGCCCGTGCCGCCGCTGGCTGACCGCGGGCTCACGATTCGGCCGAACGAAACCTCGCCACGAGGACCGAACACGCCGCGTGATGCGCGCAGTATTCGCTGACGCTGCCCAGGAGCACCCGCCGAACCCCCGAGACCCCCCGGTGCCCGACCACCAGCAGGTCGGAGTCGCTGCGCTCGGCCGCGGCCACGAGCGCGTGTTCGGGCCGCCCCATGGCCATCTCGCGAACCGGGCGGACGCCTCGCGCGGCGGCCGCGTGGACCGCGGGTTCGAGCTCGGCCGGGCTCGGCTCGTCATCTGCGAGCGTCCACTCCCGGTCGTGGCCCCGGAAGAC
>DATHVC010000223.1:0-18309 GCA_035461565.1 Actinomycetota bacterium
GGCCAAGCGGAAGACCGCCGCCAGGAAGTCCGCCGCCACGAGGAAGCGGACCACGGCCAAGCGGAAGACCGCCGCCAGGAAGTCCGCCGCCACGAGGAAGCGGACCACGGCCAAGCGGAAGACCGCCGCGAAGAAGTCGACGGCGAAGAAGCGGACCTCCGCGCGCAAACCTGCCGCGAGGAAGCCGGCGGCACGCAAACCAGCCAAGCGACGGACCTCCGCGAAGAAGCGGTAGGACGCCCCGATCGCATTGCGGTTCGGAAGGGGGGCGGTGCCCCCCTTCCGCGTTCCTTACCAGGCGGCGTGCTAGGCTCGCCGCCGCGCGAACGCGCACCCCATGGCCACGACGCACCTGGAACCTCCCACGACGCCCGACGCCGTCCGCAGTCCGAGCGTCCTCGCCGTGCTCGTCGCACGGGACGCCGCCGGATGGCTTCGGGGGTGTCTCCAGTCCCTGGCGAACCAGACCTACGGCCGCCTCGGAGTGGTCGCGGTCGACAACGCGTCCACCGACGGGACCCGGGCGCTGCTCGCGCAGGCCCTCGGCGAACAGCGGGTCCTCGGCCTGGCCGACAACCGCGGGCTGGCGGGAGCGGTTCGGGCGGCGCTCGAGCTTCCGGCCGCCGGCGCCGCGGACTACCTGCTGATCCTGCACGACGACGTCGCGCTCGCACCCGACGCCGTGGCCCGGCTGGTGGAGGCGGCCGAAGGCATCGAGGGGGTCGAACGGGTCGGGATCGTCGGCCCCAAGGTGGTCGACTGGGACGACCCCAGGCTCCTTCGCGACGTGGGCCGCTCGACCGATCGTTTCGGCCACCCCTACACGCCGCTCCAGGACGACGAGCTCGATCAGGGGCAGTTCGACCGCGTGCTGGAGGTGTTGTTCGTCTCGAGCTGCGCGATGTTGGTCTCAGGCGAAGCCTGGAGGCGGACCGGCGTGTTCGACGAGCGATACGCCGGCCACCACGACGATCTCGACTTCGGATGGCGGGCCCGCCTGGCGGGGTTCCGCGTCCTGATGACCCCGCTGGCCGTCGTCCGGCACCGAGGCTCCACCGCCCGCGGCGATCGCCCGGAGCCGCACCGGCGCCGCAGCTCCCAGTACTACGCGGAGCGTGCCGGCCTGGCATCGATGTTGAAGGACTACGGACTCCTGACATTGGTGTGGCTGTTGCCGCTCTACGCCGTGCTCGGCGTGGCCCGCCTGGGGTACCTCGCGCTGTCGAGGCGGTTCGAAGACGCATTCGACCTGATCGCCGCGTGGGGATGGAACCTCCTTCATCTTCCCGGGACGCTCCGACGTCGCGTCCGGGCGCAGTCGGTTCGTTCCGTTCGCGACCGGGCCGTCCGGCCGTTCATGGCCCCGACGTTCCGACTGCCTCGGTGGTTCGAACGGGCCGAGGAGTTCCTGGACGAGGGGTTCGAGGAGCTGCCCGACGACGAGGAGGTCGGTCGACGGCTCCCGCGCCGAGCGGCGGCGGTCGCGGCGGGACATCCGGTGCTCGCGGCCTCGGCCGTGGGGATCCTCTTGGGCGCCCTGGCCACCCGCCACTTCGTCGGGCCGGAGACCATCCAGGGAGGCGCCCTGGCCTCGTTCCCCGAACCCGGCGCGGCGTTCGCCGAGTTGTTCTCGGCCGTCCGGGCGACCGTGCTGGGAGGTGCGCAGGGCGCGAGCCCCGCCCTGGCGGCGGTGGGAGGCGTGACGTGGCTCTCGTTCTCGAACCCGGACCTGGCGGAGAAGGTGGTCCTCGCCGCTCTCCTTCCGATGAGCGCCATCATCGCGTACCGCTCGTTCTCACGGCAGAGCGGTCGACCGGGCAGCGCCGTCGTTGCGGCGGCCGCCTACGTGTTGTCGGCGGTTGCGCTGTGGGCGTTCTCGGAAGGGCGGATCCCGCTCCTGGTCGGGCTGGCCGCGTTGCCGGTGGTGTGGGACCGAGCGGACGCGGCGTTCGGCGCCCACACCCCCGACCGTCCGTTCCGCTTGGGTGTGAGCCTCGCGGTGGCGATCGCCATCGCGATCACGTTCGAGCCCGGCCTGCTGCTGGCGGTGGGGCTGGTCGTGGCCGTCCACGTGGTGGCGGGCCGGCGTCGAGGCCGTGGACTGGGGCTGACGGTCCTGGCCGCGGCGGCCGCGGCCGTCCTGGCGTTCCCCGTGGTGGGTGACATCGTGGCCGACCCGGCCGCGAGCCTGTCCTCGTTCGTGGGCACGGACGAGCCGTGGTCCATCTTGCGCCTGGCTCCCGGAAGCGCTCCGGGATCGTGGGCGGCGGCCGGATTCCTTCCCGTCGCCGCGCTGCTGTGTTTCGCCGCGGTCGAGACCGATCGCGGCCGCGCCTGGCGAGCGATGGCGGTCGCGGTGGCGGGCATGGTGGCGGCGTGGGCCTCGGCCACCGGCCGGCTGCCGGAGGCGCTCATGAACGCGCCCGTGTACCTGCTGATCGCCGCGTTCGCCTCGGCGGCCGTCGTCGCGTACGGGGCGTCCGGTCTGGTCGCCGGCCTGGAACGGCGGGCCTTCGGCCTGCGCCAGATCGGCGCGGCCGCGTTGACCCTCGTCCTGGGCATCGGGCTCGGCGCCCAGGCCCTCCAGGCGACGCTTGCCGAGTGGGCTGTGCATCCGAACGGGCTTCCGCCCGCCTGGCCCGTCGTGGATGCGAGCGGTCCGGGGGAGTTCCGCATCCTGTGGCTCGGCGCGTCGCGCGGCGACCGGTTCCCCGCGCCCGGCGGCGATCCGATGGGCATGGTCGAGGTGGGAGCGGCGAGCGTCCGGTTCGGGCTGACCGACCGTCGAGGGGTGACGGCCCTCGACATCGGCCGGGCGCGGATGGGCCCGGGGTATCGGGTGCTCGAGCGGTCCGTCGCGGAGATCCTCGGCGGCGGCTCCGCGCACGGGGGGGCCCTGCTCGGGCCGTTCGGGGTTCGGTATGTGGTGGCCGACGATGGTGACCTGCCGCCCGCCGCGCTTCGGCTGCTCCAGTCGCAGGTGGACCTGGACCGCGTCCCGGCCGGCGGGCTCACCATCTTCCGAAACGCCGCGGAGCTCCCGACGACGTTCGTGGCCTCGGCCCCGTCGTGGGTCACCAGCGCGGAGAGCGCCGAGCCGGCGGCCGTCGCGAGCCGCCCGCGGGTGGCCGTGACGCGCATCCGCCCGCCCACCTCGGCCCCGGCGCAGCCCGTCGAGAGCGGGGAGCTCGTGGTGGCCGATCAACACGAACCCGCGTGGCGCATCGACAACGAGGGGGAGCGCCTGACGCCTCGGACCGCGTTCGGGTGGGCCATGTCCGCCGAGGTGGAATCGGGCGAGGCGCGCTTCACCTACACCGACCAGTGGGTCCGGCGGGTCGAGCTGTGGGTGCTCGCGGCGTTGTGGCTCGCGGCGCTCTGGATCACTCGGAAGCCGGGGTCCACATGAGGCGGGCGCAGGCCATGGCCGCGCTGGTGGTCGCGGCGGTGCTGCTCGGCGGGGCCGCCTACGCCGACCGGGAGCTGGGCCCACGACCTCCTGACGAAGCGAATGCCACGACGGCGGCGTCGGGGGTCTGGTACTGCCCACACGGAGGCGGCGAGAGTGACTGGGAGGTGTTCCTCCAGATCGCGAACCCCGGCGACGCCGAGGCGCGGATCCGGGTGCGGTCGTTCGGCCCGCGCCGGCCGGAGGCGGCGGAGGAGATGACCATCGAACCGCGGTCGTCCGTGCGCGTTCCCGTTCCCGCAGATGCGCGCGCCGGAGGCTCGACGGTGGAGTGGTTCGGTCGGTGGGTGGCCGTGGGGTGGCTCTCGCACGCCGGCGGTGGAGAGGGCGGCGTGGCCTCGGAGCCGTGCGCCGACGCGGCCGGCACGCGATGGCTGCTTCCCGACGGGACCAGCGAGACGGGCGACAACGACGACTACGTGATCGTCATGAACCCGTTCGCCCAGCCCGCGGTGGTCTCGATGGTGCTCCTGTCCGAGCGTGAGGAACCCGTTCGCCACGGGGAGCTGACCAACGTCGAGATCCGGCCGTTCCGCAGCCGCGCCGTGAGGCTTTCGGACTTCGTCCTCGGCGAACGGACGGTGGCGACCCTGGTCGAGGTGTCGGTGGGCCGGGTCGTTGCCGGAACGCTCGGCGTCAATGCCGCCGGAGGGATCCGCTCGACCATCGGCTACGTCGAGGTCCCGCCCCAGGACGCCACGTTCCCCGGAGCGGCCGACGCCGGACGAACCGACCTCGTGGTGATGAACGTCGCCGACGAACGTGTCGGCGTCGGCGCCGAGTTGCTGCAACGCGATGCGGACGTGCCGTTCCCCGGAGTCGAGGACTCGGTGCCGCCGGCCACGTCGGGCAGAACGGTTCCCGCGACGACCGAAGGCGCCACGTCCATCACGGTCTCGGCCGAGAGCGCGGAGGTCGCCGCTGCCCGGCGGACCTTCGGACGGGTGTCCGACCAGGGCGCCACCGCCGGGGCGAGCCCTGCGCCGGCATGGGTGATCCTGCCGGCCGTGGCCGGCACGCCGTCGCATCCGGCGATCGCCGTCGCGAACCCCGGCCCGGAACCCGCCGAGATCACGTTCACCCGGCTCGCCACGGGGGAGGAGGCGACGCTCACGGTCGCGCCGCGGCGAACGCGCACGGTCCCGAAAGAGTTCCTGGAGGCCGATCCCGAGGCCGTCGTGATCGCGATCGCCACCAGCGGAACGTTCGTGCCGGCCTCGGCGTCGTATTCGCTGGGTCGCGAGGGCTTCGCGACCTACGCCGTCGCGCTCGGGATCCCGATCCCGGAGCGATGGATGCCCGGATAGACAACTCGGCGCCCTTCCCTATCATGGGATGACGGAGCGCAAACAGCGGAGAGGGACATGGCGGCACGACATCGACGCACGCAGGGGCGGGTGTGGAAGGTCCTCCTCGTCTTGGTTGCCGTGCTGGCCATGCTCGGCGGCGGCACCGCGTACGCCGCGTACCGGTACGACCGATCGGCCGCCGATCGCATCCTCCCCGGCATCGTGGTGGCGGGCATCGACGTCGGAGAGATGACGCGGAGCGAAGCCGTCCGGGTGGTGACCGAACGCGCCGACCTCCGGCTGACCGCGTCCCTGGAGGTCGAGGCGGCCGGGGCTACCTGGACCGTGACGCCCGCGGCGCTCGGCATGACGGCCGACGTTGAGGCGGCGGTGGATCGTGCCTTCGCTGTCGCGAACGACATGTCGCTGTTCTCGCGCCTGTACCACCGCCTGGCGGACGAACCCGTCGAGGCCTCGTTCATGGTGGAGTTCCGCTCCGACGAGGGGGCGGTCGAGGCGTTCGTGCAGCAGGCGTTCGACGAGGTGGCCCGGCCGGCGGTGAACGCGCGGTTCGAGCTCGTCGACGGCGAGATCGTGACGGCGCGCTCCAGCGAGGGTCAGGAGCTGAAGGCCAAGGCCGCCACGAAGCAGATCCTCCGGGCGATGGGGCGCCAGCGCGAACAGGTGGACCTGCCCGTGGTGCCGATCCTGCCGGAGGTGACCACCGCGTCGCTCGGCAACACGATCGTGGTGGACGTGTCCGAGAACACCCTTCAGTTCTACGACGGGCTGAAGCTGGTGAAGGAGTACGGCGTGGCCACGGGGACACCCGGGTATCCCACGCCGGTCGGAACGTTCGAGATCATCGACAAACGCGAGAACCCCACCTGGACCAACCCCGACCCCGACGGCTGGGGTAAAGACCTCCCGGCGTTCATCGGTCCCGGACCGGGGAACCCGCTGGGGACGCGGGCCATGTACCTCAACGCTCCGGGGATCCGCATCCACGGCACCTGGAGCTCGTCGTCCATCGGCACGGCCGCGTCGCACGGCTGTATCCGAATGCACATCCAGGACTCCGAGGAGCTGTACCCGTTGGTCCCGATCGGCACCAGGGTGCTGGTCAAGCCCTGACCGGTCCGAGTCCGCTCCCTCGGCAGGCAATCTCCTCGGCACCGATGCTTGAAATCACACCCCTGTGATCTAGCATCGCGGCGTGCGTCTGTGCTCGAAATCCCGTTGCCGGTCGCGAGCCTCGCTCACGCTCTCCCTGACCTACGCCGACCGGGAGGTCCACGTGCGGGAGCTCTCGCCCGAGCCGGACCCGGGGCTGGTCGACCTGTGCTCGGAACATGCCGGGAACCTCACTCCACCGATCGGATGGCGGATCGTGTGGGTCGCCCAGCCCGAGCGCGTGGGCGTCTGACCCACTCGCCGGCCGGCAACCTCCCCCGTTCGGCGGCAGCGGCCTCGAGCCGGGGGATGGCGGGGAGGCATGGGTGCCTATGCGCCGAATAGCCCCCGTGGCCAGGCAAAATGGGCGCGCCGTGCTATGGGCGCGGGGCCGTGGCTTGGGCAGGATGCACGCATGGATCACGTGCACGGCTCGTGCCCCGTCTGCAACCAGGGTGACCTGATCAGCATCACGATGAACGTCGGCGGCAGCGACCTGTCCTTCACCACCTGCCACATGTGTGAGGCGAAGTGGTGGTATCGGGACGGCGAAGCGGTGCCGCTCCAGTCGGTCATCGGCAACGTCTTCGCCCGTCAGGTCTGAGGCGGCCGGCCTCCCTCCTGGCGGCCGCTCGCGCGTCCGCGCTCGCCCCGCAGCTCGGGGTCGGGCGCGCCACCGGGTGAGTAGGATGCCCGGACCGTGCCTTTGCGCCGAGACCTACGATCCATCTTCAAGGCCTACGACGTACGTGGCATCGTTCCCGACGAGCTGGATGAAGCCGCCGCGCGAGCCATCGGGTCCGCCTTCGCCGAGTGGGCGGACGTGTCCGCCGTTGCCGTTGGATACGACTGCCGGCTCTCCTCGCCGGACCTCGCCGCGGCGCTGCGCGAGGGGATCACCGCGCACGGGACCGACGTGATCGACCTCGGCCTGGCCTCGACCGACCTGCTGTATTTCGTCTCGGGATCGCTCGACGTCGGCGGGGTCATGCTGACCGCGAGCCACAACCCACCGCAATACAACGGGGTGAAGTTCTGCCTCCCCGGGGCCAGGCCGGTCGGTCAGGACACCGGGCTCGAGGAGATCCGGCGGCGGGCCGAGCTCGACGGGTCGCCGCCTTCCTCGGCCCCGGGCCGGGTGGAGCGGCGCGATCTCCTGGAGGCGTACGCCGATCACGTGTTGTCGTTCATCCAGGCCGAACGGATGCGTCCGCTCACCGTCGTGGCCGACACCGCGAACGGGATGGGTGGGCTGGTCGTCCCGGCGGTGTTCGAGCGGCTGCCGGTGACACTGGTGCATCTGTACCCCGAGCTCGACGGGACGTTCCCGAACCATCCCGCCGACCCCATCGTGCCCGAGAACCAGGAGGACGTGAAGCGCGAGGTCCTGGCACGTGGCGCCGACATCGGACTCGCGTTCGACGGCGACGCCGACCGTGTGTTCCTGATCGACGAACGCGCGCGAGGCGTGAGCGGATCCGAGGTCACCGCGCTCGTCGCGAGGGCGATGTTGGCCAAGGCGCCCGGCGCGACGATCGTCCACAACCTGATCTGCTCCTGGGCGGTGCCGGAGGTGATCCGCGAACAGGGCGGGGTCCCGGTGCGTACGCGAGTGGGCCACTCGTTCATCAAGCAGGTGATGGCCGAGACCGAAGCCGAGTTCGGCGGCGAACACTCGGGCCACTATTACTTCCGGAAGAACTACGGGGCCGATTCCGGCCTGATCGCCGCGGTCGTCGTCCTCGAGCAGCTCTCGCTCCAAGACGAGCCGCTCTCGACCGTCCTGGCGCCGTTCCGCCGGTACGCGGCTTCCGGGGAGATCAACAGCGTGGTTACGGATCAGGCCGGGAAGATCGAGGAGCTCGCCCGTCGATACGAGGCCGGCCGGCAGGATCGTCTGGACGGGCTGACGGTAGAGTTCGACGACTGGTGGTTCAACGTCCGAGCCAGCAACACCGAACCCCTGCTCCGGCTGAACGTCGAGGCGCGGACCGAGCCGCTGCTGCGCGAGAAGACGGCCGAGGTGCTCGGCGCGATCGGGGACGAGGGAGGCGATGTGTGAGTCTTGATCCCGAGCTGCTCGAGATCCTGGTCTGCCCGAACGACCGAGGCGACCTGGATCACCTGGAGGCCGAGAACCTCCTCGTGTGCCGATCCTGCGGCTACCGGTACCCGATCCGCGACGGCATCCCCGTGATGTTGATCGACGAGGCCGAGAAGCCCCCCCGCGGCCGAAAACGCCGGTGATCGACCTCGACGACGAGGCGGCCCTGCGGGCCGCCGACCCCGGCGGGATGCTCGACGTGGTGCTCGGGCTGCCCGGGGACTGCCGGGCGGGGTACACCCTGGGTCGCTCGGCGTCGGATCTGCCGGCGCTTGACGACGTGGCCTCCATCACCTTCTGCGGCATGGGCGGCTCCGGCATCGCGGGGGACGTGATCGCGGCGATCGGGGCGTCTCGGCTGAACGTGCCGGTCGTGGTGGTGCGCTCTCCCGAGCTCCCGGCCTGGTGCGGGCCGAGGTCCCTCACGTTCGTCTCCTCGTACTCCGGCGACACCACCGAGACGCTCGCGTTGTTCGACCAGGCCGTGGCCCGGCGGGCCCGGGTGGTGGCGGTCACCTCGGGCGGGGAGCTGGCGCGGCGGGCCGAGGCCGCCTCGGTGCCGTGCCTGCGGCTCCCGGCCGGGTTCTCGATGCCGCGGGCGGCATTCGGCTACCTGGCGATGGCGCCGCTCGGCGCGCTCGAACGGATGGGGGCGTTGCCTGGGGTCGGCCGCGAGCTCCAAGAGGCAGGCGATGCGCTCGGGCGAGTTGTCGGATCGGCGGGGCCGGCGGTGCCGGGCGATCGGAACCCGGCGAAGTCTCTCGCGCTTCGGATCGGGGACCGCGTGCCGGTCATCTGGGGGGCGGACGGCGTCGGCGCCGTGGCCGCGTCGCGCTGGAAGACCCAGCTCAACGAGAACGCCAAGGTGCCCGCGTTCTCCGCCGCGCTGCCGGAGCTCGACCACAACGAGGTCGTGGGATGGTCGCCCGGCCGCGGCCAAGGGTTCCTCCTGGTCGCCCTCCGGCACGACGGCGAACCCCCCGACGTCGCGGTCCGGTTCCCGCTGTCGATGCAGATCGCGGCGGACTCGGGTGTGGAGCTCGCCGAGGTCCGGGCGGAGGAGAACACGCCGCTGGGGGCGCTCCTGGAGCTCGTGCTCCTCGGCGACCTGGTCAGCACGTACCTGGCGGTCGCCCGCGGCGTCGATCCGTCGCCGATCGAGGCCATCGCGAAGCTCAAACGGGCGCTGACCAAGGCGCCTGCCGGGGGTGGGCCATGAACCCGGGCGGCTTGCCCTCGCCGGGCGACCGGCTGGCCGAGGAGGCCGCCGGCGTGATCCGCGAGCGCAGCTCTCTGGTCCCTGCGGTCGGGATGATCCTCGGCTCGGGTCTGGGGGGCGTCGTGGCCGACCTGGACGAGGCCGAGACGTTCCCGTTCGTGGACCTTCCCGGCTTCCCGCCGCCCAGCGTGCCCGGCCATGCCGGCGCCGTGGCTCTCGGGTCCTTCGGGGGGGTGCCGGTCGCGGCGTTCGAGGGGCGGATCCACTATTACGAGGGGCACGAGCTGTCCCGCTGCTCCCTTCCGGTTCGGGTGGCTCGGGCGCTCGGTGCGGAGACGATGGTCATCACCGCCGCCACCGGAGGGGTCGACCGGAGCCTGGCGCCGGGATCGGTGGTGCTGGGGGAGGATCAGATCAACCTGATGGGCGCGAACCCGCTGCGTGGTTGGAAGAACGCGGACGGCTCCCCGCCGTTCGTGGACCTGTCCGCGGTGTTCGACCCCGAGCTCGCGGCCCTGGCGGAGGAGCAGGCCTCGGCGCTCGGCGTACCCCTCCGACGCGGCGTCTACGTCGCCATGCCGGGGCCGACCTACGAGACGCCGGCAGAGATCGAGATGGTCCGGCGCTCCGGCGGCACGGTGGTGGGGATGTCGGTGGTGCCCGAGACGACGGCGGCCCGAGCGCTCGGCATGCGGGTGCTCGGGTTGTTCGGCGTGACGAACCTGGCCGGCGAGCCGTCCACTCACGAGGAGGTGCTCGAAACGGCGAGGGGCGCGGCCGAGACGATGAGCCGGCTCCTCCGAGACCTGCTGCCGAGGCTCGGTACGGCCGGCTGAAGCCCGTCCGAGAGAATGGAGACCACATGCAGGGCCACGTGAAGGACCCGGAGCTGGCCACGAAGGGCCGAGAGCGGATCGAGTGGGCCGCCGGCGAGATGCGCGTGCTCGCGCTGATCCGAGAGCGGTTCGAGAAGGAGCGGCCGCTCGAGGGCGTTCGCATCGGGGCGTGCCTCCACGTCACCACGGAGACGGCGAACCTGATGGAGACGTTGCGGGCCGGGGGGGCCGACGTGGCCTTGTGCGCGTCGAACCCGCTCTCGACCCAGGACGACGTGGCGGCGGCCCTCACGGCCTCGGGCATCCCGACCCAGGCCATCAAGGGGGAGGACGCCGAGACCTACTTCCGGCACATCGGCGCCGTGCTCGACCACCACCCGCAGATCACGATGGACGACGGGTGCGACATGGTGACGGTGCTCCATCGCGAACGCCCGGGGCAGATCGCCGAGGTGTTCGGCGGGACCGAGGAGACCACCACCGGCGTCATCCGCCTTCGCGCGATGCACGCGGACGGGGCGCTGCGGTATCCGATCGTGTCGGTCAACGACGCGAACACGAAACACCTGTTCGACAACCGGTTCGGGACCGGCCAGTCGACGATCGACGCCATCATGCGGGCCACCAACCTGCTGCTCGCCGGGCGGACGGTCGTGGTCTGCGGATACGGGATGTGCGGCCGCGGAGTGGCGGCCCGGGCGAAAGGAATGGGTGCGCACGTGGTCGTCACCGAGGTCGACGCGCTCCCGGCGCTCGAGGCCGTGATGGAGGGGTTCCGGGTGATGCCGCTGCGTGAGGCGGCCCGGATCGGGGACGTCTTCGTGACCGTGACGGGCGACACGGCCGTGATCCGCCGCGAGCACCTCGAGCTGATGAAAGACGGAGCGGTGCTGGCCAACTCCGGTCACTTCGACGTCGAGATCGACAAGGCGGCGCTCCTCGAGCTGGCCACCGGGGGGGTGCGGCGCATCCGAGAGTTCGTGGACGAACACACGCTGGCGGACGGACGTCGCCTCCACCTGCTCGGCGAAGGCCGCCTGGTGAACCTGGCGGCGGCCGAGGGGCACCCGGCGGCCGTGATGGACATGTCGTTCGCCAACCCGGCCCTCTCGGTCGAGTGGGTCGTGCAGCGCCGGGGGTCCCTGGACGTCGGTGTGTATCCGGTCCCGCCGGAGATCGACGCCGAGGTGGCCCGCCTCAAGCTGCGCGCGATGGGCGTGGAGATCGACCAGCTCACGGCGGAGCAGGAGGCGTACCTGCGGTCCTGGGAGCAGGGCACGTAGACAGCGCGATGACACGAGATCACGCGAGCGGCGCCGCGCCCGAGGGGCCGATCTCCGTCCGGGCGCGGTTCGAACGGTTCCCCGCCACCGTGAAGGGGGCCTTCATCTTCCGCGGCGAAGACGCCGACCCCCACCAGGTCATCGTTCACGAGGCCAACGTGCTCGGCATCGGGCTCGGCTCGCGCCACCCGATGCCCGTTCCGGTCCTCACGCTGGACGTGGCGCCTCATCGCGACGTCTTCGTGCCGTTCGAGATGGCCGTGACGGACCTCGACCCGGGTTGGTACACGATGACCTGCGACCTGGACGTGGATGGGTCACCGGTCACGTACGACGGCGGACGCCGGTTCTGCATCCCCTGGCCGCGGTCCACCGTTCGTCGCGGCGTGGTCAAGGTTGGCAAGCGGGTCCGCGTCGGAGATGCGACCGTTCTCGTCGAGCAGATCGACTGTGGGGGCGACTCGGTCAGGGCCCGTCTTCGGGTCGATCCCCCAGGCGCCGTCGCCGTCAAGCTGTTCGCGGACCGTGATCCGCTCTCGATCCTCGATGCCGACGTGGACGAGTCAACCGGCCTCGTTACGGTGACGGCGTACCCGGTGATGCGGTCCCATTCGGCGCTCGGCGTGCAGATCCAGGGGCGGCGTCGCGGCGAGACGGGCGAGCTCGAGCTGACGTTGCCCGACTGAGGTCCGCGACTGTCGGCGGCGGCGGGTACCGTCGCGCGGTGTTGGGCGCCGCTCTCGACGCGTTGTTCCCGGGCCGGTGCGCGGGATGCGGAGCGGGCCCGTGGCCGTTCTGCGCTCGGTGTCGCGACGCGCTGGTCGCGTTGCGTCCTCCGTGGTGCGATCGCTGCGGAGCCCCGGCCGCCCGGGACGTGGCCCGGTGCCGACACTGTCCCCCGGAGCCCATCGGACGCGCTCGCGCGGCGTTCCTGTTCGACGGGCCGGCCCGGCGCGCCGTCCACCGGTTGAAGTTCGCGGGTTGGCGTCCGGTCGCCCGGGCGCTCGGCGGCGCCATGGCCGAGATGGCCGACGAGGGTGCCGACGTCGTTACGTGGGTGCCGTTGTCTCGGCGCCGTCGCGCCTCGCGAGGGTTCGACCAGGCGCGGGCGTTGGCGGAGGCCGTCGGTCCTTCGCTCGGCCTTCCGGTAGCCGCTCTCGTTCGGCGAACGGCCGAAGCGCCGCCACAGGCCCGCCGAGGCGGCCAGGAGCGCCGGCGGGCCATCCGTGGGGCGTTCGCGGCCCGGGGACGCACCGCCGGCCGCGTCCTGCTGGTGGACGACGTGTTGACCACGGGGGCCACGGCCGCCGCGTGCGCCGAGGCGTTGCTCGAGGCGGGGGCCCGCACGGTGCACCTGGTGACGGCCGCGCGCGCCGCCTCGGGCGCCGTGGCGGACCTATACTCGACCCCGGGCTCGCGTCCGGGTCTGTGGTTGCCCGGGGAACGTTTCCCCGGTAGTCGAAGCCAGCCGCGGGCGAAGCGACCCACGTAAGCCGACCCTTGGTCGGTGAGCATGGCGCGGTTTAGATGTAAGACCTGCCCCGGCGGGGGAGAACTCGCCGGGAGAGGGTGCGAAGCCGGCCGATGGTCGGCGATCATCCCGGCAGGCGGGTGTGGGGGCAAAGACCAGGTCAGCCGGACGCGGGCCCACTTCCCCACCCGGCGGGCGAGAGGGAGGTCGGGATGGATCTGCACCTGAACGGGCGTGGCGTCCGGATCACCGAGCGGCTCCGGCAGGTCGCCGAGCAGAAGCTGCGGCGCCTGGAACGGATGGAGCCCAAACTCACCCGCCTGGAGGTCGAGCTCATCTCGGAGAAGAACCCGCGCCAGGGCGGCGTTCGGCGCGTCGAGATCGTGGCCGACACGCCTCGCAAGGTCTACCGGGCCCGCGCGAACGCGCCCGAGGTGGAGACGGCGATCGACCTGGTGGCGGAGAAGATCGAACGCCAGATGCGCGACCACCACGAGAAGCGGCGAACGCGGCTGCTGACGGGGGCGGGTCGCGTAAAATCTTCGCAAGTCCGGCCGCAGAGGGGAGACGAGGAGTGAACGGTCGGCCTCGTCGGGACGGAGCGACGTGAGCGATGACGTGAGCGAGCGGGCCGAGCGGCTCCGCGTCCTGGTCTGCGACGATCACGCGTTGTTCCGGCGCGGCCTCCAGATGGTGCTCGACCAGGAGGACGACCTCGAGCTGATCGGCGAGGCCTCCGACGGCGTCGAGGTCGTGCAGCGCGCCCAGGAGCTCATGCCGGACGTCATCCTGATGGACGTGCGGATGCCGAAGAAGTCGGGCATCGAAGCGGCGAGTGAGATCAAGGAAACGCTCCCGCACGTGAAGATCCTGATGCTGACGATCTCGGACGAAGAGGCCGACCTCTACGAGGCCATCAAGGCCGGCGCGTCCGGCTACCTGCTGAAGGAGATTCCGATCGAGGAGGTGGCGGACGCCATCCGCTCGGTGTGGGCGGGCCAGTCGCGGATCAGCCCGTCGATGGCCAGCAAGCTCCTCACGGAGTTCGCGGCGATCAGCAAGGCGTCCGACGAGAAGCCGCAGATGCCAGCGCCCAAGCTCACCGACCGGGAGATGGAGGTCCTCGGCCTCGTGGCGCAGGGACTCAACAACCGCGACATCGCCAAGCAGCTCTTCATCTCCGAGAACACGGTCAAGAACCACATCCGGAACATCCTCGAGAAGCTGCATCTGCATTCGCGCATGGAGGCCGTCGTGTACGCCGTGCGCGAGAAGATGATCGAGATCGGCTGACCGTGCGCCGCGCTCGCGGGTGGACGCCGTGATCTTCGCGCCCGAGGACCGCCGCCGGCTCGTCCGGCGGAACACCGTTCTGCTGGCCCTGGGCCAGGGCCTGGTGGCGATGACCTTCTCGGTGCTGTTGATCGTCGGCAGCGTCGCGGCCGCCGAGATCACCGGCCGCGACGGCGCCGTGGGTCTGCTGAACGGCTCGTATTTCGTTGCCGCCGCGATCGGCGCCGTCGCGTTCGGGCGGGCCATGGACCGGTTCGGTCGCCGGCCCGGTCTCGCCGCCTCCTACCTGCTGTTGGCGACGGCGGGCGCCGTGTGCGCCGTCGGGATCGGGACCTCGCGATTCGGCCTGCTCCTCGGCGGATCCGTGTTGTTCGGGTTCGCGTTCGGCGGCACGAACCTGGCGCGGGCGGCCGTCGCCGACATGTACGCGCCCGAACACCGAGGCAGAGCTCTCGGCATCGTGCTGGCGGCCGGCACCATCGGCGCGGTCGGCAGCCCGTTCCTGGTGGCGTTCCTCCGCTCGTGGGCGGAATCCGAGGCGCTCGATCCGAACGTCGTCCCGTGGATCATCGTGCCGAGCGCCGCGGTCGGGGCGCTCGCGTGTGCGTTGTCGCTCCGGCCGGACCCGCGCCGGCTGGCCGTGGCCTCGGACGGCGAGCCGAGCGGCCCGTCCCGGTCATCGCGTGAGCTCCTAGCGATGCCGCAGATCCGTGTGGCGGTGGTCGCGGCCGCGGTCGGGCAGATGGCGATGGTGGCCGTGATGGGTGTGACCCCGATCGCCCTCGAACACCAGCACACGAGCCCGGCGGTGGTGTCGACCGTGATCAGCGTGCACGTCGCCGGCATGTGGGCGTTCAGCCCGCTCATCGGCGCCGCGCTCGACCGGTTCGGCAGGCGGCCCGGCCTGCTGGCGGGTGGGTCCGCCAGCATCGTCGGCGCGCTGCTGGCGGCGACCGACGTCCCCGGGCCGGTCGGGATCGGCCTGTTCGCCATCGGCCTCGGATGGTCGGCCACGTTCCTCGGCGCGACGGCGGTCATCAGCGACCACACCAGGCCCGAGGAGCGAGGCGCCGCGCTCGGCCTGAACGACCTGGTCGTCGCGGCGAGCTCGGCCGCCGCCGCGTTCGCCGGCGGCTTCGTGTTCGAGAGCGCCGGCTTCCGCGCCCTGGGATTCGGCGTGGCGGCGTTGGTCCTGCTGGTGGTGCTCGCCGTCGTCCGGCTGCGGCCCGCCGCACCGGCGCCCGAGCCCGCCGTGGTTCGGGTGGATCGCGCGCCCGAGCTGCGCTGACCTTCGCGGGGGCTTCGGTACGATAGGAACCCCCACCCGGAAGGATCGTCGGCTTGGTCATCCAGAAGATCGCCTCGATCGGCGAAGGCCGCAAGCTCAAAGAGCTCGAACGGCTCGTCGGCGTGGTCAATACGTTCGAGCCGGAGATCGAGGAGCTCTCCGACGCGGACCTCCGCGGCAAGACGGTGGAGTTGCGGCGGCGGCTCGATGAGGGCGAGACGCTCGACGACCTGCTCCCCGAGGCCTTCGCCAGCGTTCGCGAGGCGGCCCGTCGTGCGATCGGGCAGCGCCACTTCGACGTGCAGGTGATGGGCGGCATCGTCCTGCACGAGGGCAAGATCGCCGAGATGAAGACCGGTGAAGGCAAGACCCTCACGTCGACGCTGGCGGTCTATCTCAACGCGCTGGCGGGCCGCGGCGTCCACGTCGTCACGGTCAACGACTACCTGGCAAAACGGGACTCCGAGTGGATGGGCGGGATCTACCGGGCCCTGGGGATCTCGGTGGGGTTGATCCAGGCGCAGATGAGCCCGTCGGACCGACGCCCCGCCTACGCGGCGGACGTGACGTACGGGACGAACAACGAGTTCGGGTTCGACTACCTGCGGGACAACATGGCCATGCGCTCGGAGGACATGGTCCAGCAGCGCGGCCACGCCTACGGCATCGTGGACGAGGTCGACTCGATCCTGATCGACGAGGCCCGCACCCCGCTGATCATCAGCGGCATGGTGGCGGACTCGGCGAAGTGGTACCAGACGTTCGCTCGGATCGCGCCGCGCCTGCGGCGGGACGACGACTACGAGGTGGACGAGGCCAAGCGGACGGTCGCCGTGACCGAGTCCGGCGTGTCCAAGGTCGAGGAGGCCCTCGGCATCGACAACCTGTACGAACACGTCCACACGCCGCTGGTGCACCACCTCCAGAACTCGCTCCGCGCGAAGGAGCTGTACAAGCGAGACGTCGACTACATCGTGACGAGCGGTGAGGTGAAGATCGTCGACGAGTTCACCGGCCGCGTTCTCGAGGGCCGCCGGTACTCCGAGGGCCTGCACCAGGCCATCGAGGCCAAGGAGGGGGTCCGGATCAAGGAGGAGAACCAGACCCTCGCCACCATCACGATCCAGAACTACTTCAAGATGTACGAGAAGCTCGCCGGCATGACGGGCACGGCGAAGACGCAGCTCACCGAGTTCCAATCCGTCTACAAGCTCGACGTGGTCGACATCCCCACCAACCGCGAGATGATCCGGGACGACCAGCAGGACCTCATCTACAAGACCGAAGACGCGAAGTGGAACGCGGTGGTCGAGGACCTGGTCGAGCGGCACGAGAAGGGTCAGCCCTGCCTGGTCGGAACGGTGTCGATCGAGAAGTCCGAGAAGCTCTCCGCCCTGCTGAACCGCCGCGGCGTCCCCCACCACGTCCTGAACGCGAAGAACCACGAGAAGGAGGCCATGATCGTCGCCCAGGCCGGGCGGATCGGGGCCGTGACGGTGGCCACGAACATGGCCGGGCGAGGGGTGGACATCCTGCTCGGCGGCAACCCCGAATACCTGGCGCGCCAGGAGATGGCCGCCCGCGAGTTCGACAACGACCGCTACCTCCTGTTCGAGATGGACCCGGAGGAGCGGGCCGACTACGAGGCCGAATACGAGCCGATCCACCGGAAGTTCAAGCAGCAGACCGACGCCGAACACGGGGAGGTCGTCGAGCTCGGCGGATTGTACGTCCTGGGGACGGAGCGTCACGAGTCCCGGCGCATCGACAACCAGCTCCGCGGACGGTCGGGCCGGCAAGGGGACCCCGGCGAGTCGCGCTTCTACCTGTCCCTCGGCGACGACCTGATGCGGATGTTCGCGGCCGACCGGATCGAGTCGATCATGAACCGGCTGAAGTGGCCGGAGGACGAGCCCATCACGGCCAAGATGGTCACCCGCGCCGTCGAGAGCGCCCAGCGCCAGATCGAGGAGATCAACTTCGAGCGCCGGAAGAACGTCCTGAAATACGACGACGTGATGAACACCCAGCGCCAGGTGATCTACGCCGAGCGCCAGAAGATCCTGAAGGGCGAAGATTTCAAAGAGGACGCCCTGCGGATGGTCGATGAGGTCGTACGGGACACGGTGCACCGGCTCGCGCCCGAGGAGGTCTTCAACGAGGAGTGGGACCTCGACCTGATCCTGGCCGGGTTGGGCGAGGTCTACCCCACCTCGATCACCCGTGACGAGCTGGAAGACATGGTGACGTCGCAGGAGCTCGCCGAACGCGCCGTCGAGGACGCCCTGGCCCGGTACGAGGAGAAGGAGCAGGCGCTCGGCTCACAGGTGATGCGCCAGCTCGAGCGCATGGTCCTGCTGAACATCACCGACACGCGGTGGCGCGAGCACCTGTACGAGATGGACTACCTTCAGGAGGGCATCCATCTTCGCGCCTACGGCCAGAAGGATCCGTTGACCGAATACCGGCGCGAGGCCTATGCGATGTTCGAGGAGCTCACGTCCTCGATCGCCGACGGGTTCGTCCGGTACATCTACCGCGTCGAGCTGGTACGTCAGGACGAGCCGGCCCGTCCACGGCCGCAACGGGTGCAGATGTCCCGCGGGGAGGACCAGGCTCCGAACGCCGGGGCGTCGCCCCAGGCGCGTTCGGACAAGGTTCCCCGCAATGCCCCCTGCCCCTGCGGGAGCGGGAAGAAGTACAAGAAGTGCCACGGCGCGGTGGCCTGACGTCGAGCGCCTGACGCGAGACCACGCAACGACGCGGCGGCCGTTCGGCCGCCGCGTCGTTGATTCCCCAACGTTCAGGGCAGGAGGTTGTGGCGGTACGCAGGCTCCTCGAACTTCGGCTGCACCGACCGCCGGCCGAACGCCGAGCCGTCCGA
>DATHVC010000224.1:0-5232 GCA_035461565.1 Actinomycetota bacterium
ATCCGTCGCGCCCAGGACGAGGTTCGCAAGACCGTGGAGGTCAGTTTCGACGCCGACGAGCCGCGACCCTCGCCCCCGCCGCGGACGACGGCCGGACCGCCGAACGCACGGCCGACCGCTCCCCTGGGAGAGGGTGAAGAAGCGGCGACGCCGCCGGACGAGGCGAGCGCGATGACCGAGGTGTCCCGGACCTTGGGGCGCGGGCTGGCGGAGCTCCGTCGCGCGCGCGAGGAGGTCCAACGCTCGTTCCACGTCGACCTGGGGGGAGCCCGATCCCCGGTGGGATCCGGACCGACGGCGAGCGAGGGCGACGGGGATCCGTCGTCGGCCCCGGAGGACGCGAGCCCTCCGGACCAGCGGCCGGCCACGTAGGCCAGGTTCGGATGCGGGTCATCCCCGAGCGCTGGCACCGGCGACGCCGTCGCGACGCCGAGGGCACGATGACCCTCGTCGAACACCTCGAGGAGCTCCGGTACCGGCTGATCGTTTCGCTGGTGGCCGTTGCGCTCGGAGGGATCGTGGGGTGGGGACTATACGATCGGGTGCTCGAGCTGATCCAAGACCCCTACTGCGACTACTACGCCACGGTGCCCGAGGGCATCCGGCCCACGGATCGGTGTGCGCTGTTCTTCGCGGAACCGCTCGGCTCCGTCGTGATCAAGCTGAAGATCGTGGCGTTCCTCGGGTTGTTCTTCGCGCTGCCGGTGGTGCTGTTGCAGCTCTGGCGGTTCATCGTGCCGGGACTGACCAAACGAGAGCGCCGGCTCGGGGTGGCGTTCGTGATCAGCTCGGTGGTCCTGTTCGGGCTGGGGGCGCTGTTCGCGTACTGGTCCCTGCCCCGGGCGCTCGGGTTCCTGCTGGGGTTCGGCGGCCAGCAGATCGTGCCCCTCCTCACCGCCGACCGCTTCTTCTCGTTCGTCATGCTCGTCGCGTTCTCGTTCGGCATCGGGTTCGAGTTCCCGATCGTGCTGATCTTCCTGAACGCCGCGGGGATCGTCAGCACGGACCAGCTTCGGTCCTGGCGTCGAGGGGCGATCCTGTTCATCTTCGTGTTCGGGGCCATCATCACGCCGAGCGGGGACCCGTATACGCTGCTGGCGCTGGGCCTTCCCATGGTCTTGTTCTACGAGGCCGCTATCATCGTGGGCCGATTGCTCAAGCGGTGACGGCCGGCCGTTCGGGCGGCGGATGAGGAGCAGCGTTGGCGATCAAGGGCAAGAGCCGGAGCCGGGGCACCCGGGCGGTCTCGCGCGGCCCCAAACCCGCGTACGTGTCCGTGAAGACGCCGCTCCTGCGCCGCCGTGGTTTCTGGGTCGGGGCGGGCCTCGTCCTTGCCGTCGCCGCCCTGGCGGGTATCACCTACGGGTTCGTGCAGGAGCGCAACCGGGACCGGGAGGAGGCCCGGCAGCTTCGCATGGCGACCGCGGTGGGCGAATACGGCGCCGCCGTGGAGCCCGTCCTCACGATCGTCGGGCAGCCCCTGCCCCCGGCGAACGTCGACGCCTTCCCCGAGATCGCCACCGCGCTCGCCGACCTCCGGCTCGACGACGTGACCGAAGAGGTCCTCGAGACCGTCGGGGAGTCCGCCCGGACCGTGGCGGAGTCGGCTGGGGACGCCTCCTCCCGCCTCGAGGAGGTCTCCCCGACCGATCTGGTGGCGGGGCTCGACCTGCCGCGGGAGTTCGTCTCGGCGGTGATCGGCTCACACGGCGACTTCCTCCTGGCGATGGACCTGTATCGGGAGGTCGGGCTGCTGATCTCGATGGCCGCCGAGGCGGGCGATGCGTCGGCGCGCGAGGAGCTGGTCACCCGGGCCGAAGGTGTGCACGACGCGGCCGAGCGGGCGTTCGCGCAGGCGCACGCGGCCTATGTCGAGTCGCAGGTGGAGGCCGGAACGTTCACGCCGCAGCCGCTCGGGCCGACCGGCGCCACGGGGTGAGCCGGTGACCGACGGCCTGCTGCTGCTCCATGCGTGGCCGCTCGACGGGCGGATGTGGGAGCCGCAGATCGGGGCCCTGGGGAGCGCGATCCCGGTGGTGGCCCCGCATTACCCGGGGTTCGGCGGCACCGAGCTGGCCGGGCCGGTCACCACGATGGCCGCATGTGCGGACGTCGCGGTCTCGGCCCTGGACGCGAACGCCATCGACCGGGCGGTGGTGTGCGGGTTGTCGATGGGTGGGTACGTGGCGTTCGAGCTCTGGCGCCGGGCCCGCCCCCGGATCGCGGGACTGGTGCTGGCGAACACGCGCGCCGTGGCCGACGCACCGGAGGCGGCCCAGGGGAGACGAGCCCTCGCCGAGCGCTTGCGGGCGGAGGGGAACGTGCTCGCCGGCGAGCCCCCGCCGCTCCTGGCCGAAGACGCGCCGGCGGACTCGTGGTCGACGGTGCGAGAGATCATCGCCGACCAGAGCGCCGAGGCCATCGCCGCCGCCGCGCTCGGGATGGCCGAACGCCCAGACTCGACCGGCGACCTGGGCGGGATCGACGTCCCCACCCTCGTGGTCACCTCCACCGGCGACCGGCTGATCCCGGCGGAGGTCTCGATGGAGATGGCCGGCGCGATCCCGGGCGCTCGACTGGAGGTCCTGGACGGCCCGGGGCACTTGACGAACCTCGAGGCGCCGGAGTCGTTCAGCCAGCTGCTGCGGGAGCACCTGAGCGCCTGCGCCGTCTTTTGAGTTCCGCCCCGCCGGGCTGGATCGCCACATCCGTACACTCGAACACATGTCCGACCCGTCCCGATTCGCCGCGCGGTACCCCTTCGAGTTGGACCCGTTCCAGGTCTCGGCGATCGAGGCCCTGGCCTCGGGCGAGTCCGTGCTCGTGGCCGCTCCCACGGGGGCGGGGAAGACGGTCGTGGCCGAATACGCCGTGGAACGGTCGCTCTCGCTCGGCGGCAAGTGTTTCTACACGACGCCGCTGAAGGCGCTGTCGAATCAGAAGTTCGGTGACTTCGTGGCCCGCCACGGCGCGGCCCGCGTCGGCCTGCTGACCGGCGACAACACGATCAACGGCGAGGCGCCAGTCGTGGTCATGACCACCGAGGTCCTGCGGAACATGCTCTACGAGCGGTCGGACACGCTCGACGGCCTCGTCTCGGTCGTGCTGGACGAGGTGCACTACCTCCAGGACCCGTATCGCGGCGCCGTGTGGGAGGAGGTCCTGATCCACCTGCCGCTCTCCGTCTCGGTCGTGTGCTTGTCGGCGACCATCTCCAATGCCGAGGAGTTCGGAGAGTGGATCGGCACGTTGCGAGGCCCGACGCGGGTCGTGATCGAGGAGCGTCGGCCCGTTCCCCTCGAGCACCATTACCTGGTGGGGCGCGACCTCCATCCCATGCACGTCGAGCAGGGGGATCGGGTCGTCCCGAACCCGTACGTGGCCGCGCTCGACCGCGAGGAGCAACGGACGGGGGGATCGCCGCGTCGGGTCTCCCGTGGCTCCTACGCACACCGGACGCCTCGCCCCCGGGAGGGTGGCCGGCGGGTCTACGTCCCCAGGCGCGAGGAGGTCGTCGACGTCCTGGACCGCGAGGGTCTGTTGCCGGCCATCTACTTCGTGTTCAGCCGCGCCGGCTGCGATCGGAGCGTGGAATGGCTCATGGCGTCGGGGGTCCGGCTGACCTCGGCGGAGGAGGCGGAGCGGGTCCGGGAGTTCGCGCAGATGCGCGCCGCCTGGATGGACGAGGAGGACCTCAAGGCGCTCGGGTATTACGAGTTCGAGGAGGCGCTGGCCGCCGGCGTCTCGGCGCACCACGCCGGGATGCTTCCCGTGTTCAAGGAGACGGTGGAGGAGCTGTTCGAGGCGGGGCTGGTCAAGGTGGTCTTCGCGACCGAGACGCTCTCGCTCGGAATCAACATGCCGGCAAAGTCCGTCGTGATCGAGGATCTGTGGAAGTTCCAGGGGGAGCGGCACGAGCTGCTCACACCGGGCGAATACACACAGCTCACGGGCCGCGCCGGCCGGCGCGGGATCGACCGGCTCGGACACGCGATCGTCGTGTACCAGCGCCAGGTCCCGTTCGAACGTGTCGCGTCGCTGGCCTCGACGAGGACCTACGAGCTCGCGTCTTCCTTCCGGCCCTCGTACAACATGGCCGTCAACCTGGTCCGCAACTACACGCGGGAGGAGGCGCACCACCTTCTGAACTCGTCCTTCGCCCAGTTCCTGGTGGATCGCGCCGTCGTGAGCCTGGAGCGCCAGCTCGAGCGCGACAAGGCGTTCCTGGCCGGCTACCGCGAGCAGATGACGTGCCACCTCGGGGACTTCCGAGAATATTGGGCCCTCCGCGACCGCGCGCACCGGATCCGCAGCGAGGCCCGCAGCGGGCGCGAACGCGCTCGCACCGACGCCGTACGCGCCGGGTTGGCCGGGCTTCGGCCCGGCGATGTCGTCTTCGTGCCGAGGGCACGGCGTCGCGGCCTGGCGGTCGTGTTGTCCAATCGCGACGGCCGACCGACCGTGCTGGCCCAGGACCGGAAGTACTTCCGCCTCTCCGGCCGGGACTTCGACGAGCCGCCCAGGCCCCTGACGAGGCTCCAGCTGCCGCGCAGCGGGAGCGTCCGCAGCGCCCGGTTCCGCCGGGACCTGGCGGCCCGCCTCGTGGCCCTCGACGTCCGGGCCCCGAAGGCGGCTCGGCCCGCGGTCGACGCCGTCGCGGCGCGCGAAGCCGCCGAACTCGACCGGCGCGCCGAACGCCATCCGTGCCACGGATGCCCGGATCGGCCGGACCACGAGCGGTGGGGCCGCCGGGCGTCCGAGCTCGAGCAGCAGGTGGCCGGCGTGGAACGCCGGATCCGAACTCGCACCGAGACCCTGGCCCGGCAGTTCGATCGCGTGCTCGGCGTCCTGGGGGAGCTCGACTACGTCGACGGCTTCTCGATCCTGCCGAAGGGCAGGGTGTTGGCCCGGATCTACGGCGACGGCGACGTCCTGGTGGCCGAGGCGCTGGCCGAATCGTTGCTTGCCGGGATCACGCCGGCCGAGGCCGCCGCCGTGGTCTCGACGATCGTGTACGAGTCTCGCGAGCGCATCCCCCGGCCGGCCGAGATGCCGACGGCCGCGACCGCGGAGCGGTACGGCCGGCTCCAGGAGACCTACCGCCGCATCCGGCGGGCCGAGGATCGCCACCAGGTCGAGCTGTGTCGGGAGCTGGAACCCGGATTCGCCTCCTCGGCCCACCGGTGGGCGGAAGGGGCGATGCTGGAGGACGTCCTGCGGGAGACGGGGATG
>DATHVC010000225.1:0-9601 GCA_035461565.1 Actinomycetota bacterium
AGCGGGGCCTTGGACGGGAGGATCTCCCGAAGGGGTTCGCCGACCAGCTCGGGCCACAACCTCGAGAGCTGGGCCAGCCCGGCCGCGTGGAACGTCCTGGCGACGACTCCCTGCGCCCCGAGCCGGGCCAACCGTTCCTTCAGCTCGCGCGCCGCCTTCTCCGTGAAGGTAACGGCCAGGATCGCCGCCGCCGGAAAGGCTCCGGAGGCGATCTGCGCGGCGATCCGGTGCGTGATGGTGGTGGTCTTACCCGTCCCGGCGCCGGCGATGACGGCGACCGGGCCCCGAACGGCCTCGGCCGCCGCGCGCTGCTCGGGGTTCAGTGGGGTGAGGATCTCCTCGAGCGTCGGCACGTCCGGCACGCTACCGGCGGCCGCCGACGTACGCAAAGATGTCCTCACGGCGCGACCGAAGGGGAACGATGGCGTGCGAGACGTAGGGGTCAGCTGCCGTCGGTGATCGCACCGTGGACGTCGACGGCGGTGCTCAGCGATGCGTCGGCGCCCGGCCCCGACGCCGAAAGGACGACGACGTACGTGCCGGTTCGCCAGGTCGTCAGGGACACCGGGGTCTCCATGGGCAGCAGCCATCGGGCTCGTGAAGCCGGACCAGCGCCTCGGTCGGCACCGCGAGCGAACGACGACCTCGTTGCTTCCGATGAGCTCGTGCCGTCGGCACCTGACCGATCTCGCGAACCTCGTTAGGGTGGTCGGGATGGCTTTGCCCGCCACCATCGGCGATCTCCGGGCAGCCGGGTACCCGGACCGGACCGTCAAGGAGGAACTCCGGGCGAACCTGCTCGCCAAGCTGGGGCGGGGGGAGTCGCTGTTCCCGGCCATCGTCGGGTTCGACGAGTCGGTCCTTCCCGCCCTGGAGCGCGGGATCCTGGCCGGGCACGACCTGATCCTGCTCGGCGAACGCGGACAGGCCAAGACCCGTCTGATCCGTCGGGTGATCGATCTCCTCGACCAGCAGACACCGGCGATCGCCGGGTGTGAGGTGAACGACCACCCGTACCGGCCGATCTGCGCCCGCTGCCGGGCCCTGGTCGCAGAAGACGGGGACGCGGTGCCGGTGCTCTGGGTCGACCGCGAGGACCGGTACGCGGAGAAGCTCGCCACGCCGGACACGAGCGTGGCCGACCTGATCGGCGACGTCGACCCGATCCGGGTGGCCGAGGGGCGGTACCTCGCCGATGAGCTCACGATCCACTACGGCCTGATCCCCAGGACCAACCGCGGGATCGTGGCCATCAACGAGCTCCCCGACCTGCCCGAACGCATCCAGGTCGCCCTGTTCAACATCCTCGAGGAGCGGGACGTGCAGATCCGCGGCTATCGGATCCGGCTGCCGCTCGACCTCCTGCTGATGTGCACGGCGAACCCCGACGACTACACGCACCGGGGCCGGATCGTGAGCCCGCTGAAGGACCGGTTCGGCACGCAAGTGCGGACGCACTATCCCGAGACCCTGGCCGACGAGATCGCCATCATGGATCAGGAGGCGCGTTAGCCCGCGGGCGAGCTGCCCGTCCGGGTACCGCTCTACATGAAGGAGGTGCTGGCCGCCCTCACGGCCGAGCTCCGGCGTTCGCCGCACGTGAACCACCGCAGCGGCGTCAGCGTCCGCTATTCGATCGGCAACCTCGAGACGCTCGCGGCCGCCGCGATCCGCCGGGCGGCGCGCACGGGAGAGCCGGAGGCCGTTCCTCGAGTCTGCGACTTGCCGGCTGTTCTCGACGCGAGCCTCGGACGGATCGAGTTCGACACGATCGAGGAGGGCCGCGAGGAGGAGATCCTGCTCCGGGCGGCCAAGACCGCCGAGCTCGAGGTGTTTCGGCGCCGGCTCTCCGGGTTCGACTTCCAGCCGATCCTGTCACGGTTCGAGCAGGGGTTCGAGGCCGAGACCTCGGATCTCACGTCGGCGGCCGACCTCCTCGGTCAGTTCGGCGAGCTTCCCGGCCTGTCGAAGCTGCTCGAACGCCTGGGGGTCGAGGAGGAGAGCCCGGGCGTGGCGGCCTCGGCGGTCGAGTTTGCGCTCGAAGGCTTGCACCTGTCGCGGCGGCTGAACAAAGACGGCGCCGGGCGACTGGGGTCGTACCGGTATTCGGGCGGGGCGGCGTAGCGGGCGTCGCCGCGTAGGATTCCGCCGCCGTGACCGATCTCCACCGCTCGATCGGCTTCGCCGTGGTCGGCCTGTTCGCGGTTGGCTGGGTGTTCGGGCTTGTGGTGTGGGTGTGGCGGTGGCAGGCCGGCGACTGGTTCTGGCGATGGCTCGTCGCGGCTCAGCTCGTGGCGATCGTCCAGGCCGTGGTGGGAACGGTGCTCCTGGCCATGGGCCGCCGCCCCACGGACTGGCTGCACTACGTGTACGGCTACGGGCCGATCCTCATCTTCGTCGCCGCCCACCTGCTCGCTCGCGACGAGAACTTCCGGCACCGACCGTGGGTGCCGTTCGCGGCAGCCTCGTTCATCTCGTTCGGCCTCACGCTCCGGGCGTTGATGACGGGGCTCGGCCTGAGCTGACGGCGGACGAGACGCAGACGAGCCCGCCCGCCGCAACGCTACGCTGCAAAGCCATGGCGGAGATATGACGAGCTTCGCTCGGTTGTTCCGGCGGACCGTCGCGACCGTCGGGCCGGAGGACATGGCCGCGCTCGGCCGCGAGTTGCTGAAGCTCGATCCATGGGCGTTCTGGGCGGCGGAGCTGGAGTCCGGAGTCGGCGCGTCGCACGCCGTGCTCGGCGTGACGGGCGCGTTCGTGGTGGCGCCCAACGGGCTGGAGGGGTATCTGGTGGCCGAGGGAAAAAGCTCGTGGTCGATGGGCGGGCGCTCGGCGGGTTCCGCGAGGCCAGGCGTGCGGCGCGGTGGCTGCGCGGGAAGCTCCTCGGCATCGGGGCCTCGAGCGCCGACGTCACCCCGGCGATCGTCCTGACGAAGGCACAGGCCGGAGCACCCAAGGAGCACCGGGGCGTTTTCGTGTTGCGGCTCGAGGACGTGGTGCCGACGATCACCGGGCGGGAGCACGTCCTCGATCCGACCACGGCGGAACGACTGGCGGCTCGGATCGGACGTCCGATCGGTCGCCGACCCCGGCCGCCGGACCAGGACTGACCACGTTCGCACGCGAGCGGCGTACCCTGGTCGGATGCGGGCGCGGTATTCGCGGTGGGACGACTCCCAGGACCCGTTCGGCCCCGAGGTGCCCGCCTCAGAGCTCCTCGAGGAGCTGTCCGACGACATCTTGTCCGGCGCCGGGGCCGAGGGAGCGCTTTCGAGGCTTCTCCGCTCCGGCATGCAGGGGCGGTTCAGCGGCCTCGACGCGCTCCGGGCGCGGCTCCGAGAGCGTCGAGCCAGGGAGCAGGCCGCGCTGAACCTCCAGGGTCCGCTCGAGGAGATCCGTGAGCGTCTCGAGGAGATCGTCGAGCGTGAACGCACCACGCTTTCGTTCGAGCCCGACGACGACGCCCGCATGCGCGAGGCCTTCCTCGGCGCGCTGCCACCCGACGCCCCCGGACAGGTCAACGAGCTCACGGGGTACCGGTTCCGCGACCAGCAGGCCCAGCGGATGTTCGACGAGCTGCTCGAGCACCTGCGCGAGCAGGTGATGGGGGCGTATTTCCGCAACCTGGCGCAGGGGATGCGCGAGATCTCGCCCGAAGCGCTGGCGCGCGTCCGCGACATGCTGGCCGAGCTGAACGACATGATCGAACGCCGCGATCGCGGCGAGCCGTACGACTTCGAGGGCTTCATGCAGCGGTACGGCGACCTGTTCCCCGAGAACCCTCGCTCGCTCGACGAGCTGCTCGAGCAGATGGCCAGGCGCATGGCCGCGATGTCGCGCCTCCTCGCATCGATGTCGCCCGAGCAGCGGGCCGAGCTCCAGGCGCTCGCCGAGCAGGTCATGCAGGATCTGGACCTCGCGTTCGAGGTCGATCGGCTGAACGCCAACCTCTCGTCGACGTTCCCCGAGATGCCGTGGGGCGATCCGACGCTCGTGGGTGGCGAAGAGGCCATGCCGTTGTCGGCCACCGTCGACGCGATGGAGCGGCTGCACGATTACGAGGACCTCGACCGGTCGCTTCGCGGCGACTATGCGGGGGCGTCGGTCGACGACGTTGACGTCGAGGCGCTTCGCCGGACGCTCGGCGACGAGGCGGTCCGGGATCTCCAGAGGCTCAGACAGATCGAACGGGCCCTGGAGCAGGCCGGGCTCGTCACGCGGCGCGAGGGCCGGCTCGAGGTGACGCCGAAGGGGGCTCGAAAGCTCGGCGAGCGGGCGCTGGTCCGGGTGTTCGAGCAGCTCCGGAGGGACCGCGAAGGGACCCACGAGGCTCGCGAGGCGGGCGGGCTGGCCGAACCCACGGGTTCGACCCGGCCCTGGCGGTTCGGCGACACTGGGCAGATCGCGGTGCAGCGGACGGTGTTCAACGCGGTGCTTCGGGGCGGTGCCGGGTCTCAGGTCCGGCTCGTGCCCGACGACTTCGAGCTCGTCGAGGCCGAGCAGCGGACCGAGGCCGCCACGGCCCTCCTGCTCGATCTCTCCTTTTCGATGCCGCTCCGCGGGCACTTCGTGCACGCGAAGCGGATGGCGCTCGCCCTGCACGCGTTGATCGAGGGCCGGTACCCGCACGATCGGCTGTACATGATCGGGTTCAGCGACTTCGCCCGGCCGATGCAGCCGAAGGACCTGACGGCGGCGGGCTGGGAAAGGGTCTACGGCACGAACATGCAGCACGCGTTCAACCTGGCGGGGCGGCTGCTCTCCCAACACCCTCGGGCCACGCGACAGGTGATCATGGTGACCGACGGCGAGCCGACGGCGCACCTCGAAGGCGGCGAGGCGTTCTTCTCGTGGCCGCCGGTCCCCAAGACGATCCGGCTCACGCTGGCCGAGGCGGCCAAGCTCGCGAAGGCGGGGGTCACGCTGAACGTGTTCATGCTCGAGGACTCGCCGGGGCTGATCCGGTTCATGGAGCGCCTGGCCGAGCTCACCGCCGGCCGGATCTTCCTGATGGACGACCGCCAGATCGGCGAGTTCATCGTTCGCGACTACGTCCGCCGTCGGGAGCGTTGACGGCGCTCAAGGATCTGCCGACCCCGCCCACCACAACGTGACGATCGGCTGGCTCGCGGGGCCGGCCGACCACGAGCCATCGCGTTCGGTGAGGCGGTCCCCGAGGGCCTCGGCGATCTCGGTGTCTCGATCCGCGGGGAGACACAGGCGACGCCGGACCAACGCCACGGCGTCCTCGCGCCGTTCGAAACCACCGGATCGCGGCGCGATGTCCCGATCCTCGCGGCCCACGTCCAGGCCGAGCTCCCGCAGGGCCGCCTCGGCGTCGTCGGCGGTCGGCCCTGGGGACCGGTCGAACCCGTGGAAGCTTCGCCACAGGTCCGTCATCCAGGCGAGCGGGTGGGCGCCCGTGATCTCGACCACGACGCGCCTCCGAGCGTGCTCGGTCAGCGCGCGGACGAACGGCTCGAGCTCGCCCACGTTGTAGAAGACGTGGCCGCAGACGACGACGTCGGCGGGCTCCACCTCGCCCGCGACATCGGGCCAGGCGCCCTGCACCGTGACGGCCTCGACCCGGGCCTCGGTGGCGGAGCCGCCGAACGAGGACAACATGCCCTCGGACTGATCGACGCCGGTGATCCTCGAGGCGCGGCCCGCGAGCGGCAACGAGGTGGCCCCGCCGCCGCACCCGACGTCGAGCACGGTGCCGCCCTCCGGGAGCGCTTCGAGCGCCCGTTCGACCAGCGCCGATGAGTCGCGCCGCGTGGCCTCCACACGGCGGCGGAACGGCTCGGTCGGGTACCCCCACGGGGTCTCCGGCGCGGCGCTGAGGATCCCCTCGGGGATCGCCATCGCGGCGAGCAGTTCCCGCCATCGCGCCAGCGCGGTCACGGCTCGCCGAGCACCTCGTCGGTGTGTTCGCCGAGCAGCGGGGGCGGCCGGCGCGCCGACAGGCGCTCGCCGTCGATGCGGATCGGGTCGGCGACCAATCGGAGGCGGCCGCGAGCGTCGTCGTCGACGACCTGGACTGCGGCATGTCCCTCGGGGGAGGAGAACACCTCGTCGATCGATCGAACGAGCGCGCAGGGGACGCCGGCCTCTTCGAACGCCGCCAGCCACTCGTCCGCGGTCCGCCGCTCGAACGCTTCCTGGAGGATCGGGACGAGCTCGTCGCGATGCCGAACGCGGGCCTCGTTGGTAGCGAACCGATCGTCGGTCGCGAGCTCGGGGCGCCCGGCCGCCACACAGGTGCGCGAGAACAGCCGGTCGTTGCCGGCGGCGAGGATGAACGGGCGATCTCCGGCTCGGAACAGCTGGTACGGAACGATGTTGGGGTGAGCGTTCCCCATGGGCTCCGGGACGAGGCCGCCCAGCAGGTGGTTCGCGGCCTGGTTGACCAGTGCCGCCACGCTCGCATCGAACAGCGACACCGACACGTGCCGCCCTCGGCCCGTCTCTCGCGCCGCCAGGACCGCGGCCTGGATGGCGTTCGCCGCGTACAGGCCGCAGACGACGTCGAGCAGCGCGACGCCCACCTTGGCGGGTTCCCCGCCGGGGTGGCCGGTGATGCTCATCAGCCCCGACAACGCCTGCATGATGATGTCGTAGCCGGGTCGGGAAGCGGATGCGCCGTTCGGGCCGAACGCCGTCAACGAACACGAGACGAGCGACGGCTTCCGGACCGACAGCGAAGCGTGATCGAGGCCGAAGCGCCCCATCAGCCCGGGGCGGAAGTTCTCGACGACCACATCGCCATCCAGGGCGAGCCGGCGGGCGTCGCTGCGCCCCTCCTCGGTCGAGAGGTCCAGCACCACCGACCGCTTGTTCCGGTTCAGGGCGAGGAAATACGCGGCGTCGTCGCCGACGAACGGCGGTCCCCAGCCCCGGGTGTCGTCACCGGTCTCCGGGCGTTCCACCTTGACCACGTCGGCGCCGAGGTCGGCGAGGACCATCGTGGCCAGAGGTCCGGCCAGGACTCGGGAGAAGTCCGCGACCCGGATCCCGGCGAGTGGGAGGTTCGCGGCAGGGTGATCGGCCGCAAGCGCCAACGACGACGACCTCCTCGAAGTGGGATGAGCCGAAAAATGAGCGGCGCCGCCGGAACCCGAGGGTCCCAGCGGCGCCATCGCTATGAGACACCATGGACGGCTCCACGGTCAAATCGGGGACCTACTTTTGTCACTCTTTCTGCCTGGCGCGGGGCATCGGTCCGGCGGTCGCGCCCGTTTGGGCGCCGGTTGCCTCGACGGGCATCGGGGGTGGCACTGAGGCCCGCTATGGCGCACCATTACCCCGTGAACCCCGAGAGCCTCGATCGGGCGAACGCGTTTCTTGCCGCCGTTTCCGCGCGCGTCCAGCAAGGGGAAATGGTCGATCTGACGCCCGCGGAGTTGGGGCGCGAGATCGGCGTGGAGGAGCCGCTGGCGGCGGCGCGGGCGGTACGGGCCCTGCTGGCTCGCCGGCGCCTGGAGGCCGTGGACGGCGGGTACCTCCTTCTGGACGCTCGCCCGATCGAGCCGGGTGAGCGCGAGCAGATCCCGCGGCCCCGGCGACAGAAGAAAGAACGTCCCGCCGGCGACGGTGCGGACAAGGCCGGAAAACGCACCGTGTATTCGGACATCGGCCGTGAGGCCGTGGAGCGCCTGGTCGAGCTCGGCCGGGAGGTGGGCACGCTTCGTGGGGCGCTTCGCACCGCCCGCGAGGAGGTCCGCGAGGCCCAGGCGGCGCGCGACGAGGCCGAACGGCGGGCCGCGGCGCTGTCGAGCCGGACCAAAGAGCTCGAGGCGCGCGTCGAGATGGCCGAGGCCAACCTTCGAACGCTCCTCGCCGCGGCCAAGGGGGCCGGGAAAGACGCCCCCGTCGGCGACACGGAGATGGAGGCCATCCTCGGCGTCCTCAAGGGCGCCCCGGACGACCACGCGACGTCCTGATCGGTCAGCTCTTGGTGGCCGCGTCGGCTCGGTGCAGGGCCGCCGCGAGGTGACAGGCGGCGAAGTGACCCGGCCGCAACTCGACCAGGCCGAGATCCTGGCCGCGGCACGAGTCCTCGACACCGGCGCGGGCCGCGTTCCCGGTCGCCACCTCGGGGCACCGCGGATGGAAGCGACACCCGGGCGGGATACGCGTCGGATCCGGCGGTTCGCCCGCCAGGATGGGCCGGTCGATGCCTTCGGCCTCGGGGACCACGTCCACGAGCGCCTTCGTGTACGGGTGGAGCGGCCGGATCAACACCTCCTCGGCCGGCCCGATCTCGACGATCCGCCCGAGGTACATCACCGCGACACGATCGGCGACCATCCAGGCCAGCCCGAGGTCGTGCGTGACGATGATGATCGAGATCTGATCCTCCTCGCGGAGCTTCATCAGGAGCGCCAGGATCTCGCCGCGCACCGACGCGTCCAGGTTCGACACGGGTTCGTCGGCCACGATCACTTCGGGCTCGAGGACGAGCGCCCCGGCGATCACCACCCGTTGACGCTGGCCTCCGGAGAGTTCGTGTGGGTAGAGCAGGAAGAACCGCTCCGGGGGCCGTAGCCCCGCTCGCGAGAGGGCTCGGGCGACGAGCTCCTCCTCGGAGTGGCCGTTCGGCCCGCGCGAGATGTGGTGGATCCGGAGAGCCTCGGCCACGATCTCGTAGATCGTCTGCCGAGGGTTCAGCGTGCCGGTCGGGTCCTGGAACACCATCTGGACGCGTCGGCGGAACCGGCGGAGGTTGTGAACCGGGCTGCCCTCGAAGAGGATCCGGCCGCCCTGGGGTTTGATGAGGCCCATGATGGCGCGCGCGGTGGTGGTCTTCCCGCACCCAGACTCCCCCGCGAGCGCGAGCACCTCGCCCCGCCGGAGCTCGAAGGTGACGCCATCGACGGCTCGCGCGTCGCTCCCGCGTTTCCCGGTGAGGCCGGCCAGCAGGCCCACCCGCCCGGCGAACGAGACGCGCAGGTCCCGGACCTCCAGGACCGGACCGCTTGGTCGCGTCTCCGGGTTGGCGGGTTCGGCGCTCATTCGACCGCCTTCTGGACTCCGGCGAGCGCGCCCTCGACGAGCAGGCAGGCAGCCCGGCGCCCGAAACCGGCTGGGTAGAGCTCGGGGACCACGGTGGGGCAGCGGTCGAACGCAACGGGGCAGCGCGGATGGAACGGGCATCCCGTCGGGATGGCCTGTGGGTCCGGCGGGTCGCCGCCCAACCCGGCCGGTCGATGGCGGAAACGCGCGTCTCCGATCGTGGGGAACGCGGCCGCGAGCGCCTTCGTGTAGGGATGTTGGGGCGACTCGAACACGTGCCGCGCCGCGCCCTCTTCCACCACGAGCCCGGCGTACATGATCGCGAGGCGATCGGATACCTCGACCAGCACCGACAGATCGTGGGTGATGAACAACATCGCGAGCCCCAGCTCGCGCTGAAGCCCGCTCAGCAGCGCCAGCACCTGGGCCTGCACCATCACGTCGAGGGCGGTCGTGGGTTCGTCGGCGATCACGAGCGTCGGGCCGCAGGCGAGCGCCATCGCGATCATGACCCGTTGCTTCTGGCCGCCCGAGAGCTCGTGAGGGTAGTCGCGAATGCGCCGGGAGGGGAGCCCGACCTGCT
>DATHVC010000226.1:0-3259 GCA_035461565.1 Actinomycetota bacterium
TCCTCAGTGGAATCGCGGTGATGTTCGCCGGGTTCCTCCGCGCCTCGCGGGTCTCGGGCCCGCCGGTGGCAGCCGCCGCAACTCCGAAACGGTGAACGACGCGTCGGGTCAGCCGAGCTCGGCTCGCCAGGATCGGCCGGCCGCGCTCGGCGCGGCGGGCAGCTCGCCCACTCGCTCCTCCGTGATCCAGACCGTATCGAACCGCGCCACGTCCACGGTGAGCTTGATCAGGACCGACCCGCCACTCGGCGAGAACGGTTCACCAACCGGCGTGAACACGCCGTCGCTCCCGAGCCAGAGTTGATACGCGTGGCCGGGTCGCGGCTCCGGGCAGACCTCGGCGACGAGGTACAACCGGTGGACGTCCGGCGCCGCGGCCGCGACGAACCCGGAGCCGGCCGGCGCCCCGCCCTGCGGGTCCACCGAGACCGGTTCGACGTTTGGCGACCGCATCAGCGAGAGCAGCTCCAAAGCCAGCGTCCGGTCGCCTTCGGCCCGGCTGGCTCGCGTCGTGGACAGGAACGAGAGCCCGCCCATGGCCATCACGGCGACGAGCCCGGCGGCAACGGCCACGAACGAGCCTCGGCGACCGCGGGAGATCGTGCCTCGGTCCTCGTGCAGGGCACGATCGATCCGGGCCCAGACGAGGTCGGACGGGGGGAGGGGATCGGCACCGAGGGCCAGCTCGCCGGCCACCGATCGCAGGTCCGAAAGGGTCTGGCGACAGGAGGCGCAGGCGGGAACGTGTTCGGTGAGGAGCCGGTCGGCCTCGGCGGCGTCTTCGCCCGACAGCGCCCGGAGCGTGTACCCGGCGAGCAGCTCCTCGGCCCGTTCGTGCTCCTGCTCCAAGATCACTCCTCCGGGGGGAGAAACCGCCGCAGCTTGCGCATGGCGGCCAGCGTGCGCGTCTTCACCGTGCCGAGCGGGATGCCGAGCATCTCGGCGATCCGGCTCTGCGTGTAGCCGCCGAAGTATGCCAGCTCGACCACCTGCCGCTGCTCGGCGGGGAGCATCGTGAGCGCCTCGCGAACCTGCTTCCGGCGGGTCGCGAGGTAGGACCCTTCCACGACGCCGTCTGCAACATCTTCGCCACGAACGGGCTCGAGGTTCGAGGCTCGTTCCCCTCGCCGGCGCATCCGCTCCTCGCGCCGGACGGCGTCCACGGCCCGGTGGTGGACCAGGGAGAGAAAGAACGACCGGAAGACCCCCCGGGCCGGGTCGAACGCCTCCGGGGTCCGCCACAGGGCAAGAAACGCCTCCTGGATGACCTCCTCCGCCAGGGCCCGCTGCGCGGTGATCCGAAACGCGAGCCCGTAGGCGGCGTCTCCGTATCGCCGGAACAGCTCCTCGAACGCCTCTCGGTCTCGCGACGAGAGCCGCCGGTGCAGGTCGAGGTCGAGGAGGTCGTCGTTCGTCATCGCGCCTTCCTACCACACGGTCCTGAGCGCCCCATTAAGATGCCGCGCCGTGCGTCGCGTGGTGATGTACTCCCGTCCGGGCTGCGGCCTGTGCGACGAGGCCCGAGAGGTCATCCTGGCCGAACGGGCCCGGACCCCGTTCCGCTTCGAGGAGATCGACGTGACCGGGGACGACCGGCTCGATCTCGAATACGGGATCCGGGTCCCCGTCGTGCTGGTGGACGGTGAGGAGGAGTTCGAGATCCGCGTCGACGCCGCAACGTTCCGCCTCGTGCTGACCGGGCAGGGGTAGCTCGTGCATTCGTGAAGCCGTTTCACGAACGCACTATCATCCCGGCCGTGACGGATCGGCCCATCCCGGAGGCCACGGTGACCCGGCTGCCCGTGTACCTCCGTGCCCTGCTCGAGCTGGCGGAAGGCGGCGCCTCGATGGTCTCCTCCAGCGAGCTCGCCGACGCCACCGGCGTGAACTCGGCGAAGGTGCGCAAGGACCTGTCGCATCTGGGCTCCTATGGCACTCGGGGGGTTGGCTACGACGTGGCGTACCTCATCCACCAGATCCGTCGCGAGCTCGGCCTCACCCAGCACTGGCCCATCGTGATCGCCGGGATCGGGAACCTCGGGCACGCCCTGGCCAACTACCGCGGGTTCCCCGAACGAGGGTTCCGAGCGGCGGCGCTCGTGGACAACGACCCGTCGAAGGTCGGCGAGGTCGTCGGTGAGCTGACGATCCGGCCCATCGAGCATCTCCCCGCGATCGCCCGGGAACACGACGCGCTCATCGGCGTGATCGCCACGCCGGCCGCCGCGGCCCAGCAGGTGGCCGACGCGATGGTCGAGGCCGGGATCCGCTCGATCCTGAACTTCGCCCCCGCCGCGATCGTCGTGCCCGAGGGCGTCTCGGTCCGAAAGGTCGACCTGGCCGTCGAGCTCCAGATCCTGACGTATTACGAGCAGCGAAAGGCGGCGCTGATCGACGTGGGCGGCGGCGGGGCCGGCGGTTGACGTTCGGCTACTTGGCGATCGTGAACCAGAGCGCGATGAACACGATCACGACCATGATGCCGAACAGGATGAACTGCACCGATCCCTGGTCGATCAGCCGCGCCGCTTCCTGAGCCAGCATCCGTTCTCCTCCGTTCTCAGGCCGGTCCGTACCAGGGCGGGGCTGCGCCGCCGGTCAGGATCTCCTTGCGCCTTCGCTCGGCGCGGTCGAGCAGCGGGACGTGGATGGCCAGTCCCACCGCCGAGCCGATCAGGAACATCCAGGAGTAGCGGTTCACGCTCCCCGGGTCGTGCCGCATGAACAGCGTGACGCGGGGCCCGCCTCCCGTGAAATAGGCCTGGGCCGCGGCCAGCGACACGTCCCCGTCCGTGGCGAACCGGATCTGCTCGACCTCGAAGTCGGAGGTCTGCACGGCCCCCGGTTCGTGGATGTCGAGGCCGAGGTCCTCGTTCGCTCGCTCGGCCAGGAACCCCTGGGCGGCGGTCGTCACGCTCTGCACCGAGGAGCTGTCGCGGTTGTTCGAGCCGGGCACGCGCCACTCCTGACCGGTCGGATAGCCAGAGTACGCCTCGAACACCGGCTCCGGATCGGTCCCGACGGACTCCACCACCCAGCCGGGTTCGGCGCCGCGGGGGCCCAGGTTCACCGGCGTGTCGAGCCCTTGACTGATCCAGAACCCGGTGAGCCAGATGAACGACATGATGAACATCCATCCGAAGAACCCCACCGCCAGGACCAGATATCCCATCCGCCGGCCGAACACGGCCGAGAGCAGCAGCAGGACGCTGCCCACGAACAGGACGAACGCGACGACGGTGGTCAGGCCGCCCTTCAG
>DATHVC010000227.1:0-6933 GCA_035461565.1 Actinomycetota bacterium
ATGCCCATGGCCGGCAGGATCCGGATGTAGACCTCGGGGTGCGCGAATAGCCAGAACAGGTGCTGCCACAGGACCGGGCTCCCCCCGGCCGCGGCGTCGAAGAAGTGCGTCCCGAACCGGCGGTCGAAGAACAGCTCGACCAGGCCAATGGTCACGATCGGCAGCGAGAAGGCCAGCAGCAGCTGCACGACCAACCCCATCCACACGAACACCGGCATGCGGAACAGCGTCATGCCGGGCGCCCGCATGTTGATCACCGTCACGGCCAGGTTCACGGCCGAGACGGTCGAGGCGATCCCCGCGATCAGCAGGCCGAGCGAGTAGAACGTCATCCCGCGCGTGGGGTCGAGCACGGAGTTCGGCGGGTAGCCGAACCAGCCGCCGTTGGGCGCGCCGCCCAGGAACCAGCTCGAGTAGATGAAGATGCCGGCGAACAGGAACGCCCAGTAGCTGTACGCGTTCAGCCGCGGGAAGGCGACGTCGCGCGCCCCGATCATCAGCGGGATGAAGTAGTTGAAGAACGCCGCCGACAGCGGCATGACGACCAGGAACACCATCGTCACGCCGTGCATCGTGAACAGCTCGTTGAACGCGGCCTCCGAGATCAGGTTCTGGTCCGGCCGCGCGAGCTGGAGCCGGATCAGGAGCGCCTCCACGCCTCCGACGAGGAAGAAGGCGAATGCCGTGATCCCGTAGAGGATCCCGATCTTCTTGTGGTCCACGGTGGTGAACCAGGACCAGAAGCCCACGGTGGACGTCGGGCGGCCGAGGAGCCCCCGGCGCTGTGCCGGAACGCTCACGCTCGCCACGGGATCACCTCCTCGTTCATCGCAACGTCTGCAGGTACGCCACCAGGTTGTCGATCTCCTGCTCGGTGAGCGGAGGTTCGAGGATCATCCACGACCCCGCCTCAACGGCCTGCGGGTTCCGGAGCCATCGCCGCAGGTTCTCCTCGGTGATGGGCATCGTGCAGCCCCGGAAACACTCGCGGCTCATGAAGTGGGTCAGGTTCGGGGCGCCGTTGGACTGCTGGGCCACGGGGACCGGCTCGCCGTCGCCGCCGACGACGCCGTCGACCGTGTGGCACGCCGTGCACCGCTGGACGAACAGCTCCGCTCCCGCCGTGGCGGCCTCGCCCTCGGGCGGGGAGGCCGGCTCGAGCTGGCCCTGGAGCCACGTCTCGTACTCGGCCGGCTCGTGCGCCACCACGACGAACTTCATGTACGCGTGGGACAGGCCGCAGAACTCCTTGCACTGTCCCGAATACCGCCCCGGTTCGTCGGCTTCGATCCACAGGTTGTTCGTCTGCCCGGGCACCACGTCGATGGTCCCGGCGAGCTGCGGCACCCAGAACGAATGGATGACGGCGTCGCCGATCGCCTCCGGCCGCGGCCCCTCGTCTCCTCCCGGCTGGCATTCGGTCGTGACCGCTGCCTTGGCGTCGGGGCTTCCGCCCATGCCGACGCCGCACAGGCGGAGGTAGACGGGTTCGCCGGTCGGGATGTGCAGCTCGTTCGCGGTGGTGAACCCCTGCTCGAGATAGCTGAACTCCCACCACCACTGGTGGCCCAGCACGTCCACCCGCATCACGCCCTCGTCGGGCTCGCGCGCCAGGTCGAAGATGGTCGCGACGGTGGGCACGGCCACCCCGGCCAGGATCACCGCCGGGAGGATGGTCCAGGCCACCTCGAGCCGCGTGTTCCCGTGCACCTGCGGCGGGATGCCCTCGCGGCCCTTCCGGTGCCGGTACCGGATCGCGAACCAGACGAGGGCGCCTTCGACCACGACGAAGATGCCGACCGCCACCCAGAAGACCGGAACGAACAGGTCGTGAGACTTGCGCGCGAAGGGACCGGCCGGATCGAGCGAGTCCTGGGTGGCATTCGGGGCGCACGCGCCGAGGACCGCGGCCAGGGCCACCAGGCCGAGGGCCAGCAGCGTCTTCCTACGCACCTTCTCCGGATCCCTCCGAACCGTGCTCCGCCGGGTCACCGAATGCCGGCGCACTGTACACCCTCGGACCGCGGATCGGCCGGTACGCCGTCGAGTGCCCCCACCGAGACGATCCTAGCCGTGGTGTCACCCGTCGATCAGATCGCCGGCGTGAACTCGCTGATCGAACGGAGCACCGGCCCGAGCAGCCGGGTCCATAGATTGGTCGCCACCAGAACCCCGATCGCGATCATCACGACACCGGAGACCCCGGCGAACCAGTGGTAGTTCCGGCGAACGAACGCCAGCGCCCCCATCAGCCGTCGCACTCCGAGCCCGATGAGCAGGAACGGCAACCCCAAACCCACCGAATAGACGAACAGGAGCGAGGCCCCGCGGAACGACCCCCCCTGCGCCGCGGCGATCGCCAGGACCCCGGCGAGCACCGGGCCGATACACGGCGTCCACCCGGCCCCGAACGCGACCCCGAGCGGAAATGCCCAGACCCGTCCGGGGCGGACCCTTGCCAGCAAGGGGCGGCGCTCGGCGAACAGAGACGGGGAGCCGATGCGGAGCGCGTACAGGAGCATCAGGAGCCCGAAGGCCACGATGATCGCCCCCGACACGCGGATGCCCACCGAGGAGGCCAGGACGCGTTTGACCGCGCCGGTGAACGCGCCGAGCGCCGTGAACACGGCCGCGAACCCCGCGATGAACAGGAGGATCGGGACGGCGGAGCGGCGTTCGTCGGCCGCCTCGCCGCCCGCCACGAACGACAGGTAGCCGGGGACCAGGGGGAAGACGCAGGGGGACGCGAAGGACACGATCCCGGCCGCGAACGCCAACCCGGGCGCCCACCACGAGGCGAGGCCGTCCTGGACCAAGTCCGCGAGCACGCCTCAAGTGTAGGAGTGGGTTGCGACGGGCAGGTCTCCTTGCGATAGTGGGATCGGTCGTTTGTGAAGGTTTTCACGAGACGTCCCGACAGGATGGTGGCGCCAGGAGGCACCAGGCCCGAGTGTAGAATCCGCCCTCGGGGCGAGCGATCGAGTTGGGAGTTACGTTCCGCGTGATGGTGGGGGTTGCATGAAGGTCCCGGAACCGCTGCTCAAGCTGCGGGAGCGGGCCGAGCCGATCGTCCGGGACTTCGAATGGACCTGGACAACGGCCGTGATCTTCTCCGTGGGACTGGGCTTCTTCTGCGTGGTCTCGATGGCGGTGATCCCCTCCTTCTGGATGTACTTCGCCGAGCAGACGCTCGGATGGGACGGACTCTCGGGGACGTCGGACTGGCGGCCCCTCGCCCGCGATTTCGTCGCGGTGAACCTAACGATGGGACCGTTCGTCACGGTCGTGGTCGCGGCCGCGGTCATGCAGAACTGGCGCCGGAAGCTCCGGGGCGCCTCGGGCGAGCGCCCGACCGGAGGGTATCGATGACGGGTTCGGAGGCCTGATGCCGTTCACCAAAACCGAGGTCGACATCCACACCGACTACGTCGTGGAAGGCGTGGATCCCTCGTGGCTGGCCCAAGGCGTCCGCTCGCCGAAACACCTGATGCTCGACCCGGACAACTGCATCCTGTGCCGGGCCTGCGAAGACGTCTGCCCCTGGAACTGCATCTTCATGATGTCCACCGACATCGTGCGGGGCGCTACGGACGAGGCGGTGGAGGCCGAGATCGAGCAGACGTATTCGATCTTCGTGGTGGACGACAACGCGTGCACCCGCTGTTCGGTGTGTGTCGAGCGATGCCCCACCGACACCCTGTACTATGCGCGGCTGCCCGAACCGTCCACGGGACAGCGCCGGATGGCCGCCGTGCCCGAGTCGCAGCGGGTCGAGTCCGAGTAGCGGGAGCTGGGGAAGGAGCGGAGTGAAGCTCAAGCCGCCCTCGCCGAGCGAGGTGCTGGATCGGGTTCGCGAGACCGAGGTCTGGAAGTCGATCTTCCGGCCCGGCTCGATCTTCCGGAAGGGCTACAAGGACACGTCGCGCGACCGGGCGCTCGCAACGATGAACAACGTCCTGTACCACCTCCACCCCGTGAAGATGAAGCGCCACGGGCTGAAGTTGACCTACACGTTCTGCCTGGGCGGCCTGTCGTTCTTCCTGTTCATCCTGCTCACGGTGACGGGGATCTTCCTGATGTTCTTCTACCGGCCGGCCGCCGAGATCGGCGCCGCCCCGGCGTACACGGACATGCAGAACATCCGGACGTCGGTGTTCTTCGGCGACCTGGTCCGGAACCTCCACCGGTGGGGCGCCCACCTCATGGTGTTCACCGTGACCCTGCACATGGCTCGGGTCTTCTACACGGGCTCGTACAAGCCGCCCCGGGAGTTCAACTGGGTTGTCGGCGTCGTGTTGCTGTTCCTGACCCTGGGCCTGTCGTTCACCGGCTACCTGCTGCCGTGGGACCAGCTGGCCATCTGGGCGGTGACCGTCGGGACCTCGCTCGCCGCCTACTCGCCCATGATCGCCAGCCAAGCCAACTTCCTGCTGCTCGGCGGCGTGGTGGTGGGGCCGGACACGTTGCTCCGCTGGTACGTGCTGCACGTCTTGGCGCTGCCGTTCGTGCTCGTGATCTTCCTGGCCGTGCACTTCTGGCGGATCCGGAAGGACGGCGGCATCTCGGGACCGCTGTAAGAGGGGGACATGGCTCGCGAGGACACGCCGCTCGACCAGGAGACCTTCGACCGGGTCCTGGCCGACGAGCTCGCCAAAGGCACCGATCGGCGGGTCGCCGAAGGGCGCGCTCGGTCGGCTGCGGTTCGGGCGCACCGGGCGAAGACGGGTGAGGCTCCGGCCGCTTCGGCCGCCGCTACGCCGGCTCGCGCGACCGCGGCGGCGGGGGATGGTGGCGCGGCTTCGGGCGCCGCCGAGTCGCCGGGGCCTGCCGCGGCCTCCGCTCCTAGCGCAACTCCCGCTCCGGCTGCTGCTGCATCTGCACCCGCGGCTGCTGCTCCGGCAGCGGCGGCGACGACGTTGGCTCCCACGAGGCAGGCGCCGGCTCCGACGGGGAACGTTCCGGAGGCCAAGAAGGGGGCGCAGGAGAAACACCGGCTGCTTGCGTTGGTGCCGCCGGAGGGGATCCAGCGGGTCGAGCGGGAGCAGGGCGATCGGATCAACGTGTGGCCGCATCTGTTGATCGAGGAGTTCGTGGCCATGTTGATCGTGCTCGGCGGGCTCGTGGTGTTCTCGACGTTCGTGAACGCGCCGCTTCGCGAGCTGGCGAACCCGAACCTGACGCCGAACCCGTCGAAGGCGCCCTGGTACTTCCTGGGGCTCCAGGAGCTCTTGCGGTACTTCCACCCCATGGTGGCCGGCGTGTTGTTCGCGCCGACGCTGGTGTTGCTCGCTCTGGCGGTCGCCCCCTACGTCGATCGCAACCCGAGCACGAAGCCGGGCGACCGCAAGCTCGCGATCGCGCTGTTCACGATGCTGATGATGTTCGGCGCCACGTTGACGATCATCGGCTCCTTCTTCCGCGGTACGGGCTACAACTGGGTGTGGCCGTGGGCGCAGGGGGTGTTCTTCGAGCTATGACCCCCGTGCTGGCGATCTCGACCGGGACGCTCGTGGCGATCGTGGTCATCGTCATCGTGGACCTGTTCGCCATCGCCTTCGGGCTCTCGTTCCTGCGAGCCCGGCGAGAGCAGCGGGCCGCCGAAGCAGCCGCCACCGCGGAGGCGCTGGGCCAACCGGCTCCAAAGGGCTCGAAGCCCCTCAGCCGCCGCGAGTTCTTCCGGAAGTCGCTGGTGGCTTCGCTCCTGGTGTTCGGGGCGCAGTTCGGGGGGGCGACCATCGCGTTCCTGTGGCCGAACCTCCGGGGCGGGTTCGGCTCGGTGATCAACGCCGGGAAGCTCGCCGACATCCGTAGCGCGATCAACTCCACCGAGGAGCCGGTGTATTCGGGCACCGGCCGCTTCTACATCGTGCTCTACGAGGGCCGTCCGACCGACGACATCGACTACGAGGCGGACCAACTCACCGCCCAGGGGGTCATGCCGCTCTACCAGCGATGCGTCCACCTCGGCTGCCGGGTGCCGTTCTGCCGGCAGTCGCAGTGGTTCGAGTGCCCGTGCCACGGCTCCAAGTACAACACCGCGGGCGAATACAAGCTGGGTCCGGCTCCCCGCGGGCTCGACCGGTTCCGGGTCGAGGTCACCGATGCCGGCGACGTGCTCGTGGATACGTCCGAGGTCGTGCCGGGCCCGCCGCGCGGCACCGACACGCTCCAGCGTCCCCAGGCCGGGCCGTTCTGCGTGGCGACCGTATGACCGAGCGGGCCGAGACGCGTTGATCGCGATCACCCAGGCCCAGGGCATCATCCTCGCCGTCGGCGGAGCCGTCTTCCTGGCCGTCGCCGGGGCGGTCCTGTTCCTTCGGGGTCGCCGACCCGGCGCGGCTGCGCCACCGGACGTCCCGCGCGGTATGCGCCCGGGTCCTTCCGACGCCGACCTCGAGACGCCGCTGCTGTACAAGCTCCAGGGTTGGGGCCTCCTGATGATCGTGTTCTTCGTGATCTGGGTCCCGGCGGTCTGGCTGTTCGAACCCAACGCCAACCTCACCCAGGAACGCGAGGTCACCGACCACGCCGTCGAGCGCGGTCGCCACGCGGTCGAGCTGTTCACCGAAGAGAACCAGTCCGGCGTCGGCTGCGTGCAGTGCCACGGTGATGATCTGAGCGGCGGCCTGATCATGAACACGCTGCTCGATCCGCCCGCCCCGACCGCCGTCCCGGACCTCACGTCGGTATGCGGCGGGCCGTTCGCCGGGCACCCGCTGATCTACGGACTCCGAGACATCTACACGACGATCGAGCAGGGCCGAGGCCTGATGCCGTCGTGGAGCGTTCGATACGAGGGCGCCCTGAACGAGCAGCAGATCAACGACATCGTCTCTTACATCGTCAGCATCCAGGACGAGGAGCAGGTGCCGTTCGAGCAGAACGTCTGCATCAACCCCGACGCGCAGACCGCCGCCGTGGACCAGTTCCTGG
>DATHVC010000228.1:0-2231 GCA_035461565.1 Actinomycetota bacterium
CCTGACGCCACCGCACCAGGTTCGGCCACTCCTCCGCGGTGTTGGACAGCTCCTGGATCAGCCGGCTCTTGCCGATGCCGGCCTCGCCGGTGATCGTGACGAGCTGGACCGTGGACTCGGCAACGGCCCGCTGGAACGCGAACCGGAGCTGCCCGAGCTGGTCCTTTCGCCCGATGAACGGGGAGGTCGACCCGACCCGGACGTCGAACCCGAACCGGCTCCGCGGCGCGAGCGCGAGCCAGACGCGCTGCGGCTCGGCTTTGCCTTTCACGAGCACCGGCTCGCGCTCGACCCAGTCGAACACCAGAGCCGTGGCGTCGTGCGTGGTCGCGCCCACCAGGACCTCCCCCGGGCCGGCGGCCGTCTGGAGCCGTGAGGCGGTGTTGACGACGTCGCCGGTCACCGCCTCCCCGATCTGGGGACCGCTGCCGGGTAGCGCCACGACGGCCTCGCCGGTGGTGACGCCGAGGCGGACCGACTGGCCGAGCTCGGCCAGGGCGTCGCGGATCCGCAGCGCCGTTCGGACGCCGCGTTCGGGATCGTCCTCGTGGGCGACCGGCGCCCCGAACACGCACAAGACGACCGACCCCATGAATTTGTCGATGGTGCCGCCGTGGTTGGCCACGATGCGCCCGACGCGCGCCTGGTACGGCTCGAGGACCCGGCGAAGGTCCTCGGGGTCACCGCCCTCCTCGATCCCCAACAACTCGGCGAAGACGACCGTCACGAGCTTGCGCTCCTCGTCCGAGGCGCGCCCGGCGGTCTCCAGCGGCGAGCCGCACGAGACGCAGAAGCGCGCGTTGTCTGGATTGGCATCCGAGCAGGAGGGACAGACGATCACGCGCGAAGTGTAGGTCCCGCGGAGCCGGATGAAGCGGTCGATGAGCGCCTAGCGCGACGGTCAACCCGCGGCACGGCGCCGCTCGAGATGCCGTGCCACGCGGGCACGGTTGCCGCAGGCGTCCGAGCACCACCGCCGGCCGCGCCGTGACGACCGGAAGAACCTCCCGCACCGCGTCGCTGGGCACCGGCGGAGCCGCTCGCGCTCGGGCCCGCCCACGATCTCGATGGCCGAGCGGGCGATGGCGGCGAGTAACGCCGCCGTTCGTCCGCCGACGGCTCCGGCCTCGGTGGTGACCGGGTGCCGGGGATCCCCGACGGCGAGGACCGGATACGACGGCACGGCCGCGCTCGCCGCGTTCACGACCTCGACGGCCGACTCGGGGACCGCCGCGCCGCCGACCGCTGCCTCGAACAGGTCGCGGATGGCCCGGCGCAGTTCCCGGAAGTCGGCCAGGCGGAGCGCGATCTCCTCCGGGGTGGGCCCCAGCCACGGCTCTTCCGATCGCAGCCAGTGGGACAGGTCGCTCGGCGAGGAGAGGAGGTCGGCCTCCCGCCCGGGCGAGAGCAGGATGACGGTGTTGGCGAGATCGAGAGCGAGGCCGCCGCGCCCCGCCCAGGCATATGTCGGACGAGCCATCGACCTAACGATAACTTAGGGACATCCCGTTATGTGGAGGACACCGTGATAACGGATAATCCGGCCCAACACGTTACGGACTACGTCACGCCGAGGGCGTGCTGTCCGCCAGCCATTGCGCGATGCCAGCTTCGAGCTCTGCTCTGAGGGTCGCAGGCGCGAAGGAGGCGCTCACTCCGCCGGCCGCGAGGTCGGCCAACCGCCCGTCGTCGAACCGGAAGACGCGCCGGCACACCTCGTATTCGTTGGTCAGGAACGAATGGAACATCGAGGGGTCGTCGCTGGCGAGCGAACAGCGGATCCCGGCGTCGAGCATGGCCGGGAGCGGATGCTCCTCCAGGTTCGGCACGGACCGGGTCATGAGGTTGGAGGTGGGGCAGACGTCGAAGCCGATGCCCCGAGCCACCACCTCCTCGACCAGCGTCGAATCCTCCAGGACGCGGATCCCGTGGCCGATCCGCTCCGCGCCGAGGCGTTCGATCGCGCCGCGGATCGACGCGGGGCCGTGGGTCTCGCCGGCGTGCGGGATCGACCGAAGGCCCCGCTCGACCCCATCGCGGAAGATCGCCTCGTACGGCTCGGGCGGGAACCGCTCCTCTCCGCCCAGGCCGATGCCGATCACACCGTCGCCGACGTGGGCCGCCGCCACCTCCATGGCCCGGCGCGAGAGCGCGAGGTCGATCCCGCGCACGACGTCCACTAACACCCGCGTCGCGATCCGGAACCGGCGCTCCCCCTCGGCCAGGCCCTC
>DATHVC010000229.1:0-6330 GCA_035461565.1 Actinomycetota bacterium
TGGATCACCGCGTCGGTGTGGGCCGGCGACCCCTGGATGTGCGACCAGTCGAGCAACGTCGTGATCCCGGCGTCGATGGCCCCGAGCGCCGACACGAGGTTCCCGATGTAGGCGTCTTCGGGCCGGTACGCGGGCGCCAGCTTGTGCAGGACGAACGAGATGTAGCTGGAGCGGCCCTCGAGCGGGACGTCGGTGCCGATGTTGCGCAGGAGCCCTTCCCAGATGTGCCGATGGGAGTCCACGAACCCCGGCAGGACGATCATCCCGGCCGCGTCGATCACCTCGGCGTCCTGGGCCGTGAGGGTGGGGCCCACGTCGACGATCCGGTCGCCCTCGATCAGGACGTCTCCGGTCGCGAAGTCGCCGACGTTCGGGTCGAGGCTGAGCACCGTCCCGCCTTTGATGAGCTTCCTGCCGGTCGGCACCACGCGGAAGTCGGTGCCGCTCGCGTAGAGCGAGGGGAGCTCGGCGGCTTTGGGCGGGCGGCTCCCCACCATCAGCCGCCGGGCGCGTTTGTAGTTCCGCTTGACCAGCTCCTTCATGTCGGCGAGCTGGTAGATGGTGATCCCGATGATCACGAGGACCCCGATCACGATCAGCCCGTATTCGCCGGTGAGCCCGAGGAAGGGAAGGACGGTGATGATCAGGGCCAGCAGGACCGAGGCGACCACGGCGCCGAGGAACGTCGCCCGGCCTCCCGAGAGCGCCGCCCCCCCGAGCACCGCGGCGGTGATGCTGTTGAGCGCGTAGCTGTCGCCGATCTGGGCGTTGCCCACGCCCGAGCGGACCATGACCAGGAACGAGGCCGCGGTGGCGAACGCCGCCGAGAACACCAGGGCCCGGATCCTGATCCAGTTCGTCCGGACGCCGCTCCGTTTAGCCGATCGTTCGTCGAAGCCGGTCGACCGCAGTTGGAGCCCCGACCCCGTGGCGTGCAGCCAGAAGTCGAGGAGCCCGGCCGCCGCGATGATCACGAGGAACCCGACGGGCACGGGCCCGAGGCGGCTTCCCAGCCACGTCGTGAACTCCCGGTTGATGACGCCGCCCGGGGTGTCGCGCAGGGAGAGCGAGATCCCGTTGAGGATGCTCAGGGTGGCCAGCGTGGCTATGATCGACGGGATCCGGAACCCTCGGACCAGCAGCGCGTTGACGAGCCCGAGCGCCAGCCCCGCCAGGAAGATCGCCCCGACGCCGACCAGGACCTCGACGCCGGTGGAGTCGGGGACGATCAGGTACGAGGCCAGGACCACCCCCAGGGTGATCATCGCCCCGATCGACAGGTCGAGATAGCCGACCAGGAGGGCCTGGGTCTGCCCGATGGCGGCCAGCGCGAGCGGAGCCGCCAGGAGCAGGACGTTCGTGACGTTCGACCGGTTCGCGAACCCCGGAAACCGAGAGGCCGTGTACCAGACCAGGGCGCCGATCAGCAGCAGCTGCAGCACCACCGGCATCCACAGGCGGAACCGGACGATCTTGCGCCACTTGTTCTTGTCGCGGGCGTCGCGGAGGACCTTGCGGACCGCCAGTCTGGCCGAGTCCAGGCGACTCATCGCCGACCGTTCCCGGAACCCTTCGGCATGGCGACGCCGAGCGGCGAGCGCCGCGCGCGCGACAACCCGGGGCCGCGCACCATGGCCTCGACGATGCGGAGCTCATCGAGTTCGTCGCCGGGGATCTCTTCGATGATCTGGCCGCGGGACATGACGAGCACACGATCACACAGGCCGGCGAGCTCCAGCGGGTCGCTCGACTTGATGAGCAGGGCCGCTCCGGCATCGGTCCTGGACCGCAGCGCCTGGTAGATGTCGAACCGCGAACCGACGTCGACGCCCTGCGTCGGCTCGTACGCGAGGATCACCGCCGGCTCCCTCAGGAAGGTCCGGGAAACGGCCACCTTCTGCTGGTTGCCGCCGGAGAGGAACTCGACCGGCTGGTCCAGCGACGGCGTCCTGATCTCCAGCGTGTTCACGAGCTCCTGGACGCGTTTGCGTTCCGCGCGCCTGCGGAGGAAGCCGAACACGCTGAACCGCCGGAGGGACTGGATGGTCGCGTTGACCCGAACGCCCAACACCGGCATCAGCGCCTCATGTTTGCGGTCGCCCGGCAGCAGCAGAATGCCCGCCTTCACCGCCTCATGGGTGGAGATCAGCATCAGGTCCCGTCCCCGGCAGACCACGCGGCCGGCCTTCGGCGGCTGGCGCCCGGCCAGGCAGTCGAAGAGCTGGGGCTGGCCGTTGCCCTCCGCCCCGGCGATCCCGACGACCTCGCGGCGTTCGAGCGTGAAGCTGATGGGACCGAAGGATTGCCCCTGGAGGCCGTCCACCACGAGCACCTCCTCGGGCTCCACCATCTCGCCCGCGCGCTGGGGGAAGGCGGCCTCGAACGGCCGGCCGACGATCAGCTCGACGAGCTCCGGCTCGGAGGTGGCCCGGGCGTCGAACGTTCCCTGGCTTTGGCCGTCTCGCAGGACCGAGATCCGATCCGCGATCTCGAGCACCTCCGGGAGCCGGTGGCTCACGTACACCACGCCGACGCCGCGGTCGCGGGACGCGGCGACGGCCCGGTGGAGCGCCTCCACCTCGTCGGGGCCGAGCGCCGTCGTCGGTTCGTCCAGGAGCAGCACGAGCGGGTCGGTGGCCATTGCTTTGGCCACCTCGAAGAGCTGACGGTCGGCCAGGCTCAGGGAACCCGCCGGGGCGTCGGGAAAAAGCTCGAGGTCCAGGTCGAGGTCCATCAGGAGCCGGCGAGCCCATTTCTTCCGACGCCAAAAGGGTGGCCGGTTGTCCGGCCGCGCCGCCAGGTACAGGTTATTCTTGACGGGCTGGGGCAGGATCAGCGACGTGTCCTGGTACGCCATCGCCAGTCCCAGCTTCCGGGCCTCGGCGGGGGAGTCCCGGCGCAGGACCTTTCCTCCGATCCGCACGGTGCCTCGGTCGGGTTCCACGAACCCGCTGGCGATCCCGAGGAGAGTCGACTTCCCGGAGCCGTTCTCGCCGACCACGGTGTGGACCTCGCCGGCACGACAGTCGAAGCTGACGTCCGTCAGCGCTCGGACCGCCCCGAACTGACGGGACACGCCCCTCAGTTCGAGGACGACTCGGTTTTCGGTCGTCGACTCTCCCACGGGATCGCTGCTGCTCATCCTTCCCCGAACATCAGGGACAAGACGTTGTCCGGTACGAGCGACGTACCCGACACGGCCGGGGTGGCCCGGTCCGGGTTGCAGTCCGCCTCGGTCACCTGGCGCATGACGTGCGGGACCACGATCTCGGCCGGGATCTCGGCGCCCTGGAGGTTCATCATGGCCGCCGTGACCGCGGTTCTCGACTGGAAGTTGCCGCCGGCGGAGAACCAGATCTCGTAGCTGGGGTTGTCCCGCTCGACCCAGTCGCAGAACAGGGTCTGCTCGTCGGTGCGTAGCGCGACGGTCAGGTCGTCCAGCGGGATGCCGAGGTCGTCGTACGCCTGGAGGGCCGTGTTCAGCCCGTCGGCGTATTCGTAGGCGTACCCGGCGATATCCGGGTTCGTCGACAGCCAGCCGTTGACCGTCTGGAGCGCGACGTCGTTCAGCCAGTACGTGTCGGCGGGGCCGAGGACGTCGATCGAGTTCTCCAGCGCCGGCCTGAGGCACTGCTGCCAGCCGAGGGAGAGCGCGTTCCCCGGGGTTCCCCCCATGACCCCGACGGTGCCGGAGTCGATGCCGTTGTTGAGCACCTCCGCAAAGCTCTCACCGAGCGCGCACAGGTCTTCGCCGACGACCGTGAGGTAGTCCTCACCGGGGATGAGGGCGCCCTCCTGCTCGGGCAGGCCGACCCATCCGGCGGAGAACGGGATGTACGGGATACCCGCCGCCGTGGCCTCGAGGATCGCATCGGCGATCGCCACGCCCGCGTCGGGGTACCCGATGATGAAGTCGGCGCCTCGCTGGATCAGGAACCGGATGTCACCGGCCGGAACGGCGGGGTCGGGATCCCACAACGCCTCGGTCGAGACGATCGTCCCGATCTCCGGGTACGTCAGCGCCTGGAGGATGGCCTCCATGTGGGTCACGCCACGCCACACGTTCAGGTGCCCGCCGCCGTCCGCGTAGCCCATGACCAGCTCGCCGCCACTGCCCGTGTCGCATTCCTGGTTGCTCCAGCACTCCATCGCTTTATCGATGGTGGCCTGGTCCAGGTCCTGATCGGCCCGGGCGATCGAGGCCAGGACGATGTCGGGCACGTCGGTGACCGGTCCCAGCGCCTTCTCCACGAGGGCGGGGTCGGCGTCGGTGCTCTCCCCGTATTCGGACAGCCCGTCGCCGGTCTCCGTCTCGCCGGCCGGAGCGGTCTCACCTGCGGGGGCGGTCTCGCCGGTCGGCGTAGGCTCCTCGCCGTCCCCGTCGTCCCCACCGCACGCCGCCGCCACCAGGGCCAAGATGGCGACGACGCCGATGAATCTCATTCGTCGCATGTTCCCCTCCCGTGAGTCGATGGCCTACTCTTTCGGATCGATGGGACTCGGTCACATGAGGGCCTCCCTTCTCATTGGTCAGGTCGCCTGGGGGGTGGGCTGATCCGGCGACGCCGACCGAGGTCGCCTCTCCCGCAGCAGGTGCTCGACGCCGCGGATGATCCGGTCGCCCGACACCAACATGCCGCCGATGATGACCAGGCCGAACACCACGAACTGCAGCGCCGTAGGCAGGCCCATCACGCGCATCATCTGGTTGAGCCCGGCCAGGAACAGCGCCGCGGCCCATGTCGACATCGGGCTGGCGAGCCCCCCCGTGAGCGATGCGCCGCCGATGACGACCGCGGCGATCGGCCCCAGCAGGTACGGGGCTCCGATGGTGGTGTTCGGTGAACGCAGGAACGCCGCCAGCAGGATGCCGGCCGCCCCGTAGAAGATCGCCGCCACCACGTAGGCCGACACCTGGTTGAGGTTGACGCGCAGGCCGGCGATCCAGGACGCGACCGGGTTGGCGCCCACGACCTGGAACCGTCGTCCGGGCGTGGTGAACCGGAAGATCACGACGAGTGCGGCCGTCAGCAGCAACCCCACCCAGAAGATCCGGTTGACGCCGAGGAACCGGGTCGATACCCACGCAGACAGTCCGGGCGGCACCGGCGTCTGGATTGCGACGCCTTTGGAGTAGCGGAACGCGATGCCCGTCACGATCTGACCGACGGCCAACGTGACGATCAGGGCGTTGAGCCCGAGTCCCCCGATGAGGATGCCGTTGACCAGACCCACCAACGCGGCCAGGAGGATGGCGACCCCGATCGCCGGCCAGATCCGTTCGTCCGCGGCGTGCGCGACGCCGACGGTGACCACGGCGGCCAGGGTGAGCGTGCCCGGAACGCTGTGGTCGATGCCGCCTGTCATGATCACCAGCATCTGGCCGAGAGCGGCGATGGCCAGGAAGGTTCCGAACGTGGCGATCGCGCTGAGGCCGGGCCCGCGCAGCGTGGCCGGCGCCCAGATCCAGGCGACCAGCACCAGGACCCCGATCGCGATGTACACGGGCAGGTACCGAGATGCGACGACGAACGCCGTAACCGCCGACGACGAGGTCGGTCGTGTCCTCACGCCGCCCCTCCCGCGACGCCGAGCTCCAGGCCGGTGGCCGCCGCCACCCGTTGCCGAGCCGCCGTGGCGAGCCCGCGAGCGCGCTCGACGTCCGCCTGGAGCACCCCCTCGCGCATGAGGACGCGTCCTCCGGCGAACACCCAGTCCACGTTCGACGTGTCCATGCCCCAGACCACCGCACCGATCGGGTCGTTGATGGGAAAGATGTTCGGGCGGTCGGCCCGCAGCACGATGACGTCGGCGTGTTTCCCGGGCTCGAGCGAGCCGGTCACGGCATGGAGCCCCGCGACTCGCGCGCCGTCCACCGTGGCGTACCGGATGACGTCCCGCGTATTCATCAGCCGGGGGACCCCGGCCTTTCCGGCCAGCTTGAGCTCGAACGCGGTGGCGTGTTGCATGGAGATCGTCGCCCGCATCTGGGCGAAGAGGTCGCCGGGCGTCACGCGTTCGTCGTCGACCCCCAGACCGGGGCGGATGTTGCGATCCACGAGCTGCTGGACCGGTGGCGCACCCTGGCCCCCCGCCATCTCGCTCGACGGGGCCAGGGAAACCGCGGCTCCCGACCTCGCCACCGCGTCGAGGTTCGCGGGGTCGAGCTCGGCGCAATGCACGAGCGTGACGTCGTCTCCGAGGAGGGCCCGGCCCGCGAGCTCGGACACCATCCTCCGGCCGGATTCCGGAGCCTCCGCGTGGACGTGGATGCGACGGTTCAGCTCTCGTGCCATCGCGGCGGCGTCGGCCGCCCCGCCGGAACCGTCC
>DATHVC010000230.1:0-12106 GCA_035461565.1 Actinomycetota bacterium
GTCGCTCATCCTGGCCGGCGGGGCCGTGCCGGTCTCGGTCCGCGTGGACGAGGCGACCTGGGACCTCGACGTCGACGCGATCGAGGCCGCGATCACGGAGCGCACCCGGGCCATCATCGTGAACTCGCCGAACAACCCGACCGGCCGCATCTATCCGCCCGAGACGCTCGACCGGCTCGCGGCCGTCCTGACCGCCGCGTCCGAACGCAACGGCCGGCCCGTGTACCTGATCTCGGATGAGGCGTACTCGCGGATCGTGTTCGACGACCGCGCGTTCGTGAGCCCGACCGAGCGGTATCCGTATTCGTTCCTCGTCTACACGTACGGCAAACAACTGCTCACGCCGGGCCAGCGCCTGGGCTACGTCGCCCTGCCGCCGACCATGCCGGACCGGGGGTCCATCCGGGATCGGTTCTGGCTGGCGCAGATCGCGTTCGGCGGTCACGGCGTCCCGAACGCGGTTCTGCAGCGGGCGCTCGCCGACCTGGACCCGCTCACCGTCGACGTCAAGGCGCTCCAACGCCGTCGCGATCGCCTGGTGGAGGCCCTCGCCGCGGCCGGGTACGAGGTCCACCGGCCGGAAGGGACGTTCTACCTCCTGCCCGCGAGCCCGGACCCCGACGATGCCGCGTTCGCCCGGCGCCTGGCCGACCGCAAGGTCTACGTCCTGCCGGGGCACCTCGTGGACGCGCCGGGCCGGTTCCGGATCTCGGTGACCGGGACCGACGAGATGGTCGAGCGCGCCATCCCGATCTTCGAGGCCGCCGCCCGCGGCTGACGGGCCCGTGGCCCTCGCCCTCGACGACCACGACCGCACCCTGCTGTCGGGCGAACGCGGGGAGGCCACGGCCCTGGCGATGCGCATCGTGGTCGAGATGGCCGGCGTCATGGACGCCGACCGCCTGATCGACGTCTCCGGAGCCCACGTCGACGGCTGCCTCTACCACGGGCTCGCCGGGCTCGAGTTCGCCGAACGGCTGGCTCGGGCCGGCGCGCGGGTCCACGTCCCGACCACGCTGAACGTCGGCGCGCTCGACCTGCTGCACCTGGAGCGCACCCGGCTCGACGCCGAGACCGCGGCACGCGCCCGCCGCCAGATGGACGCCTACGTCTCGATGGGCTGCCGGCCGACGTGGACCTGCGCGCCGTACCAGCTCCCCGACCGGCCCGCGTTCAGGGAACACGTCGCGTGGGCCGAGTCCAACGCCATCGTGTTCTGCAACTCCGTGCTCGGCGCCCGTACGAACCGCTACGGCGACTTCCTCGACGTCTGCGCGGCGATCACCGGACGGGTCCCGCTCGCCGGGCTCCACCTCGACGACGCCCGCCGCGCGAACCTGGTCCTGCGGCTCGAGCGGATCTCGGACGCGCTCCTGGGTTCGGACGCGTTGTTCCCGGTCCTCGGCCACGTGGCCGGGCGCGAGGCCGGCTCGGCGGTGCCGGCGGTCGTCGGCCTTCCCGCCCACACGGGGGAGGACCGGCTGAAGGCGCTCGGCGCCGCCGCGGCCTCCTCGGGCGCCGTGGCGATGTTCCACGCCGTGGGGATCACGCCCGAGGCGCCGACGCTCCAGGCCGCGACCGGCGGGCGGCCGGTCCCGGAGGTCCCGGTAACCCTCGAGCGCCTGCGGAGCGCGCGCGACGAGCTCGGGCCGGCCGCCGGGGACCGGCTCGGGGCGGTCTGTGTGGGGACGCCCCACGCGTCGGCCGACGAGCTCGAGCGCCTGGCCGGGCTCCTGGCCGGGCGCCGGCCGGCCGTGCCGCTGTGGGTGAACACCGGCCGGGACGTGCTCGCCCGCGCCGGCCGGGTCGCCGCCGAGCTCGACCGGTCGGGCGTCCGGATCGTGACCGACACCTGCACCTACCTGGCGCCGTTGATCGGGCGTGTGGACGGGCCCGTGATGACGGACTCGGGCAAGTGGGCCTGGTACGCGCCGGCCAACCTCGGCGTCGAGGTCGCGATGGGCGGCCTCGAGGAGTGCGTCCGGTCGGCGCTCGCAGGCCGAATCGTGCGCGACCGCTCGCTCTGGGGCGATGGCTGAGCCGCGCGCGCTCGTGGTGGGGACCGCCGAGGGGGTCGTCCTGGTCCTCGGCGAACCCCTGGGGTTCTGGGGCGGGCTCGACCCCGCGACCGGCACCATCGTGGACGTCCACCATCCACAGGCCGGCGCGAACGTGGCTGGGCGGGTCCTCGTGATGCCGGGGGGACGCGGGTCGAGCTCGAGCTCGAGCGTGTTCGCGGAGGCGGTCCGGGCCGGCACCGCGCCGACCGCCGTCGTCCTGCGCGAACCCGATCCCATCCTCGCGCTCGGGTCGATCGTGGCCCGGGAGCTGTACGGGCGAGCGGTGCCGGTGGTGGTGGCAGACGACCCGCTCGAAGACGGCCGTCTCGTCGTGGTGGACGCGGACGACCGAGGCGTCCGCCTGTCGCCCGCGTAGTCGCGCCGAAGGTCACCGCCCTGGTGTGACCTCCATCACGGTGGCGCGCGGCCGGCCGTGAGACAACACCGCCAGGAACGCAGGAGGCGCATTCCGTGCGGCGGATCAGGATCGAGAAGGCGGCGCCAAGGCGAAACGATCGGGGCCGGTACGAGGTGCTGGCGCTCGATCCGCGGGACCCGGCCATCCTGCGAGCCAAGGACCTGGCCCGGCATGCCGGCCGGCGCCGACAGGTCGGCCGATGAAGATCAGGTCCCCCACACGGCGTTGACCAGCCGGCGCACTCCATCGTCGTCCAGCACGCTCGGGGCCGGCGACCCCATCCGCCGGAACCGCCCCGGCGACATCCCGTAGCGGCGAGCGAACCGGTGCGACAGATGGAACTGGTCGGCGAACCCGCACTGGCGCGCGATCGATTCGATCGTCAGGTCCGTGCGCAGCAGCAACGCCTCGACCCTCGAAGTCCGTGCCGCCTCGAGGCCATCGGCCACCCCCATCCCGAGCTCGGAGCGGAACCGTCTGGTGAGATAACTCCGCGAGACCCCGGCCGCGGCCGCGAGCTCGCCGACCGTGACCCGCCGCAGCGGTGGCTCCGACCACTCGCGACGAAGGTGCGCGGCGGCGGCGTCCACCGGCGAGGGCATCACCTCCGCCCACGCGTCGCCGGGGAGCGCGTCCGAGGTGAACACCCTCAGAAGGAACCGCACGGTGCGTTCGGCCTCCCGATCCCACTCGTTCGGGCGTTCGCTCCCGAGCCAGAGCAGAAAGGCGCACAGACCGGCCAACGGATCGCGGTCGGTCATCCGGCGCGTCCGGATCGCCCCGATCTCACGACCGTCGAGCAACGCCGCCCCGAAGTGCACGTACCCGTGGCGGCTCGGCCGCTCCGGATCCCACGCGATGGTGTGGCGAACGCCCGGTGGCAGGAGCGTCAGCTGACCGGGCTCGAGCGACCACTCCCCCTCCGGGCTCGTCAGCCCGGCCCACCCGCGAACCATCCAGAGGAGCTCCCAGTCCGCGATCACGCGCCACGGCAGGCGAGACCCGGGCGGGTAATCGGCGACCGCCGGGCCCACCAGGCCGGGAGAGGCCGGGTCGATCTTCACATCGAGACAAGCCTAGGCCGGGTCGAGGCATTCCGGGAAGCCCCCTCTGCACCTCACAATGCGACGTCCGAACAAGGAGGAGCTCGAAGATGGCGACGACCGCATCGACGGCCGCCCGCGCGGCCCGATTCCGGCGGCCGCCCCCCGCCGGCGACTACGACCGGGACGGGTACCTCGTAATTCCGGACCTGCTCGACGCGTCCGAGCTCGCCCGGGCCAGGGACGAGTGCGTGGCCATCTGCCGCGGCGATCGTGGTCAGGTCGACGGCGTGATCCCGGCGGGCGCCAGCGACCCTGACGACGAGGTGCTCCGCCGTTACCTCTGCATCCACTTCCCGCACAAGGTCTCGGCCCCGATGCGCGACCTGGCGCGTCACCCCGCCGCGGTCAGCCGCCTGACCGCGGTCGTCGGGCCGAACGTGAAGATGATGCAGTCGATGCTCTTCATCAAGTCCGAGGGAAAACCGGGGCAGGCCTGGCACCAGGACGAGACCCATATCCCGACGCGCGATCGCTCGCTCACGGCGGTCTGGATCGCGCTCGACGACGCCACGGTGGAGAACGGGTGCCTGTGGGTGATCCCGGGATCACACGCGCTCGGCGTGCTCTACCCGGATCGCGAACAGGACGACCCCCGGTACGACTGCACTCGAGAGGCGTACGGGTTCCGCTACCGCGGGGAGGATGCCGTCCCCGTCGCGCTCCCGGCCGGCTCTGCGCTGGTGTTCGACGGATACCTGCTGCACCGCTCGCTGCCGAACACCGGACGCAACGGCATGCGGCGGGCCCTCGTCAACCACTACATGAGCGCCGAGTCGCTCCTGCCGTGGTTCCGCCCCGCCGAGGGCGAACCCATGGGAACGACCGACCATCGCGACGTCCTCCTCGTGGCCGGCGAAGACCCCTACTCGTTCAAGGGGACGGCGGACCTGATGCGCCCGCACATCCGCCCGGACGGCGAGGGCGGCTGCCTGCGCTGACGGCCCAACTGCGTCCCGTACATCCGAGGGAGTAGGCGCCGCCTCCACCGCCGGCCGATGACGCGCCGAACGCGCGCGGCCTACGGTGGGAGACGTGAACGCGCGCCCGCTCGACGACGACCGCTCCGCCCCACCGCCGGCGCCCCCCGGGCCGATCGGGCGGTTCGCCGTCCCCGCCCTGGTGGCGGCGATCGAGGTCGCCGGCACGGCGCTGGCGGCCCGGAACCAGCCCGACGCCGATCCCCTGGATCTTCTCGCCGTCGGGCTGCTGCTCGCCGGGGCGGCCGGCCTCGTGGTTCGGGACCGGTACCCGGCGGCCGCCTACGGGGTCGCGTTCGCCACGACGCTCGTGTACGACTCCTCGGGCTACCCTGGGGGGCCGATCTACCTGGCGCTGCTCGTCGCGTTGTTCGAGGCGGTGCTGCGGGGCCGGCGGCTCGTGGCCTGGACCGGCCTGCTGGCCGGGTTCCTCGCGTTTCCGTGGCTCCCGTACGTCCTGGGGAACGAGGCCCGGCCGGATCCGGTCGCGGTCGTGGGGTTGGCCGCCTGGCTCCTGGTGCTCGGCGGCGCCGCCGAGCTCCTGCGGATGCGCCGCGACCGCGCCGCCGACGCCGCTCGCTCCGCGGCGGAGGCGGAGCGGCGCCGGGCCGGCGAGGAGCGGCTGCGCATCGCCCGCGAGCTCCACGACGTGCTCGCCCACAACATCTCGCTGATCAACGTGCAGGCCGGGGTGGCGCTGCACCTCATGGACGAACGCCCCGAGCAGGCCCGGACCGCGCTCGCCGCGATCAAGCGCGCGAGCAAGGACACGCTCGGCGAGCTGCGCTCGGTCCTGGACATCCTCCGGGGCCCCGGCGAGGTCGATCCCCGGGTCCCGGCCGGCGGGCTGGCTCGGCTGGGCGAGCTCGTGACGCGCGCCTCCGCGGCCGGCCTGGCCGTTCGCACCCGAACCGAAGGGACGGCGCGCCCGGTCCCCGCCCACGTCGACCTCGCGGCCTACCGCATCGTGCAGGAGGCGTTGACGAACGTGATCCGCCACGCCGGCGCGTCCGAGGCCACGGTTGACGTCACGTACGGCGACCGGGAGCTCATGCTTCGCATCGAAGACGACGGGCGGGGGGATTCCTCGGGCGAGAGCCCCGGGACCGGCAGCGGCATCGCCGGCATGCGCGACCGGGCGGCGGCGGTGCACGGCGAGCTGCACGCCGGGCCCGCGCCGGACGGGGGCTTCCGGGTCGTCGCCCGGCTGCCGCTGGAGGCCGGGGCGTGATCCGCGTCCTGTTGGCCGACGACCAGGCGCTCGTGCGCGCGGGGTTCCGTTCGCTGCTCGACGCCCAGGAGGACATGGAGGTCGTGGCCGAGGCCGAAAACGGCGCCGAGGCGATCCGCCTGGCCCGGGAGCTCGGGCCCGACGTCGTGCTGATGGACATCCGGATGCCCGAGGTGGACGGGCTCGAGGCGACGCGCGCCCTGGTCCAGGACGGGTCCCTGGACCGGGTCCGCATCGTGATCCTCACGACGTTCGACCTGGACGACTACGTCTTCGAGGCACTCCAAATCGGGGCGAGCGGGTTCTTGGTCAAGGACACCGAGCCGAGCGAGCTGGTCAAGGCGGTCCGGACGGTCGCCGCCGGGGGCGCGCTCCTGTCTCCCGGCGTGACGAGGAAGGTGCTGAGAGCCCTGGCCGACCCGGACGCGGCCGGCCGGACCGGCGCCGCAGGGCGGACGGCCTCCACCGGCGCCGGCCGCGTGCTCGCGACGCTGATGTACAGCGACATCGTGGCCTCGACCGAGCGAGCCGCCTCGCTCGGCGACCGCCGGTGGCGCGAGGTGCTCGACTGGCACGACGAGCTGGCGCGCCGCGAGATCGGCCGCCACGGCGGGCGCGAGATCAAGGCCACCGGCGACGGGTTCCTCGCGTTGTTCGACGCGCCGGCCCGCGCCATCCGCTGCGCCGCCTCGATCCGCGACGGCCTGCGCGAGCTCGGCATCGAGGTCCGGATCGGCCTGCACGCCGGCGAGGTCGAGCTCCGGGGCGACGACGTCGGCGGGATCGCCGCCCACATCGGATCGAGGGTCCTGGCCGAAGCGCGCCCCGGCGATGTCGTGGTCTCGAGCACGGTCCGCGACCTCGTCGCCGGCTCCGGCATCCGGTTCGAGGACCTCGGCGCCCGCCGGCTGAAGGGGATCCCCGATCCGTGGCGCCTGTTCGCCGTCGCCGCCCCACCCGCCCGCCGATGACCGCTGCCGGCGCCCCGATCCGCGTGCTCCTGGCCGACGACCAGGCCCTGGTCCGCGCCGGGTTCCGCGCGCTGCTCGACGCGCAGGAGGGGATCGAAGTCGTCGGCGAGGCGAGCGACGGCGCCGAGGCCATCGAGCTCACCCACGCTCTCACCCCGGACGTGGTCCTGATGGACGTGCGGATGCCCGGGCTCGACGGGCTCGCCGCGACGCGGGCCATCGCCCGCGAGGAGTCCCTGGCCGGCGTGCGGATCGTGATCCTGACCACGTTCGAGCTCGACGACTACGTCTTCGAGGCCCTCAAGGCCGGGGCGAGCGGGTTCCTGGTGAAAGACACCGAACCCGAGGACCTGGTCCGGGCGGTTCGCGCGGTCGCCGCCGGTGACGCCCTGCTCTCCCCCGGCGTCACGCGCCGCCTGATCGAGGAATACGCCACCCGCGCCCGGGAACCGTCGGCGACGCCGGCGCTCACCGAGCTGACCGAACGCGAGCGCGAGGTCATGGCCCTGGTGGCCGAGGGGCTGTCGAACGAGGAGATCGCGGGCCGGCTGTTCGTCAGCCCCGCCACCGCCAAGACCCACGTCAGCCGGGCCATGGTCAAGCTCCGGGCCCGGGACCGGGCGCAGCTCGTCGTCTTCGCCTACGAGGCGGGGCTGGTTCGCCCCGGCTGGCTCGACTGACGGCTGCTCCCCGCGGAGTACTCCGAGAACCTCCCGCGGTCCGACGTCACCCGGGCAACCGTCACCCACCATGGAGCTCGAGGAGGTGATCGAATGATCGCTCACTGGACCGGCTGGGGCGGCGGACCGTGGTTCCTGCTCTTCCCGCTGTTCTGGCTCACCGTGATCGTGGTGGCCCTGGTGCTGTTCCGCCGGGGCCGGGCCGGCTGGCACCACCAGCGCCCGGGCGAATCCGCCCTGGCCGAACGGTACGCGCGCGGCGAGATCTCCCTGGAGGACTACGAGCAGCGGCTCGCCGTGCTCCGCAGGACCGAGCGGTGACCGTTCAAGCCCGATCCCCCTCCGGCCGATGCGGATTCCGGAACACCGGCCGGAGGGGTGCCTGGGGCGCGTGGTTCACTCCATCACGAATCGGCTCGTCGGGCGGATGGCCGCCGTGCTCTTCGCCGTGTCCGGGCTCGTGTCGGCCATCACGGCGCTCTTGCCCATCCAGGAGGGCGTGAACCGGCCCGGCGAGTTCGGCGTCGGCGTCGCGGCGATCGGCGTCGGCGTCTGGGCCTGGCTCGCCCCGTGGGAGCGGTGGCCGCGTTCGCGCAGCCTGTGGCTGCCGCCGCTCGCGTTCGCCATCCTGGCCTCGACCTACGTCACCGGGAGCAGCGAAGACGTCACGTTCGCCACCTACTTCGTGGTCGTCTTCGTCTGGATCGGGATCTGTCACCCCCGCTGGACCTCGGTGCGGATGTTGCCCCTCGGCGTCGGGGCCTACGTGCTCCCGCTCGTCTTCACCGGCGAAGGGGTGCAGGCGCTGGACTCGACCCTGGAGGTGGCGGTGCTCTGTGGCATCGTCGGCGAGGGGCTCGCGTGGGTGTCGGATAAGCTTCGAGCGGCCGAGGCCGTGGACGAACGTCGCGGCTACGAGATCCAGATGCTGCTGCGTTCGGCGGAGCTCCTGGCCCGGGAGAACGACCCGGCACGGCTCCCGAAGCTCGCGGTCGAGCTCGGCGTGCAGCTGCTGCGATCGGACACGGCGCTCCTGCTGCTGCTGGAGGGCCAGGAGTCGATGCGCGCGGCCGCGTCGTACGGATGGCCCGAGGAGGTCGACGAGATCGCGATCGGGTCCCGGCCGGAGCCGCGGCGCCTGGCCGAAGGCGATCGGATCGCGCTGCTCGGCGGAGCGGCGTTCCGCGAGGCGTTCGGGCTCGCGGCTCCGACGGATCGCCTGATGCTGCTCCCGCTTCCCGGGGCGAGCCGGCCGCAGGGGGTGCTGGCCGCGGGCCTGGGCGACCGGCCGCTCGACGAGTTCGGGCGGGACGTCGCGCTGACGTTTGCGACGCAGGCCGGTCTGGCCCTGGAGCGGGTGAAGGCGTCGCAAGCCCTGCGTGAGGAGACCCTGCGGGACGAGCTGACCGGACTCGGGAACCGCCGATACGCCAACCTCGCCCTCGCCGACGCGATGTCGGGCGACGCCTTGGTCGTGATCGACCTCGACCGCTTCAAGGAGCTGAACGACAGCGCGGGCCACGCCGCCGGGGACGAGGTGCTCCGCGCGCTCGCCGCCCACCTCCGCACCGCCCTGCGCGAGGACGACACGGCGGCGCGCCTGGGCAGCGACGAGTTCCTGCTCATCCTGCGCGGCGTCCGCGACAACGCCTCGGCGACGCTGGACCGCCTCGAGCTCCAGTGGCGAGCCGCCGACCCGCCGGTCACCTACAGCGCCGGCATCGCCGTCCGCGGAGCGGGCGAGTCGGCCGAGGAGGCGCTCGCCCGCGCGGACGCCGCCCTTCTGGCCGCGAAACGTCGCGGCCGCGACCGCGTCTCGATCGCCGCCGAACCCTAGGCGGGGGTCGAGTCGGTATCGTCCCCGGCGGGAGGTGGATGGTGTGGACGATCGGATCAGCCCGCAGCGGTTCCAGGAAGCCGAAGGTGCCGAAGACTGGCGCGTCGTGGGGGACGGCGCCTGCACCTTCTTCGGCACCGGATCGTTCGCCGAGAGCGCCGCGCTGGTGCAGTCGATCGCCGAGCTCGACGGGGTGGCGGATCACCCGCCGGCCTTGGACGTGCGAAACGACGGGGTGACCGTCCGGTTGATCACCGTCCTGGACGACCACTACGGCATGACCGAGCGCGATCTCCGCGTCGCTCGGGGGATCTCCGCACTGGCGCGAGACCTCGGCCTCACCGCCGACCCGTCCGTCGTCCAGAGCGTGCTGGTCATCCCGGGGGCGCCCGACCCCGGCAAGGTGATGCCGTTCTGGCAGGCGGCGCTGGGCTACGAACGCAGGCCCGACAGTCCCGACGAAGACCTGGTCGACCCGCGCGATCGCGGACCGGCCTTCTGGTTCGAGGCGATGGAGGAGCCGCGGCCGGGCGAGCTCGGAGCGATCCACGTCGCGGTCTGGGTGCCGGTCGAACAGGCCGAGGCGCGGGTCGCGTCCGCCCTGGCGGCCGGCGGCCGGCTGGTGCGCGACGACTTCGCGCCCGCGTGGTGGACGCTGGCCGACGCCGCGGGCAACGAGGCGGACATCGCCAGCATCGCGCAACGCGAGTAACGCCGAATCCGCGGGTCAGGCGCGAGCTCGGTAGTGACGACCGATCTCCGAGGCATACCGTCGCCCGACCACCGACGCGTTCTGCGTCAGCCACTCGGTGAGACGCCTCGTCCCGGTCGCCGGGCCGTCGGTCGCCACGAGCCCGGCCATGAGGCCCTCCAGCTCTTCTCTCGTCACGACGACGTCGCCGACCACCCGTCCGATCGTCGAGGCCGCGGCGAGCGCCGCGGCGGTCGGAACGTGGACGAACAGCCGCCGGGCCCCGATCGTCCGAGCGATCAGGCGAACGAGCTCCTCGAACGTGAAAGCCTCCGGGCCCACGGCGTCGATCACGTCGTCGACATCGGCGCGCCCGGACCGGACGCAGAGATCCGCGACGTCTTCGACGGCAACCGGCCGGACCCGATACGAACCGGAGCCGGGGATGCCGAACACCGGGATCCGGCGAAGGAGGTAGGCGATGTTGTTGATGAGGATGTCCTCACTCCCGAAGACCACCGTCGGACGCACGATGGCATAGCCGAGGCCCGAGTCCCGGATCAGCTCCTCCACCCGAGCCTTGCCTCGGAAGTAGGGGAACGGCGAGTCCACCGACGGGTTCGTGATGCTCACGTGCACTACCCGCCGCACCCCGGCCTCGCGAGCGGCCCGAATGAGGGTCTCGCTGTTGGCGACGGCCCGCTCGAACGTGATCTCGCCGTGCGGGAACCGCACCCAGTAGGTGTTGTAGAGGGTCCTCGCTCCCCGCAGGCTCCCGGCGAGCCCCCGCGGATCGTCGAAGTCGAGCGGGGCGACGGCCACCCGGTCTGCGAACGGGTTCGGGCGACCGGGATGTCCGGTGAGCGTCTTCACGGTCGCCCCGGTCTCCAGCAGGCGGGCGGCGATGTATCTGCCCGTGTACCCGAAGGCGCCGGTCACCACGTCGACCTGCGCCATCAGGTTTCCTCCGGTCGCCCGGTCATCCCAACGCTCGGGCCGTGGGACGGAAAGCTCGTGGAGGTGAGGGGAGTCGAACCCCTGTCCTCGGGCGACCGTTCGGGGCTTCTCCGGGCGCAGCCGGCGGGGAGATCTCGCCTCCAGGCTCCCACCGGCGGAGGACCTGTTGGCCAGCCCGGGTCAGGTGTCCGGCGGCGGCCCCCGGGCGGAGCCGTCTCCGTGAGCCTGCTCACGACGCCCGACCCCGAGCCGCAGGCGGACCCGGGCGGACGGCTACCTAACTACTTAGGCAGCGAGCGCGAATTCAGAATCGGCGCTTGTGTTTGTCCCGGCTTTTTTCGAGGCATCCGGGGACCTCGGCCCGCTTCCCCCGAGCGGTTCATCGCTCGAGTCGAAGCCAGTGCACCCCCATATGCGGTTGTCCAGCCAGTATACGTGCGGGCCCAGACCGGCCGACCGCCGGCGGATCAGGTGCACGGTCCTCGGCTCGAGAACGTCGTTACCTCCGGCGACCCGCGGCGCGCTGCATCTCGCGTTCGTGTTCGCGTTTCGCGATGGCCTGGCGCTTCTCGAACTGGCGCTTGCCGCGGCCGAGGGCGAGCTCCACCTTGGCCAACCCGTGCGAGAAATACACGCGGAGGGGCACGAGGGCCAGTCCACGTTCGGCCGTCTTGCCGAGCAGGCGTTCGATCTCCTTGCGGTGAAGGAGCAGCTTGCGCGCTCGGATCGGGTCGTGCGGAGCCTTGCCCGCCTGCTCGTACGGGGGGATGTGCATGCCCTCGAGCCACACCTCGCCGTCCCGGACCCGCGCGAACGCCTCGGCCAGCGAACCGCGGCCGCCGCGCAGCGACTTCACCTCGGCGCCGGTGAGGACGATCCCGGCCTCGACCCGCTCCAGGATCTCGTAGTCGTGCCGGGCCCGCCGGTTCGAGACGACGGTCCGCTGGTCGGGGGGGCTCTTGGCCGGGCTCATCGGGCCCGAGCCTAGACGTCGAGGAACCGCCGCATCCCGACCAGGCCCGCGAGCAGCGCCACCGCGACGCCGGCGACCAGCAGCCACGGGATGACCGCGATCACGTCCCCGTTCTGCACCCACGGGATGAACAGGATGCTGTCGTACAGCGGGTTGATGAACGCCACCTTGAGCCCGAACAGGAACAGGATCGCCGCTCCCGCCC
>DATHVC010000231.1:0-4345 GCA_035461565.1 Actinomycetota bacterium
GCCGACGGGGTGGCGGCAGAGGGCGACTGTGAGGCGGCTACGGACGCCGGCGCGGCCGCGGACGGTGGCGCTGCCGCCGAACCGGAGCCCGGAGCCGCCACCCCGCCGGCACCACTGCCGATCGATTCCCCCTCTCCCTCCGCCCCGACCTCGAGCTCCGGCGGCGGCAGGACCGTGTAGGTCCACTCCTCCAGCTTCTCCTTCTCGTGCGTGAGCAGATCGATCTCGTACTCCGAGTACTCGAACTCCGGGCTCCAGAACAGGGCGTCGAACGGGCACACCTCGACGCAGATCCCGCAGTACATGCAGAGCGCGAAGTCGATGGCGAAGCGGTCGAGCACCTTCACCGACCGCGCCTTGCCGCCCGACGCGGGGTCGTGGGTCTCCTTGTGCGCGTCGATGTAGATGCACCAGTCGGGACACTCGCGGGCGCACTTGTAGCAGACGGTGCAGTTCGCCTCCTTGAGCGCGATCACGCCGCGTGTGCGTGGAGCCAGCTCCGGCTTGACGTCCGGATACTGCTGTGTGACCGAGCGGCGGAGCGCGTGTTTGAGGGTGACGCCGAGCCCCTTGATCAGCCCGACGCCCGTCCCCTCCACGTCGGGGGAGGCCAGGATCGCTCGCTCCCCGATCGCCACCTACACCGCCACCTTGACGGCTCCCACCACGAGCACCTGGAGCAGCCCGAGCGGGATCAGCGCGAGCCACGACCCGCGCTGGAGCTGGTCCTCGCGGAGCCGCGGGTACGTGGCACGGAGCCAGACGATGACGAACGCAAGGGCACCGACCTTGGCAGCCATCCACAACGGCGCCGGGACGAACTCCAGGAGCGGCGGCGCCTGGTATCCACCGAGGTAGAGCACCGCGGCCACCGCGGAGAGCGCCACGATGCCTCCATACTCGGCCAGCAGGAAGAACGCGAACTTCAGACCCGTGTATTCGGTCATGTGGCCGAAGATGATCTCCGAGTCGGCGATCGGCATGTCGAACGGCGGCCGGGTCAGCTCCGCCAAGGCGGCCACGATGAAGATGAAGAAGCCGATCGGCTGCGTCAGCACGAACCAGTACCGGTCCTGCGCCTCGACGATGCCGATCATGGACAAGGTCCCGGCTTGCATGACGACGGAGGCCGCGGCCAGTACCAGCGGCAGCTCATAGGCGATCAGCTGCGCGGCGCCGCGCAGTGCGCCCATCAACGAGTACTTGTTGGCCGACGCCCATCCGGCCATCAACGTGCCGATGACGCCGACGGACGAGATCGCCAGCACGAAGAAGATACCGACGTCGAGGTCGAGGATGAAGATCTCCGCGGAGAACGGGATGACGACGAACACGGCGATGTAGGGCACGAGCGCAACGGCCGGCGCGAGGGAGTACGCCCACCGATCGGCCGCCGCCGGGACCACGTTCTCCTTCTGGACGAACTTGATGCCGTCGGCCACGAGCTGCGCCCACCCGTGGAAGCGGCCCGCGTACATGGGTCCCAGCCGCGCCTGCATGTGTGCCAGGACCTTGTGCTCCATGTACCCGATGCCCAGCGGCGCGACCAGGAAGAACCCGAGGACGATCAGCGCCTTCACGACCAGCGCCAACCAGTACGCGTCGAACCACTGGTCCACGAAGCTCACACCGGCCTGGGCGATCACTCCTCCTCTTCCTCCTCGCCCTCGGCCGCGCCGGGCCATGGTTTGACCACGCGTGACATCAGCGGGAAGTCCTTGCGCAGCGGATGACCCTCGAACGGCTCCGGCAGGAGGAGCCGGACGGGCGTGGGATGACCATCGAAGGTGACCCCGAACATCTCCATCGTCTCGCGCTCGTGCCAGTCGGCACCCGGATACACGTCCGAGATGGTGGGGCACACGAGATCGTCCGCCGGCAGCCGGATCTTCACGCGCACGTTGTGATGGTGCGCCGTGGAGAAGACGTGCGTCACGATCTCGATGCCGTCCTCCCCGCGATCGACGCCGGAGGTGAAGTCGCAGTAGTCACACGCGAGCTCCGGTTCGTCGCGGAGGAATCGCATCAGCTCGCGGTACCGAGGCGTCGCGACCGTCACGACGGCGTGTCCGAGCTGATCCTCGAACGCGAGGACGTCGTCCCCGAACTGCGCGCGGACGCGCGTCTCGATCTCAGGAGGGGGTAGCGGCCGTGAGCCTGCCACTCCACTTCTCCCTGATGTCTTCTTTCTCGATCTTCTGCTGGAGCCGGATGATGCCCTCGAGCAACGCTTCGGGTCTGGGCGGGCAACCCGGCACGTACACGTCCACCGGCAGGATCTGATCGATCCCCTTCAGCACCGAATACGAGTCCCAGTACGGCCCGCCGCAGTTGGCGCACGACCCCATCGAGATGACGTATTTCGGCTCGGGCATCTGCTCGTAGAGCCGCTTGATGACCGGGGCCATCTTGTCGGTGGGGGTCCCGGCGATGATGAGCAGGTCGGCCTGACGCGGGCCGTGCGCGAACGGGATGACCCCGAACCGGATGAAGTCGTGTTTGGAGGTCGAGGCGGCGATGAACTCGATCGAGCAACAGGCCAGTCCGAAGTTGAACACCCAGAGCGAGTACTTGCGGCCCCAATTGAGGATGAACTTGATCGGCTGGATCTGCGCAAGACCCGTGCGTTCGGTGATCAGACCCACCGCAGGACCCCCTTGCGCCACGCGTAGAGCAGGCCCGCACCCAGGATGCCGATGAAGATGGCCATCTCGACGACGGCCTGTGCGCCGAGGTCCTCGAAGATCCGGGCCCACGGGAACAAGAACACGGCCTCGATGTCGAAGATCACGAACAGGAACCCGTAGATGTAGTACCGCACCTGGCTCTGGGACCACCCCTCGCCGACCGGGTCGATGCCGCATTCGTAGGTCAGGAGCTTCTCCGGCACGGGCCGGCTGGGTGCGATCAACCGCGCGGCTCCGAAGGCGACCGCGACCAGTCCGCCGCCGACGATCAGGACCGCGAGAACGACTCCGTAGGACTCGTAGTAGGTATCCACTAGCAGGCGTCCACGCTTGTGAATGTTTTCCCGAGCAGCGCGGATTCTAGCAACATCACACCTTCGGCCCTGCGGGCGACCGTTCGCAGTCCGGCGCGCAACGTGCGGCTCGCCACCCTCAGCCCTCCCTCGCGCCGCACCGCGCGGCCAGGAACTCCGCGAGTTGCTCCAGCGCGGCTCGGGCAGGGCCCTCGGGCAGCCGGGAGGCGAGGTCGTGCGCTCGGTCGACCTCTGCCACCACGGCGGCCCGAGCGGCCGAGAGGCTCCTCGACCGGTGGATGATGGCCAGCGCCCGGTCCAGGCCGGCCCCCTCGGGAGGCCCCGAGCGCAAAATCGTTCCGAGCTCCTCGCCCGCGTCGTCGTTCGCCAGCGCATGCAGCACCGGGAAGGTGTACACGCCTTCCTTGAGGTCCTGGCCCGGCTGCTTCTGGAGCTCCTGACTGGTGGAGGTGAAGTCCATGATGTCGTCGGACAGCTGGAACGCGAGCCCCAGCGCCTCGCCGAACTGCTCGAGCACGTCCCCCGAGTCCGCCGGAGCGTCCGAGAGCATGCCGCCCATCCGGCACGACGTGGCGATCAGCGCCCCGGTCTTGCGCCGGATGACCTCCATGTACGCGTCCACCGTCTGCTCGGCCCGGCCGGCGGCCTCGACCTCACGGATCTGCCCGTCGCACAGGACCGCGATGGTTCGGGCCAGGAGCGCGCAGATGTCGGTGCCGAGATCGGTCGAGATCTCCGACGCCTTCGCGAACAGGTAGTCGCCCGTGAGGATCGCCACGGTGTTGCTCCACCGCACGTTGGCCGCGGGAACTCCGTGGCGCGAGTCGGCCTCGTCGATCACGTCGTCGTGGTAGAGCGTGGCCTGGTGCACGAGCTCGATCGCCACCGATCCGGGGATGAGCCGAGGGTCGGCCGGATCGCCGAAATAGCCGGACAGCAGGGTCAGGATCGGGCGGAACCGCTTCCCGCCCGCGGCGAGCAGGTAATGGGCGGTCTCGCCGAGCAGGTCGGAATCGGCCCGGACAGCCTTCTCCAGGGCCTCCTCGACCTGGTCGAGGCGGGCGCGGATGTCTCGCTCGAGCGCGGGGTCGGGCGCCTCCAGACCGGGGATCACGCGGCGGCTCACGACCCCGACCCTACCCCGAGCGCGTCCCTCGGCGTCACCACTGCAACACCGCCGCGGTCTCCAAGAAGCCAACCACCAGCCCAGGGAACAGACCCAGGACCACCACCAGCGCGGCCGGCACGCCGACCAAGATCTGGGGCATCCAGCTCCGATCGGTTTCGACGGCCTCCACCGGCTGCTGCATGAACATCAGCACGATGACCCGCAGGTAGAAGTAG
>DATHVC010000232.1:0-13871 GCA_035461565.1 Actinomycetota bacterium
ACACGGTCGCGGCGGTGCCCGCCCCACCCGAGATGCCGGCGGTCGGTCGTCGCCGCCTGCGAGACAACCATCGGCTGCTCGGCATGATCGCGGCGACGATCCTGGTGCTCGCCGCGGCGTTCGGCGTGTTGTCCGCACGGCAGCCGGCCCCGCCCCCGGCCGAGCTCGAGTCGAACCAGGCACCCACCGCCCAGCTCGCCCCGGACCGTTCGTTCACGGTCACCGTCACGGCCCGCGAGCGCGTGGACGTCACCATCGTGGTCGACGCAGGCGCGTCCGACCGGTATCGGTTGGAGGCTGGGGAAGGGCGGTCCTTCGATGCTCGGACGTCGATGTCGGTGTGGTTGTCCAGCGGCGGCGTGGCCCGGGTCACGGTTGCCGGCAGGGACCTGGGGTTCCCCGGGACCCGGGGGCGGCCGTGGGGGGACACCTTCGCGTTCGGTTCCCCCTCGCCGTGAGGGCCGAGGTCGTCGGCGTCGGCACCGAGCTGCTGCTCGGGCAGATCGTCGACACGAACGCGGCCTGGATCGGGGAGCGGCTGGCCGAGATCGGCGTGGACGTGGTGCACCATCAGGTCGTCGGCGACAACGTCGCGCGGATCGTCGAGGCCTTGGGGTTGGCGCTGTCGCGTTCCGATGCGGTGATCGTCACGGGCGGGCTCGGGCCGACCCAGGACGACGTCACCCGGGGCGCGCTCGCCGAGGTGTCCGGCGCGGCGCTCGAACGGCGCCCGGAGCTCGCCGAGATGATCACGGAGCGGTTCGCCCGCGCAGGACGGGACATGCCGCCGTCCAACCTGGTGCAGGCGGACCTTCCCCTCGGCGCGAGAGCGATCGTGCCTCGGCGAGGGACGGCCCCCGGCATCGTGCTCGAGCTCGGCGAGGCACGCGTCTACGCCCTGCCGGGGGTTCCCGTGGAGATGCAGGAGATGATGGAGGGGGCGGTGCTGCCGGAACTGGCCGCGGCGGCCGGACCCGCCACGATCGTGTCGAGGATCGTGCGGTGTGTCGGCATCGCGGAGTCCCGGGTGGCCGAGCTCCTCGACGACGTCTTCCACGGCTCCACGAACCCCACCGTGGCGTATCTGGCCGGCGGCGGGGAGGTGAAGGTCCGGCTCACGGCCAAGGCGTCCACCGCCGAGGATGCGGGGGCGATGCTCGTCCCCGCGGTGGAGACGGTCGTCGGGCGCATCGGCGACTTCGTCACGTCCACGTCGGACGAGGAGCTCGAAGAGGTGGTGGGGCGGCTGCTGAGAGCCGCGGGTCTGACCATCTCCTGCGCCGAGTCGCTCACCGCCGGGTCGCTCTCGGCCCGCCTGGCGCACGTCGCCGGGGCCTCGGACTACCTGCTCGGCTCCGCCGTGACGTATGTGGCCGGCGCCAAGCGCGACCTACTCGGGGTCTCCGAGGCCACCCTTTCCGGACCCGGCGTCGTCAGCCGTGAGTGCGCCGCCGAGATGGCCTCGGGGGCACGTCGGCTGTTCGGCGCCGACCTCGGCCTGGCGCTGACCGGCGCCGCCGGTCCCGAGCCGCACGACGGCGCCGATCCCGGAACCGTGTGGGTGGCGCTCGACGGGGACGACGTCTCCCACCAACGGAAGATCCGGGCCCCCGGCGATCGTCCGATGGTCGTTCGCTGGTCCGAACAGGCCGCGCTCGACCTGGCGCGCCGCCACCTCGAGGGCCGCCCGCTGCCCGACGCCGAACCCGTCGTGCGTTGATGGCGCGGGACCGTGCCTCTCGGCCGGGAGCCAAGCCGCTGCGGCTGTTCGTGGCGTTCGACGTCCCCGAGCCGGTGCTGGACGCGGTGGCCGTCGCGGAGGCCGCCCTTCGCGAACGCCATCCGCGGGCCCGGTGGGTCCCGCGGCAGAACCGCCACGTCACGCTGAAGTTCCTCGGCTCGACGTGGCCACGTCTGGTCGAGTGGCTGCACGACGCGATTCGAGCCGCCTCGGAGACCGCGGACCCGGTCCGGACACGCGTGGTCGGCCTGGGCGCCTTTCCGAGCCCCCGCCGGGCCAGGGTCTTGTGGGCGGGGCTGGACGACCCCGACGGCTCACTCGTTCGCCTGGTCGCGGCGTTGGACGATTCCCTGGCCCGCGAGTTCGCGCCCGAGAAGCGGGCGTTCACGCCCCACCTGACGCTCGCCCGCTTCGAGCCCCCGGTGGCGGTTGAGGAGCTCGACGCGGGCCAGGTGGGGGATCCCTTCGTCGTTGACCGGATCGTCCTGTACCGCAGCCACCTCCGCCGCCCCGCGCCGGTCTACGAGGTGGTGGAGACGTTCCCGCTCGGCGGTCGTTGACGTCGAACATCTGTTCGACTACGGTCGGGCTTGCACCCAGCCGAGTTTCAGGGATGTAATCACAGGAGCGTGGTTCGTGTCGGACCCTCGCGGTAACGTCCGTCCCGCACTCGGGGAGGAGCTCACCGCCGCGGTGGAGCGGTGGGCGAGGGACCAGCGAGTGGGCGGGAACAGGAAAAGGGAGGCTTCACGGATGGATCGGGACAAGATGCTCGACGTCGCGCTCGCTCAGATCGAGAAGCAGTTCGGCAAAGGTGCCGTCATGAAGCTCGGGGAACACCCCATGGGAGCCGGCGTCTCGATGATCCCCACGGGATCGCTCGCGCTGGACATCGCGCTCGGCGTCGGCGGCATCCCGCGGGGACGGATCGTCGAGGTCTTCGGTCCCGAGGGATCGGGCAAGACCACCGTGTGCCTCCACATCATCGCCGAGGCCCAGCGGCACGGCGGGATCGCCGCGTTCGTGGACGCCGAACACGCGCTGGACCCGACGTACGCCCAGCGGATCGGCGTGAACATCGACGAGCTGCTGGTGTCCCAGCCGGACTCCGGCGAGCAGGCGCTCGAGATCGCCGACCTGCTGGTGCGTTCGGGCGCCCTCGACGTGGTGGTCGTGGACTCGGTGGCCGCGCTCGTGCCGCGCGCCGAGATCGAGGGGGAGATGGGCGACACCCACGTCGGCCTCCAGGCCCGGCTCATGTCCCAGGCCATGCGCAAGCTCGCCGGGACGTTGTCGCGGTTCGACACGACGGCGATCTTCATCAACCAGCTCCGCGAGAAGATCGGCGTGATGTTCGGCAACCCGGAGACCACTCCGGGTGGGCGGGCGCTGAAGTTCTACTCCTCGGTCCGGCTGGACGTCCGCAAGGTCGAGAACCTCAAAGACGGCACGGAGGTGGTCGGCTCACGCACGCGGGTCAAGGTGGTCAAGAACAAGGTGGCGCCGCCGTTCCGCCAGTGTGAGTTCGACATCATGTACGGGATCGGCATCTCGAAGGAGGGAAGCCTCCTCGACGTCGGCGTCGATCTCGAGATCGTGAAGAAGAGCGGCGCCTGGTTCACCTACGAAGGGGACCAGCTCGGACAGGGCCGCGAGAACGCCCGGCAGTTCCTGTCCGAACACGCCGACCTCGCCGCCGAGATCGAGCGGAGGGTGCGGGAGGCGGTCGGCCTCACCGCGTTCGGTCCCGACGGCGACGAAACGATCCGGGTCCCCGACGCCGCCGACGAAGGTGAACCCTCGGCGCGTCCGGGGAAGAAGGAGCGTGAGACGACCGGGGTCGCGGCCGGCTAGGGGAAGGGTCGGCCGCCCCCGGTCATCTCGCCCGCTCCCATGCCTCGTCCCCGGCTGGATTGCCACGAACGGGCGCTCGGGCTGCTCGCCGTCCGCCCTCGGTCCCGCAGCGAACTGCGCTCTCGGCTGCTCCGGGCCGGGTTCGACACCGTCCAGGTGGAGGGCGAGCTGGAACGCCTCGAGGCCGTGGGCCTGGTGGACGACGCCGACTTCGCGCGGCGGGTGGTCGAACACGAGGTCTCGGCCCGGTTGTCGGGGCGCCGGGCCATCGTGAACCGGCTGGCGGCCAAAGGAGTGGACCGAGCGACGATCGAGCGGACGCTGGACGAGGTGGGGGTCGCCGACGAGGAGCGAGCGCTGGAGCTGGCGCGGGGTCGAGCCCGCCGGCTGGGAGGCCTGCGGCCCGAACGGGCGTATCCGCGTCTGGTGGCGTTCCTGACCCGGCGCGGGTACGAACCCGCCCTCGCTCGCAGCGCGGCCCGCGCCGCCCTGGACGTCCAGCCCGACTAGGTGTCCGGAGCTCCGGTCGGGCGGGCCTTGCCTCATCGTTCGGGAGGCCGTACCCTCGGCTGGAAGAAGGTTCATCGGATCGTCAACTGTTCGAGACGCGCCTGACACGTTGAGATCGAAGACCCAAGGTTTCCAGGGAGCACATCGGATCCGGGGAGGCGAGCGGCCGCCGCGCCAGCGCCGTCCCTAGATCACTCGTATCGGACGCACGGCCGAACAGGGCCCGGTGGGCCACGGTTCGGCCGTGTTGTCGTTTGTCCGGGAGGCGACGATGGAAGCGTTCGTGGGTGCCGTGGCACTCGCCGTCGGGATCGGCATCGGGTTCCTCGTGCGCAAGGCGATCGCCCAGTCGCAGGTCCACAGCGCCGAGGCCAGAGCGCAGAAGGTCATCCTCGAGGCCGAACGTGAGGCCGAGCACCTCACGCGAGAAGCGCTGGTCGAGGCCCGCGACGAGATCGGCGGGCTCCGGCGCGAGGCGGAGGAGGACCTGCGGTCTCGGCGCGAGGAGGTCAAGCGCCAGGAGGAACGGCTCGCACAGAAGGAGACCGCGGTCGATCGCAAGATCGACGACGCGGGGCGCCGGGCCGAGGAGCTGGACGACCGGGACCGGAAGCTCCAGCAGGTGCGCCAGCAGCTCGAGCAGGCGGCCGAGCAACACCGCAAACGCCTGGAGGACGTCGCCCACATGACCGCGCAGGAAGCCCGCGAGGCCCTGCGCGGGCAGGTGGTCGAGGACGCCAAACGCGAAGCGATGGCCACGGTCCGGGAGATCGAGCAGAAGGCGCGCGAGGAGGGAGAGGAGCGCGCTCGCAAGATCGTGACGATCGCGATCCAGCGCGTCGCGTCCGAGCAGACGGCGGAGTCGTCGGTTTCCGTGTTCTCGCTGCCCAGCGAGGACATGAAGGGACGGATCATCGGCCGCGAGGGGCGGAACATCCGAGCGTTCGAAGCCGCCACCGGCGTGAACCTGATCATCGACGACACGCCGGAGGCGGTCGTCCTGTCGTGTTTCGACCCGGTGCGCCGGGAGACCGCGCGGCTCACGCTCGAGAAGCTCGTCCAGGACGGCAGGATCCATCCGGCGAGGATCGAGGAGACGTTCGAGCGGTCGGCCGGCGAGATCGAGGAGCGCATCCGCCGTGCCGGCGAGGAGGCCGTCATGGAGGTGGGCATCACCGACATGCACCGCGAGATGATCAGGCTGCTCGGGCGGCTCCAGTTCCGGACGTCGTACGGCCAGAACGTGCTCCGACACCTGGTGGAGTCCGCGCACATCGCCGCGGCGATCAGCACGGAGCTCGGCGTCGATCCCTCGATCCCCAAACGAGGCGCCCTCCTGCACGACGTCGGCAAAGCCGTGACGCACGAGGTCGAGGGTTCGCACGCGATCATCGGCGCCGAGATCGCGCGCCGCATGAAGGAGTCCCCGGAGGTGGTGCACTGCATCGAGTCGCACCACGGCGAGGTGGAGCAGCGCACGATCGAGGCCGTGATCGCGCAGATCGCCGACGGGATCTCGGGCGGCAGGCCCGGGGCCCGGCGCGAGAGCCTCGAGACCTACGTGAAGCGGCTGGAGCGTCTCGAGGAGATCTGCACGAGTTACCCGGGGGTGGAGAAGGTGTACGCGATGCAGGCCGGTCGCGAGGTGCGGGTGATGGTCAAACCCATCGACGTGGACGACCTGTCGGCCCAGGTCATGGCCCGGGACATCGCCAAACAGGTGGAGGAAGAGCTCCAGTACCCGGGCCAGATCAAGATCACCGTCGTCCGCGAAACGCGCTCGGTCGAATACGCCAAGTAGCCGCCAGGCACGGATGAGAGGAGTCTCATCCGTGCCTTACGGATGCCTCACCGCCCCCGGATACCTTCGACTTGATGGATCGATCGAGAAAGCGGAGGTGTCCGATGGTTCCGAGGATTCTGATCGGGTTGATGGTGGCGGCGCTGGTGGCTTTCGTGTACCCGGCGGTCACGTCGGCCGAGGGACTGGCCGACGACGACGTCGTGCTGGCCCGCGAGGAGGATGCGGCCGCGCTCGTCGTGTCGGATGACGACGACGACCGGGACGACAACGGGACGGACGACGGCACGAACGGGACGAAGTCGTTCACGAGCGGGGTCGAGAGCAACGACGGCACCAACAGCCGGGTGACGAGCGTCTCGCGCGGCGACGACCGCAGCCGCGGCGACCTAACGCGGGACCGGACCAAGGACGGCCCCGGCACGAGCACGCGCGACCGCACGGCGAACAGCACGAACGACCGCACCCGGAACGACACGCGCTGACCTACGGGAACGAGGAGACGAGACGACATGGCGACCGTGACGAGCGGCCTCCGGCACCACTGGGGGCTTGAGGTCGGCGACGAGATTGCGCCCGGCCTGCTGGCGCAGGAGCTCCTGGGCGGTGGCTCTCGGTACGAGGCGTATCTGGCGTTCGACCAGCGTCTGCACCACTTGGTCGTGGCGAAGGTGCTCCGCCCGGATCGGGTGGACGACGAGTCCGCGATCCGCGGCCTTCGCTCCGAGGCGGAGGTCCTCGCGGCGGTCAATCATCCCGCCGTCGCGCGGATGCTGCGGTCGGGGGTCGATGAGGAGCGCCCGCACCTGGTGCTCGAGCTCGTGGAGGGGCCGAGGCTCTCCACCCTGATCCGGCGGTTCGGCCCGGTCGAGTCGGTGCAGGCGGCGCCGTTGGCGATCGAGGTCGCCTCGGCCCTGCACTACCTGCACGGAGCCGGCCTGGTCCACCTGGACGTGAAGCCGAAGAACCTGATCATGGGGGCGCCCCCGCGCCTGATCGACCTCAGCATCGCGCGGTCGATCGAGTCGGCGGCCCGGCTCGACGTCCCGATCGGGACCGACGCCTACATGGCGCCGGAGCAGTGCGCGCCGTCTCCCGGGCGGGTGGGGCCGCCCGCCGACGTGTGGGGGCTCGGCGTGACCGTGTACGAGGCCCTGGCCGGGCGCCCCGCCTTCCGGGCGGGGGATCCGGAGGACCCGTCGCCCGAGGCGCGGTTCCCGCAGCTCGTCGAAGGCATGGAGCCGCTCCCCGAGCACGTGCCAGGGGAGCTCAAGACGGCGGTCGAGGCCTCGTTGGCGTTCGAACCCGCGGACCGGCCGGCCGCGGCGGAGGTCGCCGACCTGGTCGAGCCGCTCCTGCGCCACCCCCGGCGCATGGTGCTCAACCAGCTGAAACCGAGAACGAGAAGGGAGTGATGGTGATGCCGTGGGGAAAGATCGCGGTAGTTGGCCTGGCGACCCTGGTGGCGCTCGGCCTGGGACTGGTGGTGACGCAACCCTGGAACGGGACCCGGCCGGTTGATGCGCTGGAGCTCGACCAGGCCTGGAAGGAGGACGATGCCCCCGCCGGCGAGATCGGGGACGATGACGACGATGGGGACGACACGGGGACCCGAACCCGAGGCGGAGCGCGGGACGCCTCCCGAACCGACGACGGCCGGGACGGAACCCGAGAGGGCGACACCCGGGGGAGCCGCGGCACCGGGACCGGAACCGACGACGGCCGGGACGGAACCCGAGAAGGCGACACCCGGGGTAGCCGGGGCACCGGAACCGCCAACGACAGCGTCGTCGCGAACGTCGGCGGCGGGGGTGGCACCGGTGGAACCAACACCAACGGTGACACCAACGGCGGCGGGAACGGTGGCGGCGGGGCCGCCAGCGTCTCGCGCGACAGCATCTCCGGTGGCAGCGACACCTGATCCATCCGCGCTCGAACACCAGACGGCCCCCGGGCGGCCCGCGGCCCGGGGGCCGTCCCCACCCCGGAGGCGCCTGAGCTCCAGCATCGCGGCTCGGATCCTGGTCGCCTTCGCGGCGCTCATGACGGTGGCCACGCTGGTGTCCGTGGTGCTGGTGCGCCAGGTGTTGTTCGCGGGACTGGACGGCCGGATCGACTCGGACCTCGTCCAGGAATCGCGCGAGCTGACCCGGCTCGCTCGGGGCAACGACCCCGAGACCGGCCTGCCGTTCGGGACCGACGTCCGGCGGATCCTGGAGGTGTTCTTCGAACGGAACGTCCCCGCCCGCAACGAAGCGCTCCTGTCGTTCGTGGAGGGCGAGCTGTTCGTCCGCAGCCGCAACGTGTTGCCGTACCGGCTCGACGAAGACCCGGATCTGGTGCGCCGCTGGGTGGGGGTCTCGGAGGTCGAGATGGAGGCGGTCCAGACGCCGGGGGGCGCGGTCCGCTACCTGGCGATGCCGGTGCAGGTGGCGGGTCGGACCGAAGGGGTGTTCGTGGCCGCGGTGTTCCGCGATCTCGAGGCCGAGTCCATCCGTCCCGCCGTCCGGGCCGCCGGCTTCGTCGGGGTGGGAGCCCTCCTCGTCGGCTCGCTGCTGGCGTTCCTCGTGGCCCGGCGCATCATCGACCGCGTGCAAACGGTCGAGTTCAGCGCCCGATCCATCTCCGAGACCGATCTCAGCCACCGGGTCGAGGCGAGCGGCTCGGACGAGATCGCGCATCTCGCGCAGACCTTCAACGAGCTGCTCGACCACCTCGAGGGCGCCTTCCGGGCGCAGCGGGCGTTCGTGGACGACGCCGGCCACGAGCTCCGCACGCCGATCACGATCATCCGCGGACAGCTCGAGGTGCTCGGCGACGATCCGGAGCAGCGCGCACATGCGGTGGCGCTCGTCACCAGCGAGCTCGACCGGATGAGTCGGATGGTGAACGACCTGCTGCTTCTGGCGAAGACCCAGCAGCCGCAGTTCCTCGAGTTCGATCTCGTGGACGTGGGGTCGCTGACCCGGGAGGTGCACGAGAAGGCCGCGGCGCTCGCCGAGCGCGACTGGCGGTTGGACGACGTGGCCGACGGGGCCGTCGTCGGCGATCGGGAGCGGCTCGAGCAGGCGTTGATCCAGCTGTTGCAGAACGCCGTCGACCACACGAGCGATCGGCAGGTCATCGCGATGGGTTCTCGGATCCGCGACGGGGTGGCGGAGCTCTGGGTACGGGACACCGGGCCGGGCATCCCGGCCGAAGAACGTGAACGGATCTTCGAGCGGTTCGCGCGGGCCGGTGGTCGGCGGTCGGAGGGAGCGGGCCTGGGACTGGCCATCGTGCGGGCGATCGCGGAAGGCCACGCCGGCCGGGTTCGCGTCGACAGCGAGATCGGGGTCGGCACGACGTTCACGATCGAGGTCCCCGTGGATCAGGACGCCGCCGGATCGGAGGATCCCGGCGGTGGGGTGCCGGAGGCCGGGTGATGGGCGGGGCGCGGATCCTGATCGCGGAGGACGAGGCGGGCATCTCCTCGTTCCTGGAGAAGGGCCTTCGGGCCAGTGGATTCACGCCCACCGTGGTGGCGGACGGCTCCTCGGCCCTGGCGCTGGCCCGTTCGGACCAGTTCGACCTCCTGGTGCTCGATCTCGGGCTCCCGGCGCTGGACGGCCTTTCGGTGCTCGAGGAGCTCCGCCGCGCGGGCAGCCACCTGCCCGTGGTGGTCCTCACGGCCCGGTCCGAGGTCCAGGACACGGTGGCCGGCCTCGACCTGGGGGCCGATGACTACGTCACGAAGCCGTTCCGCTTCGAAGAGCTCCTGGCACGAATCCGGGCTCGCCTGCGCGGCGGCGGCGAGCCGCACGACCTCGAGCTGACCGCCGGCGACGTCACGCTCGACCTCCGCCGGCGCCGGGCCCGGGTGGGGGATCGCGAGGTGGATCTGTCGGCGCGTGAGTTCGCGCTCGCGGAGACGTTCTTCCGCCACCGGGGCCAGGTGTTGTCCCGGGAGCAGCTCCTCAGCCTGGTGTGGGGGTACGACCGGGACCCCGGGTCGAACGTGGTCGACGTGTACGTGGGGTACCTGCGCCGCAAGCTCGGAGAGAGCCTGATCTCGACCGTGCGAGGCATGGGGTACCGCCTCGAGGCGTGACGTTCGGTACCCTCACCGGGTGAAGGAACGCCGGTACGTGCTGCGCACCTTCGGGTGCCAGATGAACGAACACGACTCCGAGCGCATCGCCGGGCTGCTCACCGCGGACGGATACGTCCCCACGGAGGAGGCCGCCGACGCGAACGTCGTCGTGTTCAACACCTGCGCCATCCGCGAGAACGCGGACAACCGCCTGTACGGGAACCTCGGCCACCTTCGCCCGCTCAAAGAGCGGAACCCCCGGATGCGGATCGTCGTGGCCGGGTGCCTGGCCCAGAAGGACGGCGGCCGGATCCGGGAGCGCGCGCCCTGGGTGGACGTCGTCATCGGCACCCACGCGCTCCCCGGCCTCCTCGAGCTGCTGCACCGATCCGACCACGAGGGTCCCCAGATGGACGTCCGCGAGTTCACCGAGGTGTTCCCCAGCGCGTTGCCGGCACGGCGCGAGGTGGCCCACCACGCCTGGGTCTCGATCGCGGTGGGATGCGACAACGCTTGCACGTTCTGCATCGTGCCGCTCGTTCGGGGGCCGCAGCTGTCCCGGCCGGTCGGGGACGTGCTCGCGGAGGTCCAGGCTCTGGCGAGACAGGGAGTGGTCGAGATCACGCTGCTCGGGCAGAACGTCAACACGTACGGCCGCGACCTGACGGTCCCCGGGTCGTCGCGCCGGCCGCTGTTCGCCGACCTCCTGCGAGCGGTGAACGAGGTGGACGGGCTCCGTCGCATCCGGTTCACGAGCCCGCATCCCCACGACTTCACGCCGGATGTGATCGACGCGATGGCCGAGAGCGACAAGGTGTGCGAACACCTCCACTTCCCGCTCCAGTCCGGCTCCGACCGCGTGTTGAAAGCGATGCGACGCAGCTATCGGCGCGAGCGGTACCTGGAGTGGCTCGAGCGGATCCGCGCCGCGATCCCCGACGTGGCTGTCAGCACCGACGTGATCGTGGGGTTCCCCGGCGAGACCGACCGCGACTTCGAGGACACGCTCGAGGCCGTTCGCCGAGCTCGCTTCGACCAGGCGTACACGTTCCAGTATTCGACGCGCCCGGGAACGGTCGCCGCCACGATGAACGAACAGGTCCCAAAGGAGGTCGTCCGGGAACGGTTCGACCGGCTGGTGGCGCTCCAGGAGTCGGTCTCGCTCGACCGCATGCGCGAGCAGGTAGGGAAGCGGGTCGAGGTGCTGGTGGAGGGCCACGGGCGCAAGGGCCGCGTCCAGGGCCGGACCCGCACCAACCGGGTGGTGCACGTCGACGGCGACCACGCGCCGGGCGAGTTCGTCGAGGTGGAGATCGTCGGCGCCCACCCGCACCACCTCGACGGGGTCCTCGGCCGGGGGGTGCGGGGGGCTCGAGAAGCGAGCGAGCGGGCGCGAGCGAGCGTCGCCTCCCGCGAACCGGAGGAGTCGGTCGCCGTCGGCCGATGACCCGGGACGGCGACGCCACGGATCCGTCCCTGCTCGCGCTGGTCGGCCCCACCGCCACGGGAAAGACCGACGCGGCCATCGCCGTCGCCGAGCGGCTCGGTGCCGAGATCGTCTCGGTGGACTCGATGCTCGTCTACCGTGGGATGGACGTCGGCACGGCCAAACCGACCGCGGAACAACGAAGCCGCGTCCCCCACCACCTGATCGACGTGGCCGAGCCATCCGAGCCCTTCAGCGTGGCCCGCTACCAGGCACTGGCGCGCGAGGCCATCGCGGGCGTTCGCGGGCGCGGGCGCCGTCCGCTGCTGGTCGGCGGGACGGCCCTGTACCTGCGAGCGATCGCCGACGACCTCGAGCTGCCGCCGACCGACCCCGGCGTCCGGTCGGCGCTCGAGGCCGAGGCCGGGCGCGTCGGGGCGGCCGAGCTGTACGAGCGGCTGGCCCGCAGCGACCCCGTCGCCGCCGCGAAGATCGAGCCGGCCAACGTTCGCCGAACGGTACGCGCGCTCGAGGTGGCCCAGCTCACCGGTCGCCCGTTCTCGAGCTTCGCCCCGGCGTGGGAGCGGTTCGACCCGTCCCGCCTGCGGGCCGCCGGAATCCGGCTTCCCCGTGTCCGGCTCGCCGAGCGGATCCGGGACCGCGTGGCCCACATGCTCGAGCTCGGCCTGCTGGACGAGGTCGCCGGGCTGGTCGAACGGGGATTCGGGGACTGGCTCACCGCGTCCCAGGCCATCGGGTACGCTGAGTTCGCGCGGCACCTGGCCGGCGAGCTGACGCTGGAGGAGGCCGTGGCCGGCACGGTGCGGCGGACGACGGCGCTGGCGCGCCGGCAGGTGGCGTTCCTGCGGCGGGATCCCCGGATCCGGTGGTTCGAGCCGGACGCGGGAGGGGCCGAGAGGATCGTGGACGAGATCGCGGAGCACCTCGATGGCTGAACGGACGATGTGGAAGTATCACGGGACGGGCAACGACTTCGTCCTGCTCGAGGACCTGGAGGACGAACACCCACTCGATCCCCGGCTCGTGGCCGCCGTGTGCGACCGGCACCTCGGCGTCGGGGCGGACGGCGTGATCCGCGTCGTGCGCGGCCGCGGCGGCGCCGATTTCTTCATGGACTATCGCAACGCCGACGGATCGCTGGCCGAGATGTGCGGCAACGGCATCCGCTGCCTCGGCAAGCTCGTCTTCGAGCGGGGCTTCACCACGGCGACCGAGCTCGACGTGGACACCCGGGGCAGCGTGAAACACCTGTCGCTCGACGTACGGGACGGCATCGTGCACGCCGTCACGGTCGGCATGGGGCCGCCGGCGTTCGCTCGCGGCGATATCCCGATGGCGGGCCCGGCGGGTGAATCGTTCCTGACGGAACCCTTCGAGGTCGACGGCCGGACCTACAAGGCCACGGCGGTGTCGATGGGCAACCCGCACCTCGTTCTGTTCGTCGAACGCGACCCGGCCGAGGTGGACGTCCGCGCGATCGGACCGCGGATCGAACATGACGCCCGCTTCCCGGAGAAGACCAACGTGGAGTTCGTCGCCGTGGAGGACGGCGCCATCCGGGCCCGGGTGTGGGAACGAGGCTCCGGCGAGACCATGGCGTGCGGCACCGGCGCGTGCGCGGTCCTGGTGGCGGCCAACGAGGCCGGGCTCGTGCCGTCCAGGGCCGAGGTCCGGTTCCCGGGCGGTCCGTTGGTGGTCGAGCGCACGGCCGACGAGGTGCTGCTCACCGGCCCCGCCGAGCGCGTGTTCCAGGCCACGCTCGACGAGGCCTGGCTCGCGGCGAGAGGGTTTGGCGCGTGAGGATCGCCAAACGCATCGAGACGCTCCCGCCGTACCTGTTCGCCGAGCTCGATCGCAAGCTCGCCGCCAAACGGGCGCAGGGGGTGGACGTGATCTCGCTCGGCGTGGGCGATCCCGACCGGCCGACCCCGCCGCACGTCGTCCAGGCGATGCGCGAGGCCGTCGCCGATCCGGCCACGCATCAATACCCGAGCTATTACGGCTCGCTCGAGTTCCGCACCGCCGTGGCGGGCTGGTACGCCCGGCGTCACGGCGTCAAGCTCGACCCCGAGACCGAGGTGATGGCGCTGATCGGCTCGAAGGAGGGGATCGGGCACATCGCGTTCGCCTTCCTCGATCCGGGGGACGAGGCCCTGATCCCCGACCCCGGATACCCGGTCTACGGGATCGCCAGCCGCCTGGCCGGGGCGACGACGGTGTCCCTTCCGATGCCGGCCGAGCGCGACTTCCGCCCGGACCTGTCGGCGGCCGGCGTCACCGAACGGACCAAGGTCCTCTGGCTGAACTTCCCCTCGAACCCGACGGCCGCCGTGGCCGACGACCGGACGTTCGGCGAGGCCGTGCCATTCTGTCGCGAGAACGACCTGGTGCTCCTGCACGACGCCGCGTACGAGGAGATCACCTTCGACGGCTACGTGGCGCCGTC
>DATHVC010000233.1:0-4053 GCA_035461565.1 Actinomycetota bacterium
CGACGAAGACCCGCGTCCCCGCAGAACAGATCTCCCCCTGGTTCCAGAACACGCCGTTGCACGATCCCTCGACCGCCTGGTCGAAGTCGGCGTCGGCGAACACGATGTTCGGCGACTTGCCGCCGAGCTCGAGCGTCACCCGCTTCAACGTGTCCGCCCCCGACCGCATTATGCTCTTCCCGACCTCCCGCGAACCGGTGAACGCGACCTTGTCCACGCCGGGATGTTCGACCAGCGCGGCGCCGGCGGTCTCGCCGAACCCGGTCAACACGTGGAACACGCCCGTCGGCAGGCCGGCCTCCTCCAGGATCTTCGGCAACTCCAGACAGGTGAGCGGCGTCTGCTCCGGCGGCTTCAGGACGAACGTGCACCCGGCCGCGAGCGCCGCCGCGAGCTTCTGGCTCGCCATCATCAACGGGTAGTTCCACGGGGTGATGCCGACGGCGACGCCCATCGGCTCCTTCCACACAATGAACATCGCGTCGCGCGACAGCTGGTGGACGTCTCCGTCGATCTTCGTTGCCCACCCGCCGTAGTACTCGAACATGAACGCGACCTCTGCGACGTCCTCCCGGGCGTCGCCGATCGGCTTGCCGGAGTCTAGCGATTCCGTATGGGCCAGCCGTTCCTGCTCCCGTCGCACGATGTCCGCGGCTCGGAGCAGGATCCGGCCGCGTTCGCGCGCGGCCGAACCGGGCCACCACTCGCCGTCGTCGAACGTCCGGCGCGCCGCGGCCACCGCCGCCTCGACATCGGCGCGTTTGGAGCTGGGCGCCGTCGCGATCACCTCACCGGTGGCCGGATCGAACACGTCGAACCGTTCGCCGTCGGCGGCGTCCACCCAGCGCCCGTCGATGAAGTTCTGGAGCGCGTCCGCCACGATCTCCCCTCCTCGGTGCCTCGTTGAATCGTTGTTCAGACTACCCTGCCCGTCGTGGCCGAGCAGCGGGTCGGCGTCGGCGATGGGGTGGCGCTCGTCGTCCGGACGTGGGAGCCGCTCCACCGACCGACCGTGGACGCCCTCCTGCTCCACGGCCTGGCCTCGACCTCGCACATCTGGGACCTCGTCGGGCCGAAGCTCGCGCGGCGAGGGGTGCGGGCCGTCGCCGTGGACCAGCGCGGGCACGGCCGGTCGAGCAAGCCCAGGCACGGGTACGGGTTCGATCGGACCCGCGTCGACGCCGCGACCCTCATCGAACGCCTGGGCCTTCGGCGTCCCGTGGTCACCGGCCATTCGTGGGGAGCCAACGTCGCGCTCGAGCTCGCGGTGGCCCGCCCCGATCTCGTCCGGGCGGCAGTCCTAGTGGACGGCGGGTTCGTGCGGATGCGCGACCGGTTCGACTGGCCGTCGGCGCGACGGGCGTTCGCGCCACCGGACATCGCCGGCATGTCGGTCGAGGACTTCCGCGCCGGCATGCGAGCCCATCTGGGGAACGACCTCCGGGTCACGCCTGCGATCGAGGCGGCCGTGCTCCAGATCCTCCACGTCGACCGGCAGGGGCGGATCCGCCCGCGGCTGTCACGAGCCAACCACCTTCGCATCCTGAGAGCGCTGTGGGGGCAGGACCCGATCGCGCTCCTGCGGCGGGTCCGGGTCCCGACGCTGGTCCTGGCGGTCCGTCCTCGGAGATCGGACTACCCAAACGAGTTCGACCGCCGTGCCGCCGCTGCCCAGGTCAGGTCGATCGGTGGGCCGGTGCGGTTGGAGTGGATCGAGGGCATCCACGATCTTCCGCTCCAGCGCCCGGAAGCCGTGGTGCGGCGCATCCTCGCCGCGGCCCGCCCGTAGCCGGGGTCCGCTCGTAGGATGGATGGGTGCTGATCGTCGTCCTCCTGCTCCTCCTGCTCGCCGCCGCCACCGGGGTCCTCGGCGCGGTGGTCGAAGCGACGCTCGTCCTCGTCCTCTCGCTCATCCTGTCGCTCGTCCTGCTGACCTGGATCGGCATCTGGTACGCGAAACGCCGCATGCGCACGTTCCAGCGAGACATCGAGACTCGTTTGGACCTCGCCCGCCGTCGGCGCGACGCGCACGACGTCGAATCACTTCCGTCGCGCCGTTCACCGGACGACGAGGTCTGACCACGCCAGCGACGGGGCGAACCCGCGGTCGGCCTCCGACCGTCCCCCAGGTGCTCCGCTCGCTCCGGAAGTTCGCCGACCCGACCCGTCTGGAGGGCATGGCCCGCTACGGGATCGACGTGCGCCACGCCCTGGGGGTGACCATGACCGAGCTCCGCGGACTGGCCCGGACGTTGCCCCGCGACCACGGGCTCGCGGCCGCCCTGTGGGACAGCGGCATCCACGAGGCCAGGATCCTGGCCACGATCGTGGACGACCCGGCGCTCGTCACGGAGGAGCAGATGGAGCGGTGGGTGCACGACGTCGGGTCGTGGGACCTGTGCGACCAGGCGTGCGGGAACCTCTTCGACAAGACGCCGTTGGCGTTCGACAAAGCCGCCGAATGGACCGAACGTCCGGAGGAGTTCGTCAAACGCGCCGGCTTCGCGCTGATGGCGTGGGCGGCCGTTCACCGCAAAGACGTGCCCGACGAGCGCTTTGGGGCGTTCTTCCCGCTGATCCTGGCCCAAGCAACGGACGAACGCCCCTACGTGAAGAAGGCGGTGAACTGGGCGCTCCGCCAGATCGGCAAACGCAGCCCGGAGTTGCACCGCCGGGCGATCGCGACCGCGCGCCGGATCGGCCGGCTCGACTCACGGGCCGCTCGATGGGTCGCCGCCGACGCCCTCCGTGAACTCGAGAGCCCGGCCGTCCTCGCGCGGCTTCGCAACCGCGCCTGACGCGAACGAAACGGGCGTCAGAGCTCGAGCAGGGCGGGGGCGAGCTCGCGAAGCTGGGGAAGCGCCACGTCGCCGTCGTCGTCCGTGACGACCTGCACACAGACGTGGTCGGCGCCCGCATCCAGGTGCTGGCGAACCCGGGAGGCGATCCGGTCGACGTCGCCCCACGCCACGACGGCGTCGATCACGGCGTCCGAGCCCTGGCCGGAGACGTCGGCGTCCGTCCATCCCATCCGCTTGAGGTTGTTCGCGTAGTTCGGGGACTGTAGGTATCCCGCGGCGAACTGTCGCCCGACGGCCCGGGCCTCCGATGGATCGGACTCGAGCACGACCGTCTGCTCCACGGCCAGGACCGGTCCGGAACCGAGCCGCTGCCGCGCGAACGCCGTGTGCTCCACGGGCACGAAATAGGGGTGCGCGCCGAGGGCCCGTTCCGCGGCCAGCCCGAGCATCCGAGGGCCGAGCGCCGCCAGCACCATCCGCGGTTCGCCCGGCGGCTCGGGGGCCGAAGACGAGACGCGATCCATCGCGTCCAGGTAATCGCGCATGGCGGACAGTGGGCGGACGTACGACGATCCCCGGCGGCGCACCGAGGACGCGTGGCTCACCCCCAGACCGAGCAGGAACCGGCCCTCGAAGGCGTCGGTCAACATGCGCCACCCGTTCGCCATGGCGGTGGCGTCCCGGGCCCAGATGTTGGCGATGCCGCTTGCGATGACGACCCGTTCTGTCGAGGAGAGGAGCCAGGACGCGTGTGAGAAGACCTCGCGGCTCTCCACCGCCTCCGGGAACCAGATCGCCCGGTACCCCATCGACTCGATCTCGGCGGCGGCGTCCCGCTCCTCCGCGGCCGGTAGCGCCTCCAGGGCGAAGCTCCACACGCCGACCCGTCCGAGGGCTTCACGGAGCGCGTCGCGCTCGCTCCGACGATCGAGGTCGCTCTCCTCCTCCATCGCCGTCGGACCCTACCAGGGAAGGGAAGACGAGGGGTCCCGGCCGGGGACCCCTCGTCGTGGTTGCCGGTCGCTCGAGGGCTCAGCGCTCCTCGGGGACGGGCACGGACTCCACCGCGGCGCCCACCCGGCCGTTCTCGACCGGCTCGAGCTCGGGCAGGACGACCTCCTGGGACACCTCGTGGCCCTCGACGTCCAGTTTCGGCAGCCAACCGAGCCAGCGGGGCAGATACCAGTTGCGGTCGCCGAGCAGCTTCATCGTCGACGGCACCAGAATCGAGCGGACCACGGTGGCATCCAGG
>DATHVC010000234.1:0-12571 GCA_035461565.1 Actinomycetota bacterium
CCGCACGAGCGCATCAAGGGGGGCGCCCCGACGAGGTTCCCGACGCCCTGGTCCGGGCGGTGTGCGCCGTCGGGGCCGATGCGGCCGAACGGGTCTCCGGATACCGGGAAGCGGGGGCGGACCTCGCGGTCGTGTATCCGGTGGCGGTGGGGGAGCCCGCCCCCTCCATCGAGCGGACGCTCCTCGCGCTCGCGCCCGGGTGACCGGGGGACGGTGTAGACTCTGGATTTGCAAGGTTCGCACCGTGCAAACGGGGAGAACGGAGCGAGGGAGAGTTCGATGACGTACACGATCGCCGAGCCGTGCATCGACGTGAAGGACCGGGCGTGTGTGGATGAGTGCCCGGTGGACTGCATCTACGAGGGCGGCCGGATGCTCTACATCCATCCGGACGAATGTGTCGACTGCGGTGCCTGCGAGCCGGTGTGCCCGGTGACCGCGATCTTCTACGAAGACGACGTCCCGGCCGACTGGAAGCAGTTCACGCCCATCAACGCCGAGTTCTTCAACGACGACGTCAGCGGGATCGGCTCGCCCGGAGGGGCGGCCCAGGTCGGACCGACCGACAAGGACCACCCGGTCGTGGCCGCCTGGCCGGCCGTCGGCTGACCGCTCAGGTCGCGGGTTCGACCTGTCGTTGAGGCGTTCGCGGCTTCCGTCGGTGTGCGCGACCCGGACAACGCCCCGCCCGAGAATGGGTCAGACGGCGGCGGGTTCGGCCTCCGGCAGGATGCGCGGACCGTCGGCGGCCCCGTCCGTCGGCCACCGCTCTCGGGACTTGGCCGCGAGTTTGGCCATCAGCGACAGCGCCGCCGGGTCCTCCGACGCGGGTCGCCACTCCACGACGCCGTCGGCCACCGCTCGCTCCCACAGGTCGCGGCCTTTGTCCGTTCGGATGATCGTCAGGGTCCATCCTTCGCCCTGGCCCAGGCCGCCGAACGAGATGTCGGCGTGTTCGGCCGCGAAGTCGGGGCAGCGCAGGCAGCCCGGCCGCGTGAACTCGTGGGACTGCTTGAGCGAGTAGGTCTTCTCCTCGCCGTCGTTCGTGTAGAAGAGCAGCTTGCCTTTGATGTTGACCCGGGCCAGGTCGTCCAGGTCAAGGCCCAGGCGGTTCTGCGCGATCTCGACCATCAGCCCGTCATAGGTGAAACTCTTCGAGCACAACAGCCCGAACGTCCACTTGATCTTCTTCGCCCACTTGTTGACCCGACGCGCCGCCATCAAGCCGCTGACACTCGCCTGGCACGACATCCCGACGAGTGCCAGGTTGGACAGCCCCATCTCGGCCGCCTTGATCAGGGCGAGCGGGTTGGCCGAATACGTGTACCGGGAGCCGGCGGCCGCGAGCACGCCCTCCTCGTCGGTGACGACGGTCGGTTCGGCGTCCCAGGGGCGGTCGTCCGAGAGCCTGGACGTCAGGGCCCCATCGATCTCGCCGGTGCGCAGCCCCCAGATCAGCAGGGCCGAGACCACCCCGCCGTCCTGGCCGCGCAGCAGGACCTCGGGCGCGGCGGCCCGGGCCAGCACGATCTCCTGGTACTGCCCGATGACCTCCTCCGGCGACCGAGTCCGCCCGAACAGGAGCCGGTCGATGTCCTCCTCCCAATCCCGGAATCGGGGACACGCGAGCGTGCACAACGAACACCCCCTGTCGCCGTGGGCGCACGCGTCGGGACCGTCCTCCTGGAGCTGCACCGGGACGTTGTCCTCGTAGCCGAGCACGTGGAAGGGGCAGGCCACGATGCAGGCCGTACAGCCCGTGCACAGACCGGTCACCACGACCTCGTGATACAGGTCGCGCCACTGGGTCTTGTCGGCGGTGGGAGCCATCCAAGGGCAGTATAGGAGAGGGCCCTGGACGGGACGGGACCGATCGGACCAGGTCGGGCAAGCCGGTGGTCCCGGTCGCGCGTACTACCGCCGGCGTCCGCGAACGCCGATCGGACACGCCCCGCTCCGGCGGGGCCGGAACCGGGGAGGATGGGATGCGATCGACGAAGATCGGAGCTCTGGTCGCCGCGCTGCTGGCGATCGCCCTCGTGGCGGCGGCGTGCGGCGGCGACGACGACGACGGCGGCGACGAGAACGGCGCGACCACGGGCGCCGCGACCACGGGCGAGGCGACGGGGGGGAACGGCGGCTCGACGATCACCATCTCGGGTTTCGCGTATTCCCCGTCCACGCTCCAGGTCTCGGGGGAGACGACGGTCACGGTGACCAATGACGACGGGGCCGCCCACACCTTCACCCTCGACGACGGCAGCGTCGACGAACGGCTGGATCCCGGCGAGTCGGTCGACGTCACGGTCGACATCTCGGAGACGACGGGATACCACTGCACGATCCACCCGCAGATGACCGGCACGCTCGAGGTGGCCTAGGGGTTCGGGCGGGTCGGCCCGGCGTCAGATCGAGAAGGAGTCGCCGCAGGCGCACTCGTGTGTGGCTCGCGGGTTGAGCATCTTCAACCCGCCGCCCAGGAGCGCGTCGTTGAACTCGAGCGTCGAACCTTCAACGATCGGCGCGCTCCGGTCGTCCACCAACACGCGGACGCCGTCGGCCGCGCGGATCACGTGGTCACCTTCGGCCTCGCGGTCGAACGAGAGCTCGTACGAGAAGCCGGAACACCCCCCGGCCACCACGCGGACCCGCAGCGCCGGTTCGGCGCCTTGTTTCTGGGCGAGCTGACGGATCTTGCCGGCGGCCTTGTCCGTGACCGTCAACACCGCGGTGCGCTCCATGGCTCAAGGATACCGCCGGAGCGCGTTCGCCCGGCGCCGCGTTCCCGACGGCTCAGGCCGTCCGGAGCCGGGTCGCGAGGGCACGGAAGGCGTCCCGGACGGATTCGGACAACGTCGGGTAGGCGTGGATCGCCTCGCCGAGACTCGCGGCCGGGAGACGCCCGGCCATGGCCGCGACGACCTCGTGGATCATCGCCCCGGCGTCCCCGGCGACGATGTGGCCGCCGAGCAGCTCGCCGGACCCGGCATCGGCCACGAGCTTGACCAGCCCCCGGGTCCGCCCGTCGATGTGGGAGCGTTCGTTGTCGGCGATGCGCACGGATACGGAAGCGACGTCGCGACCGGCCGCGGCGGCCTGCCGTTCGGTGAGGCCCACGCTCGCCACCTCCGGGTCGCAGAACGTCACCCGGGGCACCACCCGGTAGTCGCGGGGCCGCGGCGCCCCCAAGACGTCGTCGACGACGATGCCCGCCTCGTAATCGCCGACGTGGGTGAACAGCAGCTCGCCGGTGGCGTCACCGGCGGCCGACACGCCGGGCGCCGTGGTCCTGAGCGTCTCGGTCAACACGGGCCGCCCGGCCGTGTCCAGCTCGACGCCGGCGGCGGCCAGATCGTGCCCGTCGAACACGGGGCGGCGCCCGGTGGCGACCAGGACCCGGTCGGCTCGGAGGATCTCGCCGTCCGCCGTATGGAGCTCCCAACCGTCCTCGTCGTGGACGCCCCGCTCGATCCGTGCGCCGAGCCGGAGCCGGATGCCCTCCTCGGCGAGCCCCGGGGCGAGCTCGGCCGAGACGTCCTCGTCCTCGGCCGGCAGGATCCTCGGCTCGGCGTCGAGAAGCGTCACGCGGGTCCCGAACCGCGCGTAGATCTGGGCGAACTCGACGCCGACGGCGCCGGCGCCGACGACGACGAGCGACTCCGGGGGCCGATCCGGCTCCCAGATGGCCTCCCGGTTGGTCCAGTAGGGCCCGTCCCTCAACCCGGGGACCGGCGGCACCGTGGGCCGGGTCCCGGTGGCCAGGACCACCCGATCGGCCTCGACGATCGTCCCGTCGGCGAGCTCCACCCGGCGCTCGCCGATCAGTCGGGCCTGTTGGAGGAACACCGTGACTCCCGCTCGCTCGAACGGAGCGGCGCCGGAGCCGGACTGGCTCTCGACGATCTCCCGCGCTCGACGCTGGACGGCCGGAAGGTCCACCGCCACTGAGGGGATTCGCAGGCCGAAGGGTTCGGCGGCCCGGGCGAGATGGGCGACCTTCGCGCTGCGGAGCATCACCTTCGTCGGGACGCAGCCGTAGTGGTTGCACTCGCCGCCGAGCCGGTCCTGTTCGGCCAGCGCCACGCGGAGCGCCGACCGGCGCGCCAGCTGGAACGCGACCTCGGAACCGGTCCCTCCGCCGCCGATGACGAAGACGTCGAAGCGCTCACTCACGAGACCCGGCCCCAGGGGCGTGCCGCTCGCGCGTCGTGGTCGCGGCCGCCGCTCCGCAGATCCCCCCGGCCGCCTCTACCATGGCCGATGAATGTACTCGACCGATCTGCCGAGCCGGCTGGCCGGCCGGCTCGATCCCGATCCGCGTCCGCGTCCGGATCCCGGCGACCGGCTGGCCGCCGTGCTCGTGCCGGTGATCGGCGCTCGCTCGCTCGTGTTCACGAAGCGGGCCGAGACGATGTCCCGCCACGCGGGCGAGATCTCCTTCCCCGGAGGGCTCCGCCACGACGACGACGCCACGCTGGGCGACGTCGCCCTTCGCGAGACCGAAGAGGAGCTCGGCGTGGAGCGGTCCCGGGTCCGGGTCCTGGGCGCCCTGCCGCCCGTGTACACGTTCGTGTCCGGGATCCTGGTCGTGCCGTTCGTGGGCGCGTTGGATGAACGCCCCCCCTACCGGCCCAACCCGCACGAGATCTCGGAGGTCCTCGAGTACCCGATCGAGGAGCTCGAGGCGGCCGAGGCCGACGTTCGGTGGACGCGTGACGGGCGCGACTACGTTGGGTACGCGTACGACATGGGCGAACACACGATCTGGGGCGCCACGGCGCGGATCCTCCACACCTTCCTGGAGGCCGCGCAGGAGACGGCGGGGGGCGCGGGCCGATGAGCGACCGCGACGGCGCGTATGCGCCGACCGACGCGGAGCTCCGGTCGATCCTGGGCGATGCGAAGACGATCGCCGTCGTCGGGCTGTCGTCGAAACCCGACCGGTACTCCCACGAGGTGGCGTCGTATCTCCAGTCGCGTGGCTACCGGATCGTGCCGGTCAACCCCAAGGAGACCGAGGTGCTGGGCGAACGCGCCTACCCATCGCTCCTCGAGGTTCCCGAGGACGTCCAGATCGACGTCGTCGACGTGTTCCGGCGTGCGGATCAGACGCCGCCGGTGGCCCGGCAGGCCGTGGCCCGGGGGGCGAAGGTGCTGTGGCTCCAGGACGGCATCCTGAGCGAGGAGGCCCGGGACATCGCGGAGCAGGCGGGCATGACCGTCATCATGGGAACCTGCATCAAACGGACGTCCCGTCGGCTCGAGGGGCCGGGGCGAGGAAAGGGCTGAACATGCAGACGTGGGAATACTTCGTGGCGCCGCTCCTGGAGCACAACCCCGGCGAGATCCTCAATACGTTCGGGGAGGACGGGTGGGAGCTCGTCTCGGTCGTGCAGATCACGACGCCGGTGGGCGGGCAGTCGCTCGTGGCCTACCTGAAGCGCCCCCGGTCCTGACCGCCCCGTGGTGCGACTCGATCACGTCGTGTACGCCGTGGCCGATCTCGAGGCCGCCGCCGAACGCTGGCGTCGGGAGCTCGGGTTGGACTCGGTGGCGGGTGGGCGGCATTCGGGGTGGGGCACCGCGAACCGGATCGTCCCGCTCGGCGAGACGTACGTGGAGCTGATCGGCGTGGTGGACGCTGACGAGGCCCGCACGTCGACCTTCGGGCGAACGATGCTGGAACGGACGGCGGGCGGCGACGGCTGGTTCACGGTGGTCGCGTCCACCGACGACCTTGACGCCGTGGCGGGTCGGCTCGGCCTCGAGATCACGTCGGGATCTCGCCGCCGCCCCGACGGCGCCGAGATCCGGTGGCGGGCGGCGGGGTTCGAGGACCCGCGTCGTGAGCCCTGGATGCCCTTCTTCATCTCCTGGGAGATGCCGTTCGGCCTCCATCCCGGCCGCCTGCGCGCCGCTCACGGGGCGCGAGTCCGGGGCATCGGGTCGGTCGAGGTCGGCGGGGATGCGGGGAAGCTCGAGGACTGGCTGGGCGGGGCCGATCTCCCGATCCGGATCGTCGAGGGCCCCCGGGGAATCAACGCCGTGGCCCTGACCCGCGACGACGGCGACCTCGTGATCTCCTAGTCGCGTCGACGGCGGCGCGGATCCGCTCGACCAGCTCTCGCGACGGGGTCCCTTTCGCCACGTCGTCGGAGGCTCCCGACTCGAGCGCAGCGTTGGCGTTCGCCGCCCGACCTGATGACCTGACGGCCCGTCCCGGTAGGGTCAACGGCCGTCAGTCGCGAAGGGCCCGATCCAGATCCGTCACCAGATCGTCCGGGTGTTCGATCCCGACGGAGAGCCGAACCAGCGTGCCCGGCACCTCGAGCGGGGACCCGGCCACGCTGGCGTGGGTCATTGGAGCCGGGACCTCGACGAGGGACTCGACCCCGCCCAGGGACTCGGCCAGGAAGAACAGCCGGGTACGCTCCGCCACGGCGATCGCCTCGGCGGGTGAGGAGACCTCGAAGCTCACCATTCCGCCGAACCGCCGCATCTGCCGCCGCGCGATGTCGTGGGCCGGGTGGTCCTCGAGGCCCGGATACCGGACCCGGGAGACCTTCGGGTGACCTCGCAGGAAGGCGGCGACGCGTTCGGCCCCGGTGCAGTGCGCCTCCATCCGAACGGCGAGGGTCTTCACGCCCCGAAGCGCGAGGTAACAGTCCATCGGGCCCGGCACGGCGCCGACCGCGTTCTGGAGGAACGTGAGCCGGTCCAGCAGCTCCTCGTCGTCGGCCACGATGGCGCCACCCACCAGGTCGGAGTGGCCGCCGAGGTATTTGGTGACGGAGTGCACGACGACGTCGGCGCCGAGCTCGAGCGGACGCTGCAGGTAGGGCGTGGCGAACGTGTTGTCCACCACACACGTGGCGCCGGCCTCGTGGGCGATCGCCGCCGTCCGTTCGATGTCCACGATCTTCAGGAGGGGGTTGGTGGGCGTCTCGACCCACACCATCGCGGTCTGCGGGCGCACGGCCGAACGCAACGCGTCCTCATCGGCCAGGTCCACCGTGTCGAGGTCGACCCCCCAATCCGCCATGACCCGGGCCAGGAGTCGGTACGTCCCGCCGTAGACGTCGTCGCCGAGCACGACGTGGTCGCCGGGCCGCAGGGTCAGCAGGAGCGTCGTCGTCGCTCCGAGCCCGCTCGAGAAACACAACGCCCGGCGTCCTCCTTCCAACGACGCCAGGACGTGTTGCAGCGCCTCGCGCGTGGGGTTGCCCCCGCGTGCGTAGTCGTAGGCTTTCGGCTTACCCACGGCCGGCTGCGCATACGTCGAGGTCTGGTAGATGGGAATGTTCACGGCGCCGAACTCCGCGTCCGGCTCCTGACCCACGTGGATCGCGCGGGTCTCGAACCTCGTCTCGTCCATGTCGCGTTCGTCCTCGTGTTCGGGGGTCATCGGACCTCGGGTGGAACCTGCCATCCGCGTCGACGGAGCTCGTCCAGGGCCTCCTGGCCGGAGCGCGCCAGCGCCCACAGGGCCGACTTGCGTTTCGCGTCGTGCCCCGGGGCGAACTCGCGAGCGGTCATCGCCCGGCACTGCGGGTCCCCGCACGCGCAGGCCGACATGCCGGGCAGCGACACCTGTCCGTCGCCGGACGGGGGCGCCACGCCTCGCCGGTAGGGGTGTGCGGGCAGCGTCGCGGTGGGCAGGACGATCTGCCCCTCCCGTGGGTCGCCCGGCGCGCTGAATCGTCGCTCGAGCGCGAGCCGGCCCGTCAGGGCGGCCAGGGCGGCGTCCACCTGATCGGCCGAACGCAGCGCCCGGGCGTCGAGCCCCTGAGCGCGCAACACCTCCCGGCGCCAGGCGTGGGCCGGCACGCCTCGGGGGGGAAGGCATCCCGCGAGGACGACGGCGCTGGCGTGGGGGAAGACCTCGATGGCCGTGCGCCGCACGGATCCCGATCGGTAGCGGGGAAACGAAGCTTCGATCGCCCGGAACGCGGCGAACCCCACCGTCATCCACTCGTAGAAGGGATGATCGCCCATCCGAACGTCCGACGGCGTGTTGAAACACTGGATGCCGAACCAGCGAAGCTCCCGCTCGGTTCGACGGGAACGGCCGGTCGCGGCCCACCCCGGCGGGGCGTCGATGGCCACCACGTCCGGCCCGAGGTCGTCGACCAGCGCGGCGAAGCGGTCCACCGCGACCCGCCGTGCGGTGTCGAGCACCTCGCGGCCGTCCACGAGGACGAGGTCGAGCCCCTTGCGAACCCCCACGTCGACCCCCAGCGAGCGCACGGGCTCAGCGCCGCTGGCGATGCGCCAGGAATTCTAGGAGGTCGCTCCGGGTCAGGACCCCGAGCGCCTGCCCCGCCTTCACGACGAGGACGGCGGGGCCGGTCTGGAGCGCCTCGAACGCCACCTCGATCGGCTCGTCGAACTCCACCATCGCCATGGGCGGCCCCATGACCTCGGCGACGTCCGCCTGGAGGGCGTCGCGGTCGCGGAAGATCCGGTCCAGCAGCGCGTTCTCGAGCACCCCGCCCACGAACTGCGCCACGTCCATCGACGGCTCCCGGACGACCGGTGCCTGCGAGATCGAGTATCGCTGGAGCACGTCGATGGCCTGCCTCACCTTGTCGTGGGCGTTCACGGTGACGAGCGGCGGGACCTCGCCACCCTTGGCCTGGAGCACCTCTTCCACCCGAACCGTCTCGGGCCGGTCGGTGAGCCCGTACTGGAGCAGCCAGGAATCCGAGTAGAGCTTCGACAGGTAGTTGCGGCCGGTGTCGGGGAGGATCACGACGATCACGTCGTCGGGCCCGAGGTCTCGCGCCACCTCCACCGCGGCGACCATGGCGGTCCCCGACGAACCGCCGACGAGGATCCCTTCCTCCCGGGTGATCCGGCGCGCCATCCGGAACGCGTCGCGGTCCGAGACGCGCACGTAACGATCGACCAGCGATGGGTCGAAGGTCTTCGGCCAGAAGTCCTCGCCGATGCCCTCCGTCAGGTACGGGTGGGTGTCGCCGGAGTAGATGGAGCCCTCCGGGTCGGCGCCGACCACCAGCAGGTCGGACCGCTGCTCACGGAGGTATCGGGCCACGCCGCTGATCGTTCCGCCCGTGCCGACGCCCGCCACGAACGCCGTGACCGTCCCGTCGGTCTGGCGCCAGATCTCCGGGCCCGTCGTCGCGTAGTGCGCCGCCGGGTTCTCCTCGTTGAAGTACTGGTTGGGCTGGAACGCGCCGGGGATCTCCTCGGTCAACCGATCGGCCACCCGGTAATACGACTCCGGGGATTCGGGCGGGACGGCCGTCGGCGTGATGACCACTTCCGCGCCGTACGCGCGCAGGAGGGCAATCTTCTCCTGGCTCATCTTGTCCGGCATCACGAAGATGCACTTGTAGCCGCGGATGGCGGCCGCGATGGCCAACCCGTGGCCCGTGTTGCCAGACGTCGGCTCCACGATCGTTCCACCCGGCTTCAGGAGCCCGGCGCGCTCGGCGGCTTCGATCATCCGCAGGCCGATGCGGTCCTTCACGCTGCCGCCGGGGTTCAGCAGCTCCAGCTTGGCCAGCACCGTCGGCGCAAGGCCGCGGGTCACCCGCCGGAGCCGGACGAGCGGGGTGTCGCCCACCGCGTCCAGGAAGGAGTCCAACACCTCCATACGGCCCCATCGTCGCACGAACCGGACCCGCTCGAACGGCCTCCCGGGCCGGGGTATCCTGCCGAATCGTCAGCATCGGGGGCGAGGAGCGGGAGCCTCCTGGCGGGAAGGGGTCGCTGCCGGTGGCGGTCGACGACGACAGTGAGCGGGCGGGCACGCCCGGCGGGGGCTCCGTGCTGGTGGTCGACGACGATCCGTTCATCGCCCGGCTCCTGGAGATCGAGCTGAAGGCGGCCGGCTACGAGGTCCGCGTGGCCGGCGACGGCGTCCAGGCGATCGAGATGGCTCGCGACCGATGCCCCGAGCTCATCCTGGCCGACGTGATGATGCCCAACCTGGACGGCTTCGAGCTCACTCGGCAGCTGCGCGCGGACAGCCGGACGGCGTGGGCGAGCGTCATCATGCTCACCGCTCGGGGCCTGTCCGCCGACAAGCTCGAGGGGTTCTCGGTCGGCGCCGACGACTACATCGTCAAGCCGTTCGACACCCCGGAGCTGTTGGCCCGGATCCGTGGCGTGCTCCGGCGGTCGAAGGAGATGCGGCAGCAGTCGCCGCTCACCGGCCTGCCGGGCAACGTCCGGATCGAAGACGCGATCGAGAGCCGGGTGCGAACGGGGGTGGAGTTCGCCGTGCTCTATGCCGACCTCGACCACTTCAAGGCCTACAACGACCACTACGGATTCATGCGGGGCGACGGGGTCATCCAGTCCACGGCGTCCCTGATCCAGGACGTCGCTCGAGAGGCGGGCGGCCCGCAGACCTTCATCGGCCACGTCGGGGGGGACGACTTCGTGGTCGTCTGCGGCGCTGACGCGGCCGAGCGGGTGGCCGACCTCATGGTCCGGCGCTTCGACGAGGCGGTGCCGTCCTTCTACGACGAGCGGGACCGCCTTCTCGGGCACATCGTCGTCACGAACCGCCAGGGGCAGGAGCAGCACTTCCCGTTCCTGTCCCTGTCCATCGGCATCTCCACGACGGCTCGCCGGAGCTACCGCCACTTCGCCGAGGCCGTCGCGATCGCCACGGAGATGAAACGGTTCACGAAGGCGACGCCCGGGTCGTCCTGGGCGATCGACCGTCGAGCCACCTAGCCCGTCGTCCCCCTTTTCGACCGGAAGCACCTCCTCGATCGGCGATGGCCGGCCGCGGTAGTGGAGCTCACCGGGTCCGTGAGCGCCGTTCGCAGGACGGCCTCGTCGTCGGCGATCAGGACCTTGATCACGCGCCCTCCGACCCGGACCGTAGCCAGTGCGTCGCAACGGCGCAACGATCCCCGGAGGACGCGGCCGCCCGCGCGTATCATCCGACGGGAGGTGACGCGTGGCCGCACGCGAGATCCGGGCACCCCGAGGACCCCGGCGCTCCTGCAGGAGCTGGCCTCAGGAGGCTGCCCTGCGCATGTTGATGAACAACCTCGACCCCGAGGTGGCCGAGCGGCCCGAGGATCTCGTCGTCTACGGAGGCACCGGTCGGGCGGCCCGGTCGTGGGAAGCCTTCGACGCCATCGTCCGCGCCCTGCGCGGCCTGGAGGACGACGAGACGCTGCTCGTCCAGTCCGGAAAACCCGTGGCCGTCTTCCGGACCCACGTTCGGGCGCCGAGGGTGCTGATCTCCAACGCCATGCTCGTCCCGCGGTGGGCGGACTGGGAGACGTTCCGCGAGCTCGAGCACGCTGGTTTGACCATGTACGGGCAGATGACCGCGGGATCCTGGATCTACATCGGAACGCAGGGGATCCTCCAGGGGACGTTCGAGACGTTCGCGGAGGCCGCGCACCAGCGGTTCGGCGGGTCGCTGGCGGGCACCGTGACGTTGACCGGAGGGCTCGGCGGGATGGGGGGCGCCCAGCCGCTCGCCGTCACGATGAACGGGGGGGTGGCGTTGTGCGTGGAGGTCGATCCCGCTCGGATCGAACGCCGCCGGAAGACGCGATACCTGGACCGGGACACGAAGGACCTGGACGAGGCGGTGCGATGGGTTGAAGCGGCCCGAGCCGCTGGAGAGGCCGTCTCGATCGGGCTGGTCGGCAACTGCGCCGAGGTGCACGCCGAGCTCCTGCGCCGGGGATTCCACCCCGACCTCGTGACCGACCAGACGAGCGCGCACGATCCGCTCGGTGGGTACGTGCCGGCCGGGGTGTCGGTGGAGGAGGCGAACGCGCTCCGGGCGTCGGATCCCGCCGAGTATCAACGGCGCGCCTTCTGGTCCATGGCCGAGCACGTGCGCGCGATGGTGGGGTTCCTCGACCGCGGGGCGGTGGTGTTCGACTACGGCAACAATCTCCGGGCCGGGGCGAAGGAAGGCGGGTTCGACCGCGCGTACGACTACCCGGGGTTCGTGCCGGCGTTCGTGCGGCCCATGTTCTGCCACGGGAAGGGACCGTTCCGATGGGCGGCGCTGTCCGGCGACCCCGAGGACATCGCGAAGACCGATGCCGCCGTGGCCGAGCTGTTCCCCGACGACGAACGGCTGCACCGCTGGTTGTCGATGGCCGCCGACCGGGTCGCGTATCAGGGGCTGCCGGCGCGCATCTGCTGGCTCGGCTACGGCGAACGCGCGCGGGCCGGCCTCCGGTTCAACGAGATGGTCGCGAGCGGGGAGCTCGCGGCCCCGATCGTGATCGGCCGGGACCACCTGGACTCGGGGAGCGTGGCGAGCCCCTATCGGGAGACCGAAGGTATGCGGGACGGCTCGGACGCCATCGCCGACTGGCCGATCCTGAACGCACTCGTCAACACCGCGGCGGGCGCGCACTGGGTGAGCGTGCACCACGGCGGCGGCGTCGGCATCGGGTATTCGATCCACGCCGGCATGGTCGTGGTGGCCGACGGCTCCGATGACGCGGCCGAACGCCTCGAGCGCGTTCTGACGTCCGATCCCGGCCTGGGGGTCGTGCGGCACGCCGACGCCGGGTACGAGGAGGCGCTGGCCGTCGCCCGGTCCGGCGGCATC
>DATHVC010000235.1:0-12854 GCA_035461565.1 Actinomycetota bacterium
ACGTCGTCTCCGAGGAGGGCCCGGCCCGCGAGCTCGGACACCATCCTCCGGCCGGATTCCGGAGCCTCCGCGTGGACGTGGATGCGACGGTTCAGCTCTCGTGCCATCGCGGCGGCGTCGGCCGCCCCGCCGGAACCGTCCCGGCGTACGCCCACGCCCACGGCGAGGTCGGTGGACGGCCCCGCCGTGGCGGCGAGCCGCTCCAGGAGCTGACGTGCTCCGGTATGGGCGGTTCCCTCCTTAGGGGCGACGAACACCGTGCGAAGCCCGGCGTCGGCGTGCGCCTGGAGCGCCGCTTCGACCGCGGCGGCGTCGAGGGGACCGTCCGCCCAATCGACGACCGTGGTGATGCCGGCCTCGACCGCGCCGAGGAGGCCGGCCAGGGTCGCCGCGTAGACGTCGTCGGGGCCGAACGCATCGGCCGCGAGCAGGTCGTGGCGCGAGCTTGCGCCGACACCGTCGCCGAGGTTACGAAACAGCGACGCCCGGGTGTGTCGGTGGGTGTCCACGAACCCGGGCATGACGATGGTGTCGGCGGCGTCCACCACCTCGGCGTCGCGGGAACGGATCCCCGGCCCGACCTCGGCCACCCGGTCGTCCTGGATGAGGAGGTCGGCCTCCTTGAAGTTGGGGGTCTTCGCTCCCAGGGTCAGGACGCAGCCACCGCGAAGCAGGACCTTCGCCGCCATCGCACCCTCCGACCCTCGACGATCACTGCCACTGTTGAACCCGTGCCCCGCACCGTTCAGGCACACTACACATCTTGCCTTCGGCGCGCCAGGGGGTGGCGCGGCGCCCGTTCAGCGGGCGGCTCAGCGAGAACGTCACCGGGGAGCCCGGGGCCGAACACCTGCCGATCAGCGAGGCTGCACACGTGATGGTTGATCCTGTAGTGTCGCTGTGCCCGACAGGCCGAAGGAGAAAGGCGTGGTCTCTGACGTGGGCCGCCAGCCGACGGACCAGCGCGCGGAGAACGCGCTGGACGGGATCGGTCATCGCCTACGCGAGGAACGCGTCCGCGCGGGGATCAGCCAGCGCGAGCTCGCACGGCGACTGGGCCTGTCGGCGAGCTTGATCTCCCAGCTCGAGAGCGGCCAGTCTCGACCCTCCGTCGGGACGTTGTACTCCATCGTCACCGAGCTCGGCGTCTCCCTGGACCGGGTGATCCGTGGCGGGGAACCCGTGGATTCGGCTGCGATGGACGGCGGCGGCCGTAGTGACCGCTCCCCGGTGATGCATCCGGGAGAACGCGCGGCGATCGACCTCGACTCGGGGGTCCACTGGGAGGAGCTGGCCGTGGACCACGAGGAGGGCGTCGATTTCCTCCACGCCGTCTACGAGGTCGGCGGGGCCTCCACTCCGGACCGATCGCTGATGCGGCACGACGGCCGGGAATACGGCTACGTCATGAAGGGCACGCTCGGCATCCAGATCGGGCTCCAGGAGCACGAGCTCGACCCGGGAGACTCGATCGCGTTCGATTCGACCATCCCGCATCGGCTGTTCAACAAGGGGAGCGAGCCCGTCCACGCCATCTGGTTCGTCGTGGGGCGCGACGCCGACGGCCACGCCTGAGTCCGAGCGGGAAGGGGCCGAGCCGCCTCCCGCCGTTACGATCTCCGGCCGGGTCCTCGACCGCGGGACGGACCGGTCGAATACCGTCGACGCTCCTGGACGCCGCCCGAGGCCTTGTGGACGATCAGCGTCCCCTCCTGCGCTCGAGCCGACTCCCGGGCCCGTTTGACGACCTCGCTCTTGTTGTCCGAACGCGCCAGGGCTCGAGTCGAACCTTTCTTCTCGGCGCGCCATCCGCCCCTGGGATCGGCGAGCACGTGGATCTCCGGGCCCGTGGTCGAGCCTCGTGGACGTGTGACCGGCCGCGAGGTGGTCTTCGCCTTCCGGGTCGCCGTGCGAGCGGTCGCCTTGCTGCCAGTCGCCTTGCGAGCGGTGGCCTTCCGGCCGGTCGCTTTGCGGGTGGTCGCCTTCCGGCCGGTCGCCTTCCGGCCGGTCGTTTTGCGGGTGGTCGCCTTCTTCTTGGGCGTAGCCGTCGAGGCCTTCCTGGTCCGGGGCGCCGATGTCCGCTTCTTGGGCCGCCGCCGTTTGGGCGTCTCGGAGCGGCTGGAGACCACGTCCCGGACGCGGTCGACGACCGCCGCGACGGTCCCGGCCACCAGGTTGCCGGGAGGCGAGCTCGGGGCGTGTGGATGGGGACGGGTCGGGGCCGTGCCCTTCGCCCGCTCCATCTTCTCGCCCAGCTCGTCGAGCGTGCTCGCCGGCACGGCGGAGGCGAGCCGAGGCAACATCTCGTTCTCTTCTTCCTCGACGTGGTGGCGCACGTCGGCGATGAGGGTCCGGACCTTGCGGTCGAACCCCGGGTCGGTCGCGTCCATCCGTTCCAGATCGGCGAGCGCCTCCTTGGCCTCCTGGTGCTCCTGGATCGCCTCCTCGGCCATGCTCCGTCCCTGGGGCAGGACGTCCTTCACCTCGGGGTAGAGGACCTGCTCCTCGATGGCGGCGTGGACGGACAGCTCGCGTGTGAACTGGCGGACGATCTCGGTCCGCTCCTCGCCGTCGTCCATCGACTCGTATCGTCGGAAGAGCTCCTCCACCGTCCGGTGGTCCTGCTTGAGTAGCGCGACCGCATCCATGTCCACGTCTCCTTCCCTCCGGCCTGCCGCCGGTCCGGCGGTGATAGAGGAGTACCCATCGTGCATGGTTTCAGTCGGTGGGCGGGCGTTCGACGTCAGCCGAACCGGTCGTACAGCTCGCTGGCCGGATCGAAGAACCCTCCGGCCGGGCGGGCGTGCGCGTGCCAGTGGTCCGGGATCCGGCGGCGCTCTCCATCGATCCAGAAGCCCTCCGGGTACCGGCCGGACGCGACCGCTTCCAGCCGGTCCAGGAGCCGGTTCTCGACCCGCGATGCCGGCAGGCCGTGAGGCCGCCACACGATCATCGGCGTCCGGCAGACGAGGCAGTCGGTGATCCAACATTCCTCGTCCTCGAACAGCCACGGCGTGAGACGTTCGGCCCGGCAGAGCATGCAGTCGTTGCTCATTCGGCTGGCTCCCGAATCTCGACCCGGTCGCCGACCTCCACGCCGCGTTCCGCGAACAGCCCCCGCTCGACCTCCACGGCGCCGAGGAACTCCTCGCCCGGACCGTAGGTCGGGCACGGGTCCGCATCACACGGCTCCATGTCCAGGATCGAGACGATGCGGCCCTGCTCGTCCCAGAAGGCGATGGACAGCGGGATCAGCGTGTCCTTCATCCAGAACGAGGTGTGCACCGGCTCGTCCCACAGGAACGCCATGCCGTCGAACGGATCGAGTGCTTCCCGATGCATCAGCCCGACCGCCCGTTCTTCCGGATCGTCGGCCACCTCCACGTGCAGGTCGACGGTCCCAGCCGCGGTCGTGATCCTCAGGTCGGTCGTGCCGACGGGGCGAGCGGGCTCCTCGGGCCGGACGTCCGGATCTTCGCCGCCGCACGCGCCGCCGACCAACACGAGGACCATCAGCGGAGCCACGATGTGGGTCACGGCCGTCATCGTCCCAGCGCTCGATGCCACGGGTAACATGTCGCCCCGGCCGGAGTAGCTCAGTCGGCAGAGCACCTCCATGGTAAGGAGGGGGTCAGGGGTTCGAGTCCCCTCTCCGGCTCCAAGGCCCGACAGGCCGCCGTGGCAGCCCTATTGAGGGTCGGAACGAGGCTGCACCTGAGGTGAGTTCTTGGCGGACTCGCCTCGCTGAGCGGTCACTGCACCCAGAGGAGGCTGAGCATGAGCCCCCACAGCGGGTGGACCTGGACGTTCTCGACGCGGTCGGAGACCGCGTGCGTGGTGACCGGGTTGCTCAGTGGTGCGAGGGCCGCGTCGTCGACGAGCTCGTGTTCGATGTCGGTCCACGTGCGGCTCGCCTCTCCCGGGTTCGTCGTGTAGAGCTGGAGCGCCTCGTCCATCCGATCGTCGAGGCTCCTGCTGCACCAACCGGACGTGTTCGCGAACCCCCGCTCGCCACAGGCGAAGAGGGGCTCGATGAAGCTGTCGGCTCCCGGGTAGTCGGCGATCCATCCGCTGAAATACACGTGCGGATGGCGCGATGTCCCCGCGAACGTGCCAGGAAGATCGCCTGTCGGCGGTTGGATCAACTGGAAGTACGTCTCAGCGTCTGGCACGGTCTCGAGCGTCGGCTCCAGGCCCAGCTCCTCGAGCAGCTCCGTGACGTACTCCATCGTCTCGATGGCGCCGTCAGGAAGGCCGACCTGCGCGACCGACACGGTCACCCGCGTTCCCGCGACGCCGGCCTCCTCGATGAGCGACCGTGCTCGATCGAGGTCGCGCCCCGTCCAGACGTTGCTCTCCGGGTCCAGGGTGTACGGGCAATACGGCACGTAGCCCTGGAAGTTCGGCGGAAGGAGCTGGCACGTCGAACGCTGGACCGCCGGACCGCCGAGGAGATCCACGACGTGTTCGCGGTCGATCGCGTGGTTGAGGGCCTGGCGGACCCGCTGGTCGTCGAAGGGCGGCTTGAGCACGTCGAAGCCCACGTAGAACGTCACGGGACCGGGCCAGGCGACGATCTGGTCCGGGTGTGCCGAACGGAGCTGCGCGAGATCCTGCGTCCCCGGCGGTTGGATCATCACATCGACGTCGCCGGCGGTCAGCCGGTCGAAGGCAACGGCGGTGCCTTCTGTGTACCGCCACGAGATCCGGTTGACGAAGCCGTTCGGCTGAGCGGCGGCCGACCACTCCTCGAACTCGGGGTTCCGAACGAGCTCGATGCCGTCTGGTCCCGCCTCGCTGACCTCGTATGGTCCGGTTGCCGGAAGGGCGTTGTGCTGCTGGTCCTCGGCCGGCGTGTCGGCCGGGACGGGGAAGGCGAAGGGCATCGCGAGCTTGAACGGGAGATCGGGATCGGGAGTCGCGAGCCGAAAGGTCACGGACTCCTCGTCGACGACGATCGAGTCCGACAGGTCGCACGCAGTCGGCTCGTCGCGTGTACAGCCGTCCGCCCCCTCGATCGCGCTGAGGAGGCCGCCCGCGTCGTGCAGCACGAGAGCTCGCTCGATGCCGCGCCGGAAGTCCTCCGGACGCACAGGTGCTCCGGTCGAGTACCGGATGCCAGGGCGAAGCGGGATTCGGTAGATGAGGCCGTCGGCCGACACGGTCGGGAGCGCCGAGGCGAGGTCGGGGACGATCGTCGCACCGTCGGGGCCTCCTACCTTCTTGTAGGCAAGGAGCCCGTCGTTGGTCATCGTCAGGATCCACCAGCTCTCCTGGTCGTAGGCGACCGCCGGATCGAGGGAGGGAGGCGCCCCGGACTCCATCGACACGTTCAGCGTTCCGCCGCGGTGTTCGGTGGCCGACGCGCCGACCGCCAGCCACAGGTCGTCGTCGACCATCGCGAGCGATGCCGCCGCACCCCCGACCGAAACGCGTTCGATAACGCTGTTGGTGGTCGGGTCGATCGAGACCACCGCGTCGTCGAGCTCGGTCGCGACCCACACGAGGCCGCCCGCAGCAACGAGCGCGTTGGGACCCTGGCCGACGGGGATCGCCGCCCGGGCGTCTCCCGTGGGCGGATCAACCCGCGTCACGGTGCCGTCGAGAGAGTTGGCGACCCAGATCGATCCGAACGCCGGGAGCACCGCGGCCGGCCCGTTGCCCACGGGCCGGGTGAACACCACGTGTGGGTCCTTCGGATCGATGCGCGAGATCATGTTCGGGGCGACCGAGGCCCACACACCGTCGGGCGTGAAAGCCACCGCCGAGGGGAGGCCGGCGACGGGCACGGTCTCCGCATCCTCCGTGGCGGGGTCGACGCGGTGGATCGCGGCGCCGACCGAATCGGCGACCCATAAGGCGTCGTCTCCGAACGCGACCCCCACCGGTGTGGACCCCACTCGGAGCAGCTGGGTCACCTCGTTCTGTTCGACGTTGATCCGGCTGACGGTGCCGTCGCCCGCGTTCGACACCCAGACGGAACCCCCACCGACGGTGATGCCGGATGGAGCCGTACCGACCCGGATCGTGTCGGTCCGGGAGCCGTCGTCCAGGTCGAGGCGGACCACCACCCCGCGATCGGGGTGGGCGACCCACAGGCTCCCGAACCCGATCGCGCTCGCCCCCGGCCGCTGGCCCAGCTCGGCGGCGAGCTGGACGGTCCCTTCCTCGGCGCTCAGCCGGGCCACGGAGTTCGTCCCGATGTCGACCTCCGCACCGTCGCCCGAGGTGAGGAGCGGGATCGAGACGCCGACCAGTGCGACGGTCAGGATCCCTCCGACGATCGCCCACCGCCGCGAGGCCTTCGCCGGCGCAGGAGGCGACGGCGCGTACGGCCGGAGCTGTTCGACCGGATCCGAACCCTCGGGAACGACCCGGACGACCACCACGGGGTCCGAGATGCCCTTGAACGTCAGCGACCCGCGGTCCTGGTACCGAACGCCGTCGAGCCGTCGGGCGAGATGCGTCACCTCGCGGGAGGCGAGGATCTCGCCGGCTCGCGCCTGCCCGCAGAGGCGGGCGGCGAGGTTCAGCGCGCCTCCGCGGTACCCGCCCTCGACGGCGACCGCCTCGCCCGCGTCAAGGCCGATGCCGACCGTGAGCGGCAGCTCCGACTGCTCGAGGGTCTCCTGCACGAACCGCTGCTGCAGATCCAGGGCCGTCCGGATCGCCTCTCTGGCGGAGGAGAACACGCAGAGCGCCTCGTCGCCGCGGAGCTCGAGCAGCGTGCCGCCCCGGGACTCGACCGTCTCACGCGCGATTGCCGCGAACTTCGCCGCCAGCTTCGCGGCCGCCTCGTCGCCGCGCTCCTGGGTGAACAGCGTGTAGCCGCGGACGTCGGCGATCAGGAACGTCCGGATGTGGACGTCGGCCGGGCGTTCACCCGGGGCCCGGTCGGCCGACCCGTCGCTGCTTGGCACGCGCGGATTATGCGCCGCGCCAACGATCCGATGCTAACGACGTCCACGCCGACGGCGGAGTCTCGTGCTCTCTCCGGCTTCACGGTCGGGCGGAACCGGTCGTGGTCAGGACGGAGCGGTCGACCTGCCTTCCGGATCGCCTGAGTCCGGCCTTCCCCGAGCGGGTGGCGGCATTTCGCCGAACGCCGCCGCTCCATTCGTCGTATATGGGAGTGATGCCGACCGCGCTCGCAGGCGACGGGGCCCCCAGGCCCTCCCTCCGATGCCGCGCCGGGATCTTCCCGGTCCTGATGCTCTTCCTTTCGGCCTGCACCGGCGGGGAGGTCTCCGAGGGCCCGACCCCGCTGCCCGATGCGAACCCGAGGGTCGCCGGGGTCGTCGTCGTCACCCAGCGGTTCGGAGGCGAGCTCGCCACCATCGAGCTTCCCGACGGCGAGCCCGAACCCCTGTCCATGCCGGAGGACGTCCGGTTCGTCCACGCCGCGTACGTGATCGGCGATGGCTCCGTCCTGGCCGTGATCGAACGCGACCACGAGCGGATCCAGGTATACACGCTGGGCACGGCTTCGGATCCTGTCGCGATCGGTCCGCCACTCCGCCGGGCCCATTCGTTCGCCTTGGCGGCCGGCCGGCTGCTCGCGGCACGCTGCGACCGCGCCAAGTCGGCCTGGATCCTCGACCTCGAGCTCCCCGAGCGATGGATCCCGGCCCCCGGTGGGTGCGGGGCGACTCTGTCGCCCGAAGGGACCGTCGTGGCCTGGTCCCCGGACGGCCGCCGGGTGGTCCAAGCGTCCACCGACCCATCGGCCCCGGTCGAGCCGGTCCTGGACGCCGCCGGGCTCGACGGCCTGCCGCCGGGGATGCGACGGTTGGAGGTCATCGGCCGGCTCTCGTGGGGACCCGGGGGGTTGGCCGTCCCCCTCGGCAACAACGAGCGGCAGGCGGCCGCGGTGGTGGAGGAGGACGGAACCGTGGCGGTCACCCCGCTCGGGGATCGCGGCGCCGGGATCGGGGCGAGCCTGGCCTGGCAGCCATCCGGCGGGTTCCTCGCGGTCGCCTCCTGGGGAACGCTCGAGGCGATCGTCCGGGTCTTCCCACCGAACGGCGAGAGCCGCGTGGTCGCGATGGACGCCGACCCGATCGCCGGCTTGTTGTGGTCGCCGGGGGGCGAGGTCCTGCTGGCGGCTTCCCAGTCGCGGTGGACGTTCGTAACCGCCGGCGGCGAGTGGGTCCGTTCAACGCCCGTGCCCCGAGGGGAGCTCGTGCCCATCGCCTGGTCGGCCTGATGGGGCGGATACCGCCCCTGCGGCTCCTCTGGTACCCGGGCTCGTTCCTGGCCATCGTCGGCGCCTCGGCCATCTTGGCGGCGGTGACGGTCGCGGGGCCGACGTTCCTGAGCTCGATGTCGGGGGCCACCCTGCATCGGCTGATCCAACGGGACGCCGAGTTCCGGCTCCCGACGATCGCGATCGGGGCCGACAGCTCGGTGGCTGCGGACGTCATCGCGTATCGAACGCGGTTGCTCGAGCGTGAGCTCGGCCCGTTCCTCGGTGACCCCATCGTCACCGCTCGCGGCGACAGCGTGGTCGCGTCCGCGGGCAAGGGCCGCAAGCAGCCCGTCCGGATCGCGGTGAGGACCGGGTTCCTCGAACACGTCGAGCGCCTCCAAGGCACGGGTCCGGGCGGCATCTGGATCGCGGATGTGACGGCGCAAAAGCTCAACGTCGAGCCGGGGGAGCAGTTCGAGGTACGCACCGCCTTCACGCGGGCCCCGGTCACGGTGGCGGGGGTCTATCGGGACCTACTGATCTCACCCCGGGACCCCTTCTGGTCGCCGCTCGCGCAGTTCATCTACTCCACGCCCCAGTCGGACACGCGGCCGCCGCCCCTGATGCTCATGGACCTCGAGTCGTACCTGGCCCTGGAGGATGGCCTGCGTGACGACCAGGATGCCCTCATCTGGGAGTTCCGCCTCCCGACTCGGGCGATGTCGGTGGAGGAGGCCGAAGGCCTGGAGGCGCGACTGGACCGCTTCGAATCCGTCATCGCCAACACCAGCAACGACGTCGGAGCCGCATTCCGTCGTTCCAGCCGGAGTCAGCCGCTCACCGGATGGTTGTCCGTCACGACCGAGATCACCGATCCGGTTTCCGCCCCCGTCGGGACCTTGGCGCTCGCGGGGCAGGCCGTCGCGCTGGCCATGTTGATCGGTTCGGGGGTCTTCATGATGCGGCGCCGGCGGGTCGAGGTCGCCGTGCTGCATGCCCGTGGGGTCGGCCCGGCCCGGTTCGGCCTTCGAACGATGGTCGAGGTCGCCTTGCCGATCGTCCTCGGAACGTTCGCTGGGTCGGCGTTCGCCGTGTGGATCGTCGAGCGGCTCGGCGACGGCGGTCCGGTCGGCGACGGCGCGATCCGCGATGCGATCGTCGCGGCGGCCTGGATGACGGCCGCCGCGATCGTCCTGCTCGGGGCCGTTGCGGCGCGATCCATCGCGGCCGGTCGCCCCGAGGGTTCGACGGTGGCGAGGGCGACGTCTCGCATGCCTTGGGACATCCTGCTGGTCGGCGTGGCGATCGGCACGCTGCTGTGGCTCCGGGCCGGGCAGGAGCCCACCGGGGACTCCCCGCCGCAGCTCGACCCGCTGTTCCTGTTGTTCCCGCTCCTGTTGTTGACGGGCGCCGCCGGGCTGGCCGCGCGCGCGCTTCGCATGGCCCTTCCGCGGCTTCGCCGGTGGGCCGGCCGCGGCCCCGGCACCTATCTGGCCACCCGTCGCCTGGCGGCGGCTCCTCGGTCGGCCACCTGGCTGCTCGTCGCGTCGTCGGTCGCGGTCGGCATCCTCGTGTACGCGGGGACGTTGACGGCGTCACTCGGGGACAGCGCGACCCAGGACGCGGCTCTGGCGGCCGGGAGCGAAGCCGCCGTGACCTACACCGGGGTGTTGTCCGGCGACCCGACGGCATCGTTCCCGGTCACCTCCGTCGCCCGGATCGGACGCGTCACCTTCGCCGCCGGTTCGACGGCGGATCTGGACGTGCTCCTGGTCGACGCCGACACGTTCGCCGACGCGGCGTTCTGGCGAGGGGAGTTCGCCGGGCAGTCGCTCGATATGATGATGAGCGCGCTCGCGCTGCCCTCCAGTCCCCGCGTGCCGGCGGTCGTCGCCGGAGCCATCCGGCCCCCCGAGGATCCGATCTTGTCCCTGCCCGGATTCGACGTTCCCATCGAGGTGGTCGGCCGGGCACGGACGTTCCCCGGGATCGTCGGAGCTCGCCCGACCGTCGTGGTGGACGCGGAGGTGATGCGGACGGCCACGGAGGCGGCCGGACAGGAGCTCGACCGATTCATTGAGCGGACCGAGCTCTGGGCTCGCGCGGAGGAGAGGCAGGCGCGCGCCGTCGTCACGTCGGGCGGCGGGACGGTGTCGTCGTCCACCGGGGTGGTCCGGCTGCGGGACACGCCTCGATACCTCGCGGTCCGGTCCATGCTCCGGTTCCTGCTGGCGCTCGGGGTCCTCGCTGCGGCCGTGGTCGGGATCGCGGTCGTCCTGTACCTGCAGAGCCGCCAGCGGCGTTCCGAGACGTCGTACGCGCTCGCGCGCCGAATGGGGCTTTCGTCCGCTGCACACCTGCGTTCGATCGTCCTCGAGATGGCCGTGTTGTTGCTCGGCGCGCTCGCGGTCGGGGGGGCGCTCGCGCTGATCGCGACGTCGCTGATCAACGCCGACGTGCAGGCCAGAGCGCTCGACGTGGACGTCGCGCTCTTCCGGGTCCCGATCGCGCTCGTCGGCGCGATCGGCGCCGCGCTCATCGTTTTCGCCGTGGCGGCCGCGGCGTTCGCGCAGTGGCGGGCCGATCGAGCCGACGTCGCGGAGGTGATGCGGGTTGTCGAGTGACGCCGCCGCCGCTTGCACCGGCCTGGTGAAGATCTACCGGACGGCGACCGGCGACGTCCACGCCCTCAAGGGCATCGACGCCGTGTTCCCCGCCGGCACCGTGACAGCCGTCGTGGGGCCGTCCGGTAGTGGGAAGTCGTCCCTGCTTCGCATCCTGGCCGCGCTCGACCGGCCCACCGCCGGCACGATGCAGATCGGCGACGTGACGGTGTCGGCCCTCGGCCGCTCGTCGCTCCGCGGCGTTCGTCGACGGATGGTCGGCTACGTGTTCCAGCGTCCCGGCCACAACCTCATCCCGCACCTGACCGTCCGGCAGCACGTGGCGCTGGCCGCCCGGCTGCGCGGCGCCGGCGGGCGCTCGCAGGTCGACGATCTCCTTCGGGTGCTCGGGCTCCACGAGCGCGTGAGGCACCTGCCGCACCAGCTCTCCGGAGGGGAACAGCAGCGGGTGGCGTTCGCCCAAGCCGTGGTGGGCGATCCGCCCATCGTCGTCGCCGACGAGCCCACCGCCGAGCTCGACTCGGCCACCGGTGAACGGCTGCTCGAGACCGCGGCGTCGTTGACCTCCCGCGGGACGAGCTTCGTGGTGTCCACCCACGACCCTCGCGTGGTGGCGGCCGCCACGCGGACGCTCCACCTGCGCCACGGCGCCCTGGAGGCCGAGACCGAGCAACGGCGGTTGTCGGTGATCGACGAGGCGGGACGGATCCAGCTGCCGCCGAGCGCGTTGCGGCTGTTCGGGGAGCGCCGCGCGGTGATCGAGGTGGAGGAGGACCACGTGAGGATCGAGCCGCCGTGACCACGCCCGAGCCACCCACGCCCGTCCTGGAAGCGGTGAGGTTGTCGAAGACCTTCCGCCGAGGACCGGAACGGGTCCACGCGTTGTCCGACGCCTCCCTGCACATCCATCCGGGCGAGATCGTGGCGCTCGTCGGGCCGTCCGGGTCGGGGAAGACGACGCTGCTCTCTGTGCTCGCCGGGTGGGAGTCGACCGACGGGGGGGAGGTCCGGTGGCACGGGGAACCCCAGGGCGAGCCGTCGCGGCTGACCTGGTCGGAGCTGGCCATCGTCCCGCAGACGCTCGGGCTCATGGAGGAGCTCACGGTCCGAGAGAACGTCGAGCTCCCGCGTCGCCTGGGCGACGCGGGGGAGCACCGTGCCGGCCCGCTCCTTGCGGAGCTCGGCCTGGACGAGCTGGCCGGACGGCTGCCGGCGGAGCTGTCGCTCGGCGAGCAGCAACGGACCGCGCTCGCGCGGGCCCTCGTCCTCGAACCGGGGCTCCTGATCGCCGATGAGCCGACCGGGCATCAGGACGTGGAGTGGACGCGCGGAGTCCTGCGCGTCCTCCGCGAGGCGGCCGACCGCCGCGTGGCGTGTCTGGTGGCCACCCACCACCGAGCGATCGTTCGGTATGCGGACCGCGTCGTCAGCATCGGCGACGGCCGGACCACGGCCGTGGGTGCCGACGAGGTCGTGGGGGCCGGCGACGAGCTCTGATCCCCAACTGCTCTCGTGAGGCTATCGCTCGCGCTCTCGCGCTCGCTCCCTGAGCCCCCCGAACCCCCTGCTCAGGAGTGCCGCGGGCAGGCTCGGCCGGTAGACTTCCTTCTCCGCCGGGGCGGGGTAGCTCAGTGGCAGAGCAAGCGGCTCATAATCGCTGTGTCGCGGGTTCGAATCCCGCCCCCGCTACGAGCCAGACCACCCGGACCTAGGAGAACCAAGATGGCCAAGCAGAAGTTCGAGCGGACCAAGCCCCACGTGAACATCGGCACGATCGGGCACATCGACCACGGCAAGACCACCCTGACCGCCGCCATCACCAAGGTCCAGGCGGCCAAGGGCCTGGCCGACTTCACCCCCTTCGACCAGATCGACAAGGCCCCGGAGGAGCGCGAGCGCGGCATCACCATCGCCATCGCCCACGTGGAGTACCAGACCGATGCCCGCCACTACGCCCACGTGGACTGCCCCGGCCACGCCGACTACATCAAGAACATGATCACCGGCGCCGCCCAGATGGACGGGGCCATCTTGGTGGTCTC
>DATHVC010000236.1:0-7200 GCA_035461565.1 Actinomycetota bacterium
GACCGCGCCGAATACAACCGCCGCCCGGCCGCCCCCGGGATCAAGATCACGCCGAAGGCGTTCGGCCGCGACCGGCGCATGCCCATCACCAACCGCTACCGCACCAACGCGACCCCGTAGACTCGACGCGGGGCCGGTAGCTCAGCCTGGTCAGAGCAGGGGGCTTTTAACCCCCGTGTCGCGGGTTCGAATCCTGCCCGGCCCACGCCGTCTTCTCTGGCGGGCCCCACGGACCGCCCCTACACTCGGCGAATGCAGGTCTGTCCCCGGTGCGGCGAGGAGAACCCGGACCGGTTCCGACTGTGCGGCATGTGCGGCGAGCCGCTCGCCCCCGAGTCGGCCCCCCAGGAGGTCCGCAAGACCGTCACGATCGTCTTCAGCGACCTGAAGGGGTCCACCAGCCTGGGGGAACGGCTCGACACCGAGTCGCTGCGCGAGGTGTTGAGCCGCTACTTCACGGCGATGCAGGCGGTGCTGGAACGCCACGGCGGCACTGTCGAGAAGTACATCGGTGACGCCATCATGGCGGTGTTCGGCCTGCCGGTGGCGCACGAAGACGACGCCGTCCGGGCGGTGCGCGCCGCGGCCGAGATGCGCGAGATCCTCGCGTCGCTCAACGACGGACTCGAGCGGACGTACGGGGTCCGGCTCGAGAACCGGACCGGCGTCAACACCGGCGAGGTCGTGGCCGGGGACGTGACCCACGGCCAGCGGCTCGTGACCGGAGACGCCGTGAACGTCGCCGCCCGGCTCGAGCAGAACGCACCCGCCCTGGAGGTGCTGATCGGCGCGTCCACGTACCGGCTCGTCCGGGACGCGGTCGTGGTCGAGCCCGTCGAGCCCCTCGAGCTCAAGGGCAAGTCGGAGCGGATGCCGGCGTACCTGCTGCGTTCGGTCTCCGACCGCGAAGGCGTGTCGCGCCGGCATGACCTGCCGATCGTCGGACGGGAGCGCGAGCTGGCGACGCTCGACCAGGCGCTGGCCGACGCGCGGGAGACCCGCGCCTGCCGGCTCGTGACCGTGGTGGCGCCCGCCGGCACGGGGAAGTCGCGCCTGCTGCACGAGTTCCTCGAGCGTGCGGGAGACGCGGTAACGCAGCTCCGGGGTCGATGCCTCTCCTACGGAGACGGCATCACGTTCTGGCCCCTCGCGGAGGTGGCGCTTTCCGCGGCCGGCATCGAGAACGACGACGCCCTCGAGGTCGCGAATGCGAAGCTTCGGGTGATCGCCGGACCGGGGGGCGAAGACGTGGCCGAACGCATCGGCGCAGCGATCGGGTTGTTGGACCGGTCGTTCCCCGTCCAGGAGACGTTCTGGGCGGCGCGCCGGCTGTTCGAGCTGCTCGGCCAGGAGCGGCCGCTCGTGGTGCTGGTGGACGACATCCATTGGGCCGAGCAGACCTTTCTCGACCTCCTGCTCGATCTCCGAGCCTCGATCGAGGGCGCGCCCGTCCTGATCGTCTGCTCGGCTCGCCCGGACCTCCTTCACGAACACCCCGAGTGGGAACGGAACGAGGACCTCGTCACGTTTCGGCTCGACCCGCTGACGGACGAGGAGAGCTCGCAGGTCGTGCGGAACCTGCTCGGCGCCGACGACGTGGACGCCCGGGTACGGGACAGGATCATCGCCGCCGCCGACGGCAATCCGCTGTTCGTCGAGCAGATGTTGTCGATGTTGATCGACGACGGCGAGATCGACCGCGATGACGACGGCCGCTGGCGGCTGGTCTCGGAGCTCGGGGCGGTCGTGATCCCTCCCACGATCAGCGCGCTCCTCACGGCGCGGCTGGACCGCCTGGGTCCGGTGGAACGCCCGGTGATCGAACGCGGCGCCGTGATCGGCCAGGTGTTCTTCCAGGGAGCCGTGGAAGCCCTTGCGCCGGAACCCATTCGGCCGCATGTCGCCGAGAGCCTCGAGCGGCTCGTCGCCCGCGAGCTCATCGGGACGCACGAGTCCATCTTCGCGGGCCAGGAGACCTTCCGGTTCGCCCACATCTTGATCCGGGACGCCGCCTATCTCGGCTTGCTGAAGCGCGCCCGCGCCGAGCTGCACGAGCGGTTCGTGGACTGGCTCGAAGCCGCAGCCTCGGACCGAGTGCTCGAGTTCGAGGAGATCCGAGGTCACCATCTCGAGGAGGCCTACCGGATCCTGGTCGAGCTGGGACCGGCCAACGACCACGCCGTCGCGATCGGCCGGCGCGGCTCGATGTATCTCGCCTCGGCCGGGCGGCGGGCCCTCGCCCGCGGCGACATGCCGGCGGCGGCGGGACTCCTTCGCCGGGCCGCATCCATCCTGCCGCCGGACGACGACGAAGCCGCGCGGCTCCTGCTCCTGGCCGGCGAGGCCATGATCGAGGTGGGAGACTTCGATGTTGCCCAGCGAGTCCTGGACGAGTTGGTCGGACGGGCCGAACGAACGGGCGACCGGGGCCTGGAGGCCAACGCCCGGATGGTGCGCCTCAACCTCCACCTCTCCACGCAATCCGAAGGGGTCGAACGACGGGTCGAGGCCGAGGTGGAACGTGCGCTCCCCGTTTTGGAGGAGCTCGGCGACCACGAGGGCCAGGCCCGGGCGTGGCGCCTGCTGACGTTGGCTCACTGGGAGGCGTGCCGCTGGGGAACGGCGGAGGCCGCGGCGCTCAGTATGGTCGACCACGCTCGGCTCGCCGGCGACCGGATGTTGGAGGACCGCGTCCGGCCGGCACTCGCCACGTGCGCGCTTTACGGACCTCGTCCGGTCGGGGCGGCGATCGAGCTGTGCCAGGGGCTCCTCGACAGCGCGGGGGACGACCGGAAGGGCCGGGCCATGACGCTGCTGGCCCTCGGACACCTCGAGGCGATGCGCGGCGACTTCGACCGCGCGCGCGAGCTCTACCGCACGAGCCGGCGGTCCCTCGAGGAGCTCGGGTGGAACCTCCACGCGGCCGTGACGTCGATCTCCTCGGGGCCGATCGAGCTCCTGTCCGGCGATCCTGCGGCGGCCGAACGGGAGCTCCGGCGGGACCTCGAGGCCCTCGAGGGGATGGGCGAGCGGTACTTCCGCTCCACCACGGCGGGGTTCCTCGCGGAGGCCCTGTACCGGCAGGGCCGCCTCGAGGAGGCCGAGGCGGCCACCCGGCTCTGTGAGGAGCTCGCCGCCGAGGAAGACGTCTCGTCGCAGTTCCTCTGGCGGTGCGTCCGAGCGAAGGTCCTGGCGCGCCGGGGCGAGCTCGAGGAGGCCGAGGCCATGGTCCGCGAGGGTGTGCAGATCATCGGCCTGGCCGAGGACCCCGACACGCAGGCCACGGCCCTGCTCGACCTGGCCGAGGTCCTCCGCCTGGCCGGCCGGCACGACGAAGCCGCGACGACCGCCGCAGAGGCGGCCCGGCTGTTCGAGCAGAAGGGGAACGTGGTCGAGCTCCGGCGGGCCACCGAGCTCGCCTCCGTCGGGACCGTCGGCGGCTCCCGCTAACGTCGGCCGGGTGATCGTCGACGTTGTCGGTCCACGTGGCCTCCGTCTCCGGTGTCGGGTGGCGGTGCGCCGTAGCGAACGTGCCCGGGGGTTGCTCGGCCGGAGCGCGCTCGCCCTCGACGAGGCCCTGCTGATCCCGCGCGCATCGTCGGTGCACACCTTCGGCATGCGGTTCCCCATCCTGGTGGCCCGCTTGGATGAAGCCCTGCGGGTGAAAGACGCGCGGGTGGTACCGCCCCGTCGGCTGGTCCTCCCCTCCCGGCGGGCCTGGCTCGTGCTCGAGGCGGGGGCCGCCCTTGACCTCCGGGCCGGGGACCGGCTTCGGGTGGTGGGCGCCGGGCTGGCTATACTTCCTCCGCTGCCCCCGGGCCGGGGGCGGGGGCGAGCACGGCGCGCCCGGGCCCCCATCGTCTAGCGGCCTAGGATTTCGCCCTTTCAAGGCGGAGACACGGGTTCGAATCCCGTTGGGGGCACACAACTGAATACACGCGGCTGTGGAGGAGTCCGGAGTCCTCACCGCCCTGTCAAGGCGGAGATCGCGGGATCGAAGCCCGTCAGCCGCGCGAGGCGCGCTCACGCGCGCGCCGCCGACAGGCCAGGTAGCTCAGTTGGCAGAGCACGCGGCTGAAAACCGCGGTGTCGGCAGTTCGATTCTGCCCCTGGCCACCGAACCCGATCGCCCGGAGACCGTCAATTCGAGCTTTCGCGCGCTCGGAGCTCGTTCGAGCGCGACAACGCCGCTTGGTAGAGCTCCGCGGAACGCGTGTACTCCTCGGCCGCCAGAGCTTTCAGCGCCTCGGCCACCTCGTAGGCGCTGTGGTCGTCGTCCATCTCGTCCCACGTCATGAGGTCGCACAGACCGCCGTAGTCGAGCTCGAGCAGCGACGCCGGGTCGAACACCGTCAGCCACTGATGCAGCTCGACGATCAGGTCGGCGATCGGCCCGAGCTCGGTGTGCCGGAGCGCCGGGACGGCGCGTTCGGCCCGCCGGATCGCCTTGCGCGTGGTCGTGAGGTACGAGAGGCGATGGCGGCCGTTCCACTCGACCAGTCGCCGTTCGTCGGCGTCGAACAAGACGAACCACCGCACGGGCACGTGCCAGGGGCTGCGCATGATCATGGCCACCTGCCAGGGCTGCCGCCGGCGCAGCCGGCCGAGCTGCCGCCGGGCGCGTCGGGCCGCCTTCGCCGGCAGGAACGCCTCGCAACCGTCGAAGGGAGCCGCGTCGCGGAAGGCGACCACACCGGCCAGCACCCGGAGCCGCATGCGCTCCGGGCACACGTAGTGCCGGCCGTCCACCACCTTCACGTGCGCCGCGTCGTCGTCGGCCGGGTAGACGAACCCCAACCCCGGCGGGGTCGACTGGTCGGCCCAACGACGCCGCGCGGCGGTCCGGGCGCCCCCGACGATGTACCGCTCCCACCTGGCCTGCTCCTCTGCGGGGAACCCCTCGAGCGGTTGGTACACGCGCAGCTCGGCCGCCGGGACCATGGCGCAGCAGTGTATATGCTGCCCCTCTCCCGCCGGGCGCCGAAGGATGCCGCGTGAGCGCTGCCGACATGTTCGACGACGAATCGATGGTGCAGCTGGTGGCGCCGGACGGCTCCGCCGCCGGGGACGCCGACGTGGGGCTCGACGACGAGCAGCTCCGCGAGCTACTCCGGCTGATGATCCGGGCCCGGCGCCTGGACACCGAATGTCTTGCGCTGCAACGCCAGGGGGAGCTGACCGTCTACCCGCCGTTCGAGGGCCAGGAGGCCGCGCAGGTCGGCAGCGCGTTCGCGCTCGGCCCCGGTGACATGGCCTTCCCCTCGTTCCGTGAGCTCGCGGCAGCCCTCACGCGCGGCGTGGACGCCGTCACCTACCTCGAGTACCACCGCGGAACCTGGCACGGCGGCCCCTACGACCCGGTCGCCACGGGGTTCGCCCCGATCTGCGTGCCGGTCGCCACGCAGATCGTGCACGCTGTGGGGTGGGCCCTCGGCGCAAAGCTCGACGGCCGGGCCGCGTGTGCCCTGGCGTATTTCGGCGACGGCTCGGCCTCCGAAGGCGACTTCCACGAGGCCGCGAACCTGGCCGGGGTGTTCGGGGTTCCGGCCGTCCTGTTCTGTCAGAACAACGCGTGGGCCATCTCGGTCCCGCTCGCGGAGCAAACGGCCGCCCCCATCGCCGTTCGGGCGGCCGGGTACGGGTTCCCCGGCATCCGGGTCGACGGCAACGACGTGCTCGCGGTCTACGCGGTCACCCGCGCCGCGGTCGAGCGGGCCAGGGCCGGAGACGGGCCGACGCTGATCGAGGCCATCACCTATCGGCTCGGCCCCCATTCGACGGCCGACGACGCGACGCGGTACCGGAGCGAGGACGAGGTCGCCGCCTGGCGGGCCCGCGACCCGATCGACCGCTTCGTCCGGTTCCTGTCCTCCCGCGGCGTCGCGGACGACGGCTTCGTCGAGATGTGCCGGTCCGAGGCGGACGGATGGGTGGCCCAGGTCCGGGCCGATCTGATCGCGCTCGGACCGCCGGACCCGGCCGAGCTGTTCGACCACGCGTTCGCAGAGCCGCCGGAAACGCTCGGCCGGCAACGCGAGGAGCTCCTCGGCGATGGCTGAGGCGACGATGGTGGCGGCGTTGAACCGGGCGCTTCGCGACGCCCTGGACGACGACCCCCGCACGTTGGTGTTCGGCCAGGACGTGGGCGCGCTCGGCGGCGTGTTCCGGGTGACCGAAGGCCTCCAGCGGGACTTCGGGCGCGAACGCGTGTTCAACACGCCGATCGCCGAAGCCGGCATCGCCGGCATGTGCGTCGGCCTGGCCATGGCCGGTTGGCGCCCGATCGCCGAGATGCAGTTCGACGGGTTCTCCTACCCGGCGCTCGACCAGGTGATCAGCCACGTGGCGAAGTACCGGATGAGGACCCGCGGGCGGGTGGCGATGCCGATCGTGATCCGGATCCCCTCCTTCGGGGGCATCAGGGGCAAGGAGCATCATGGCGAGAGCCCCGAGACCTACTACGCGCACACGGCCGGCCTGAAGGTGGTCGTCCCGGCGGACGCGCTCGACGCCTACCGGCTCCTTCGGCTATCGATCGACGACCCGGATCCGGTCATCTTCCTCGAGCCCAAGGCGCGGTACTGGGTGAAGTCGACGGGCGAGCTCGGGGCGGCGGGGCCGGGCCTGGGCCTCGCCCGATCGCTGCGGGAAGGTGATGCGTGTGTCCTCATCGCCTACGGCTCCATGGTCGCGCGGTGCCTGGAGGCCGCCGAGCGCCTCGCCGACGAAGGGCTCGAATGTACGGTGCTGGACCTCCGATCGCTCGTCCCGCTGGACGTCGGGACGATCCGGGACGCCGTGCGACGCACGGGGCGGGCCGTGGTCGTGCACGAGGCGCCGCTCACCCTCGGGATGGGCGCCGAGGTCGCCGCCCGGATCATGGAGGAGGCGTTCGACTACCTCCAGGCGCCGGTGGCGCGGGTCACGGGTCCCGACGTCCCCTACCCGCCGGCTTCGCTCGAACCCACGTACCTGCCGAACGTGGAGCGCATCGCCGACGCCGTGCGCCGGACGGTGACGTACTGACACTTCCCATGTCAACCTCACGCAGCTTCAAGAAGGACCGCGGCCCCGTGAAGCGCCGGGTCGTAGGGTCTGCGGTCCTGCCAGCAGCGCCAGATGACGCGCACCCACGCCCTGGCCAGGATCCTCACGGCGTGTGGGTGATCACACCCACGGGCGATCGCTCGTCGGTAGACG
>DATHVC010000237.1:0-8095 GCA_035461565.1 Actinomycetota bacterium
AGTCCATCGAGCCGTGCTCGTGATCGTGCGCTCGCGGTCCGGTGCGTTCGACGTGCCCTTCCACGCCGGGATGGTATCCCGGGGGACCGGCGCTTATGCCTGCATCGGCGGCAGGGCCTCGAGGGCGGCGCGCACCTCCTCTTCACGGAACAACGTGGCCCACCGATCCACGATCCTGCCGTCCGGCCCGATCAGGAACGTCCACGGCTCGGTGAGGTTCCCGTCGCGGAACAACCACTCCGCGGCGGCCTCGGTGATGGCCTGCTGCTCGAAGTCCTGCCAGATCTCGACGTGGATGAAGACGGCCCGGTCGTCGTAGTCGACTGCGAGGCCCTTCACGACGTCGGTGACCGGACCGCAGAACCGGCTGGCGCAGAACGCCGGCGTGGCGAACAACACCAGCGCGGGCCGTCCCTGCCGGAGGGCTCGGGCGATCGTCCACTCGTGCAGCTCGGGATCGGGGACCTCGCCGCCGCTCGCGGCCCGCGAGTCGATCGCGGCGGCCGGCGCGTCCGAACCGATGACGAGGTTCTTCGTGGGGAGCGCCTCGTCCCCCGGCGCGGGGTAGGCGGGCTCCTCGAGCACGGACAGCGTCGTTCGGGCCCGCCGGACGCCCAGCCCCTCCACGTCCGCGGTGACGTCGAGCTGCCAGAACCCGGCGCGGTCGAATGTCACGTCTTCGGCCTGGTAGACGCCGCGGCCCTCGGACGGGAGCGTGGCCGTCGGCGTGCCGGACCCCTCGGGCGTGCCGGGGGTCGGCAGGTAGACCGCGACCGTCGAGGGCCCCCGCTCGGGCGCGACGGACTCCTGAGCGGTCCCGACGTAGCTGAAGGTCACGTCCACCGACCCGAAGCTGATCAGACGCTGGTCGGCCAGGATGAGGCCGATCAACACCCGCTGCGGCGCGCCGACGTAGTGGTCGCTCGAGGCCATCGCCGCCGCCACCTGCCCGTCGTCGGGCGACGACGGGGCCTGCTCGTCCGACCCGCAGGAGGCGAGGACGAGCCCGGTCGAAAGGACTAGGAGGAGGAGTCGGCGCACGACATCCATCTTCCCGCGGCGGCCTCGGAACGTCAGGCGGGGCAGCCGGGAGCCTCCAGCCCGACGGTCTCCAGCGCCGCCCAGGTCGCCGAGAGCAGCGTCTCCACGTCGGCGCCGAACGTCTCGGGCAGCGCGGGCTGCTCCAGGTCTGCCTCCACGCGCTGTTTGCTCGTGAGCAGGTCCGCGGTGACCCCTCGGTCGATCGGCTCGGCCGCGGCGGCCAGATCGTGCAGCGACTGATGCGTCCGATCCTGGAACGTGGCGGACGCGGCATCGGCGTCGGTCGCCTCGCGGATCTCACACAGGCCGAGCACGGCCTCCCCGGCGGCGTCGGCGGAGAGCGGGCCGGTCGGCCCGCCGCCGTCATTGTTCGAGCACGCTCCCGCCAGCACCAGGAGCCCGAGCGCCGCCGGGAGGACCCGCTTCACCGATCGGCGCCGATCGCGCCTTCGAGGCGCAGCAGGAACTCCTTGCGCCACTCCTGGCCGCCGTAGTTCCCGATGCCGCCGCTCGAGGGCACCACGCGGTGACAGGGCACGACGATGGGAACCGGGTTGTCGTGCAGCGCGTTGCCGGCGGCTCGGGCGGCACGCGGGCTCCCCGCGATCTTGGCCACGGTGCCGTACGTGGACACGGCGCCGAAGGGGATCCGGGCCGTGGCCTCCAGCACCCGGCGGAAGAACCCCGGCGAACACAACGACCAGTCGATTCGCGTCCGGAACGCCCGCGCCCGCCCATCGAAGTAGGCGTCGAGCTCTCGCCGCGCCGGATCCGTCATGCCGGGGGCCTCGACCACGCGGGGCGAGACCATCCCGGCCAGCTCCTCGAGCACGTCGTCGATGGACTCCTCGGCGAAGGCCACGCGCACGAGCCCGGCCTTCGTGCCGGCGACCAGCAGCCGCCCCACGGGGGAGTCGAGGGTCGTGTACCCCACGTCCACCAGCCCGGCCCGGCGGGCCCGCGCCGCCGCCGCCTCGGCCGCTCGCGCCGCGGCCTCCTCGAGCTCGGGACTCCTCGGAACCTTCAGGTCCGTCATGCCATCGCCCCCTGGGTGGCCCGGAGCTTCTTCCGTCCTTCGTACGCGTTCGCCCGCGCCGCCTCCTCGGAGACCCCCAGCGCGGCGGCCACGTCCGCGTAGGGAAGGTCGAGGACGTAGCGGTGGATCACGGCGGCTCGCTGCATCGGCGGCAGCTCGCCGACCGCCCGCCACAGCTCGGGTCGCCCGTCCTCGCGATCGGGGGCGGGCACCTCGGGCAATGTCTCCACCGGGGTGGGGCGCCGCCTGGCCGAACGCCAGTGATCCATCACCTTGTTCGTGGCGATGGTGAACAACCACCCCCGCAGGTTCGACGAGTCGCGCAGGCGCGGGTACGCGCGCAGGGCGGCCAGGAACGTCTCCTGGAAGCAATCGTCCGCGTCCTGGCGGCCCACGGCCGCGACGAGGAACCGGTACACGTCCACGCGATGCTCCTCCAGGAGTCGTTGGAACGGCGGGAGATCCATCCGACCGTTCCAACGCGGCAACCGGTCGTTCCGTGAGCCGGCCGCCTCCCGCTTCACACGACCGGCCACGGATAGGGCCTCCCCGGCCCGGGCTCGGGGAACCGGCCGAGCTCGAGGATCTCGGCCAGGCGCCGCTCGGTGGCGTCGACCTCGGCGTCGGACAACAGCGAGACGAGCTGCTCCCGCAGATCGCCGTGGCTCAGCGTCGAAGTCAGGTCCTCCAGGTCGGCGCGCAGGTCCGCCGGGATCGGCTCGCCCACGAAGTCCCAGATCACCGTTCGGAGCTTCGGCTCGGCGGCGAAGCAGACCCCGTGGTCCACGACGAACAGCTCGCCGTCGTCGGCCAGCAGGCAGTGGCCCGACTTTCGGTCCGCGTTGTTCGCCACCACGTCGAACAGGGCCACGCGACGGAAGTCGTCGGGCCGGTCCTCGAGCATCGTGAAGTAGTGCCGCTCCGGGTCGAACCGAAGGAACCGCTGGAGCGATCCCGGTCCCTGCGGCCCGTCGCGCAACACGGTCGGGGGGACTCTCGGCCACCCCAGCGCCTCGGCGAGCACGTAGGCGGCGACCTCTCGCCGGCACAACGTGCCCTCCGGGAAGTCCCACAGCGGCGTTTCGCCCGCGCGCGGTTTGTAGACGGCGAGCGTCTCGGCGCCGTCTCCGCGGACCCGGCACAGGAACGTGAAGTTTGACGACCGGGGGAGCAGGCCGAGCGGCTCGATCTCGCCCCGCTCCAGCAGGCTGAGGACCTCGGCGTCGTCGCGGTTCACGCGCCCGACGGTGACCGGTGGCCGTTCATCGCCGGGCACATGTGGCCCTCGGGATCCAGGGGGTTGCCGCAGAACTGACAGCGGGGGCGTCCGCGGGCCGCCACCGCGGCGCCGTGCCGGGACAACGCCAACATCTGCTCGCGCGTCGCCCAGACGCGGAGCCTCGCGGGCTCCGGGGCGTCCACGGCCGCCTCCTCCTCGTCCGACTGCTCCTCGTCCGACTCGGGGACGAGCTCCTCGAGCTCGAGCAACATCTGGTCCCGTTCCTCGCTGTACCCGATCGACAGACGGCCGGCGCGCCACAGCGGCTCGATCGGGGTCTCGAGCTCCAGCTGGTCTTCGGGCGGTCCGTCGCCCGTCTCCAGGTCCACGGTGGCCAGGATCTCCAGGATCGAGGAGGACAGGAGCTCGACCTGTTCCTTCTCGACGGTGATCGTGACGAGCCGGTCCTCCGATCGCATCTGGAGGAAGAACGTCCGCTGCCCCGGCTCGCCGACCGTCCCCGCGGTGATCTTGTCGACGGGATCGAGCTCCATCCACCTATCCTCGCACCTTCGGTCGCCGTCCCCGCGGGGCTCGAAGCGCCGAGAGGTCCCCGGTGTCGTTGACCTTGAGCAGCCGGACGTCGCCGTCCGAAAGGGCCAGCGCGCTCACCGACGCCGGCTCCACGCCCAGGCGCTGGAGCCCGTCGAGGGGGCTGCCGAGGTAGTGCGCCAGCACGAGGCGCACCACGTCCGCGTGCGACACCGCGGCCACCGTGTCCTGGGGATGGGCGAACGCGATGCGCTCCATCTCGTTGGAGGCACGCGTCTGCACCTCCAGGAGGCTCTCGCCGCCGGGGAACCGGACGCGGGAGGGAGCGTTCTGCACGGATCGCCACAACTTCGTCCGGCGCAGGCCCGCGATGGACCGGCCGGTCCACTGCCCGTAGTCCACCTCGATGAGCTCGCGTCGGGTGATCACGGGGAGTCCGAGTCGCCGTGCGAGGGGGGCCGCCGTCTCGCGGCATCGTTCGAGCGGGCTCGAATACACGGCCGTGATGGGCAGGTCGACCAGGCGGTCCGCGAGCCCCTCGGCTTCGCGACGGCCGCGTTCGTTCAGGTGCACGCCCCGGGCCCAGCCGGTCAGGCGTTTCCCCGCGGCGTCGGTGTGGGCGTGGCGGATCAGCAGGAGCACGGTCATCGGCGGCCAGCGTACTTCGGCAGGAGCCGCCCTCGTCAGCCGGATGCCGAACGCGGCGCGGAGGTGAGGGCCGGCAGCCGCACCTCGAAGCTCGTCCCGCGTCCGAGCTCGGAGGCCACCGAGATGCGGCCGCCGTGGTTCTCGACGATGTGCCGGACGATCGACAGGCCGAGGCCGGTGCCGCCGGTCTCGCGAGACCGGGCGCGATCCACGCGGTAGAACCGTTCGAAGATGCGGGGCAGGTCGCGCTGGGGGATGCCGACGCCGGTGTCCCGGACCGACAGCACGACCTCGCTCCCGGACGCCGAGAGCTCGACGTCGACCCGCCCGCCCGCCCGCGTGTATCGAACGGCGTTGTCCACCAGGTTGCGGACCAGCAGCGCGAGGTCACGGGCCGAGCCGCGCACCCGGGGAACGGCGTCGGCTCGGGTCGAGAGCCTCACCCCGGCCTCCGCCGCCGCGTCGTCGAACCGTTCCACCTCGTCCCGAAGCACCGCGTCGACCGCCACGGCCTCGTCGAGCTCGCTTCCGGACTCCAGTCGCGACAGGTCCAGAAGGTCCCCGACGATCCTCGACAGACGGACGGCCTCGCCTTCGAGCTGGGCGGCGAACCGCGGGATCACGTCGGGGTCGTCCAGCGAGGCCGTGCGGATCGTCTCGGCTGCCGCCTGGATCGAGGCCGCCGGGGTCTTGAGCTCATGGGAGGCGTTCGCGACGAAGTCCCGCCGGATGGCATCCACCCGTTTGGCCTCCGTCACGTCTCGGACCACCAGGAGGACCGAGCCGTCTCCACCCACGGGGACCGCCGAGGCTCGAAGCCACCGCGAGGGCGACCCGACCTCCGCGTCCGCCGTCCCCTCCTGGCGCAGGCCGGCCGCCCGGCGGGCCGTCTCCAGGATCGTGAGCGGCAGGACGGCCGTGAGCGAACGCGGGACGGCGCCCAGATGCCGCTCGGCCGCCGGATTGGCGAAGACCGTATGTCCGTCCGGCCCGAACAGGATCACTCCCTCGAGCATCGATGACAGGACGAGGTCCATCCGCCGACGCTGCTCGTCCTCGGCCCCGGAGGGCTCCGCCGCCTCCTCGCTCGGCCGGGCCTCCACACGAGCGCCCGGCCCTCCGGCCCGGCTTCGCTGGAGCGCCACGCCGATCGCCGCCCCGGCCGCGAAGGTGACCACCGCCACGATCAGCCAGACGCCGTCGCTCACGGCCAGAGTGTAGGCGCGAAGCCGATCTCGGATCGTCCCGAACCGTTCACGCTTCGCCGGCCGTTCACGCTCCGTTCACTCCGGCGACGACTCGCGTTTACCGGGGCTGACTAGCGTCGCGGCCGAGTGGCAATGCGGCCAAGGAGGGCCAGATGGGAATGGGAAAGAAGTGGGCCCTGGTGGCCCTGGTGCTGTCGCTCGCGCTGGTCGCGGCCGCCTGCGGCGGTGACGACGACGGTGGCGGGAACGGCAACGGGGCCGGAGCCGGTTTGACCGGCGACATCTTCGTTTCGGGCTCCTCGACCGTCGAGCCGATCTCGGCGCTGGTGGCCGAAATCTTCGCCGAGGAGAACCCCGACGTCGCCATCAACGTCGAGGGCCCAGGCACGGGCGACGGCTTCGAGCTCTTCTGCAATGGCGAAACCGACATCAGCGACGCGTCTCGCCCCATCGCCGACGACGAGATCGCGGCGTGTGAGGGCAACGGCATCGAATACATCGAGCTCGAGGTGGCCATCGACGGCATGGCCGTCATGAGCTCGCCGGCCAACGACGCCGTGTCGTGTCTGAACTTCGGCGACCTCTACGCGCTGATGGGGCCGGAGTCCCAGGGGTTCGACAACTGGTCCGACGCGAACGCGCTCGGCGAGGAGGTCGGCGGGATCGGCACGCCGTACCCCGACGCATCGCTGACCATGGTCGCGCCCGGTGAGGAGTCCGGCACCTACGACTCGTTCCTGGAGATCGCGTTCGGCGACCTCGCCGAGGAGCGTGGGCAGGAGGAGGTCGCCCGTCCCGACTACCAGGCGTCGGCGAACGACAACGTGATCATCGAGGGGATCGCGGGCTCCGACACGTCGCTCGGATGGGTCGGCTTCGCCTTCTACGTCCAGAACAGCGACGTCGTGAAGGCCATCGACGTGGCGGCCGACACCGGCAGCGAGTGCGTCACGCCGACCGAGGAGACGATCGCCTCCGGCGAGTACCCGCTGGCGAGATCTCTCTACATCTACGTGAACAAGGCCAAAGCTGAGGAGAGCGAGGCGCTGCGGGCGTTCGTCGACCTGTACGTGACGGACACCGGACTGGTGGACATCGTCTCGCAGGTCGGCTACGTCACGCTCCCGGAGGAGCGGCGCGCGGCGACCGCCTCGACCTGGGAGAGCGAACGGCCGGCCTGACCGGCACACACATCGGTAGGGGCCGGCTCATCTGGCCGCGCCGGCCCCTACCAACTATCGTGACGAGCGGCCGGGGACGGAAGGAACCACCATGGCAGGGGTGACGATCGAGGCGAGGCCTGCGCCGCTCTCGGTCTCCGATCTCCGCCTCCGCTCGGGCCGGCGCCGACGCGAGGGGTTCGTCCGGCGAGCGTTCTTCGGCGCGGCTCTCGTGTCCGTTCTGATCAACGCCCTGATCGTCGTCACGCTCTTCGACGGCACCTGGGATTTCCTGTCGCGCGTGGATCTCGGGCTGCTCTGGACCGACGGATGGTTCCCCCGCCGGGACATGTACGACGTGAAGACCATCGTCGCCGGCACCATGGTCGTGTCGGTCGTGGCCATGGTCGTGGCCACGCCGCTCGGGCTCGGGGCAGCCATCTACCTGGCCGAATACGCGAGCCGACGGTCGCGGCGATGGCTCAAGCCGATCCTCGAGGTGCTGGCCGGCATCCCGAGCGTCGTCATGGGGTTCTTCGCCCTGACCGTGATCAGCCCGAACCTCATGCAGCGCTTCTTCGACGCGGGATTGTTCAGCCTCGGAGCGGCCGGGATCGGGGTGGGCATCCTGATCACCCCGCTTGTCGCCTCGGTGGCCGAAGACGCGATGTTCGCCGTGCCGAGCTCCCTCCGGGAGGCGTCCTACGGCCTCGGCGCCCGCAAGCGGGCGACCACGATTCGGGTCGTCTTCCCCGCGGCGGTGTCGGGGATCGTGGCCGCGATGATCCTCGGGATCTCGCGGGCGATCGGGGAAACGCTCGTCGTGGCGATCGCTGCCGGCGCGACCGGCGGGTCCCTGTTCACGCTCGACCCGCGGGAGCCCGGGCAGACGATGACGGCGGCCATGACGGCGATCGCGACCGGCTCGGATCAGGTGAAGGGTGCGGCGTTGGCCTTCCCGAGCCTGTTCTTCGTCGGGGCGCTGTTGTTCTTCATGACGCTGGCTCTCAACGTGATGAGCGAACGGTTCGTCCGACGGGTCAGGAGGCGGTACTGACACTTCCCATGTCAACCTCACGCAGCTTCAAGGAGGACCGCGGCCCCGTGAAGCGCCGGGTCGTAGGGTCTGCGGTCCTGCCAGCAGCGCCAGATGACGCGCACCCACGCCCTGGCCAGGATCCTCACGGCGTGTGGGTGATCACACCCACGGGCGATCGCTCGTCGGTAGACG
>DATHVC010000238.1:0-16839 GCA_035461565.1 Actinomycetota bacterium
CCGGGCGCTGACCGTCGATTCGTCTCGTCCGCACAAGGATCGAGTACTCGTTCGGTTCCGAGGGGTGTCCGACCGGACCGCTGCCGAGGCGCTCCAGAAGACGTTGCTGTTGGTGCCCGAGTCATCGTCGCCACCGCTCCCCGACGGTTCGTGGTGGGACCACCAGATCGAGGGATGCACGGTCGTGACCGATACGAGTCGCGGGCTCGGGGTTGTGCGCGAGGTAATTCACACGGCCGCGAACGACGTGTGGTCCGCAGTGGACGAGTCGGGCTTCGAGACGTTGATCCCAGTGCTGAAGGACGTGGTGGTCTCCGTGGACGCCTCGAGGAAACAGATCGTGGTTCGGGAGATCCCGGGCCTCACCGCGCCGGAGTAGGGCATGGCTCGCACGGAAGTGGTCGCCGGAGACGGATTCGAGCACCCAGCTCGAGGACCGAGCTCCGCCGCAGGCGCCCGCGATAGCCTCCACTCGTGCGCATCGACCTTCTGACGATCTTCCCCGGGATCTTCGAGAGCCCGCTGCAGGAGAGTCTGCTCGGTCGCGCGATCGAGGCGGGGCTGCTCGACGTCCGCGTGCACGACATCCGCGACCACGCGGAAGGGCGCCACCGGCAGGTGGACGACGAGAGCTACGGTGGCGGGCCGGGGATGGTGATGAAACCGGAACCCATCTTCGCGGCGGTGGAGGCGCTCGGCGAAGGACCGAAGCGGGTTCTGCTGCTCTCGCCGGCCGGGCGTCGTCTCGACCAGGACCTGGTGCGTGAGCTCGCCGCCGAACCGTGGCTGGTGCTCATCTGTGGGCGGTACGAAGGCGTGGACGAACGTGTGGTCGAGGGCCTGCCGGCGGAGGAGGTGTCGATCGGCGATTACGTTCTTTCGGGCGGTGAGGTGCCCGCGCTGGTGATCCTCGAGGCGGTGACCCGGCTGGTCCCGGGCGTCATCGGGCGCGAGGAGTCGCACGAGCGGGATTCGTTCGGTGCGGAGGGGGTTCTCGACCACCCGCACTACACGCGGCCGGCCGAGTTCCGGGGGATGCCCGTTCCGGAGGTCCTGCGTTCGGGCAACCACGCCGAGGTCGAGCGGTGGCGGCGGGAGGCGGCGCTCGAGAAGACCCGCCGGAACCGGCCCGACCTGCTGGAACGCTGACCGGGGCCTCCGACTCGCCTGCTACCATGGCGCCTCCCGCCATGAACAAGACCGATCTCGTCGACCGCTCCTACCTGCGCACGGACGTGCCCGAGTTCCGTCCGGGCGACACCGTCAAGGTGCACGTCCGCGTCGTCGAGGCCGGCCGCGAGCGCATCCAGGTGTTCCAGGGCGTCGTGATCCGGCGCCAGGGCGGCGGCCTCCAGGAGACGTTCACCGTCCGGAAGATCTCCTTCGGTGTCGGCGTCGAGCGCACCTTCCCGGTCCACTCGCCGTCGATCTCCAGGCTCGAGCTCGTCACGCGGGGCCGCGTCCGGCGCGCCAAGCTCTACTACCTGCGCGAACGTCGTGGAAAGAAGGCGCGCATCCGGGAGCGCCGCCTGGGCGAAGAGGAGCTCGCCGCGATCGCGGCCGCCGAGGCCGAACGCGCCGCGGGCGACGGATGGAACGAAGCGGAGGCGCCCGGGGCGGACGTGGACGAGTCCGACGTGGAGGCCGGAGGCGACGCCGACGCCGACGTCGAGATGGCCGAGCCGACGCAGAGCCCCGTCCCCGACGCGGCCGACGAGCCCGAGGACCAGGGCTAGACGGTGGCCCGGGGGCCGTCCGGCTCGCTCGGACCGGCCGACACCACCCGGCCCGCCGACGCGGACCGCGCCTGGGCGTCGACTCCCTCCTCGAAGCGAAGCGCGTTCTCGGTCCTCAGCGAGGTCCCGGTCCTGATCATCCTGGCGTTCGCGCTCGCCATCCTGCTGAAGACGTTCGTGGTCCAGGCGTTCTTCATCCCGTCGGGGTCGATGCAGCCGACGCTCGCCCCGGGGGACCGGGTCCTCGTGACGAAGGTGATCGACGCCGGCCCATCGCGCTTCGACGTGATCGTGTTCGCCGACCCGAACGGCGGCGGCGGCCCCGACCGTGGATTCGTGGGTGGCATCCTGCATTGGCTGTCCGAGGCCGTCGGGTTCGCGCGGCCGGAAGACGAAGACTTCATCAAGCGGGTGATCGGGCTCCCGGGCGACACGGTCGAGCTCCGCCGGGGAGTGTTGTTCGTGAACGGGGCACGGGTCCGCGAGCCCTACCTGGCCGGCCCGGCCGACACGCGCGACTTCGGGCCGGTCGAGGTGCCCCCCGACTCCCTGTTCGTCCTGGGGGACAATCGCCTTCACTCGAACGATTCCCGGTTCGGGCTCGGGTTCGTCCCGATCGACCGGGTGGAGGGACGGGCGTTCGTGATCATCTGGCCGCCGTCGAGGGTGGGATGGGTTCACTGACACTGGATCTCGACCGGTACGAGCGCGGCCTGCGCGAGCAGGGGTTCCGGCTGATCGCCGGCGCCGACGAGGCGGGCCGAGGGGCGCTCGCCGGCCCGCTGGTCGCGGCGGCGGTGATCCTGCCAGAGGGGTTCGATCTGGACGGCGTGAACGATTCGAAGGTGTTGACCGCGGGCCAGCGCGAGGCGGCGTTCGAACGCATCGTCCGCGACGCGGTGGCGTGGTCGGTGCACAGGTGCCTTCCGACGCGGATCGACCGCCGAGGCCTGCAGAAGACGAACGTGTGGTTGCTCCGCCGGTGCGTCACGAGCCTCGAACCGTTCCCGGACTACGTGCTCACCGACGGCTTCCCGGTGAAGCGACTCCCGGTGCCGGTGTTGTCGATCAAGAAGGGTGACGCCGTCACCGCCTCCGTGGCCGCAGCTTCGATCGTTGCCAAGGTGACCCGCGACCGCATCATGGACCGGTACCACCGGCGATTCCCCTCGTACGGGTTCGACCACAACCGCGGCTACGGCACGGTCGAGCACCGCGACGCCATCCGGCGCCACGGCCCGTCGCCGATCCACCGGTATTCGTTCAAAGGCCTGCGGACCGGCTACTACGACCAGGACCCCATCGACGGATCGGGGGAAGCGTGAATCACGACGAAGACGACATCGAGCGGTACGAGGAGGTTCGCGAGCTCGAGCTCCTCCGCGAGTACCGCGACGTGGTCCCGATGTTCACGTATTCGGTCGAGACCGACCGCCGCTTCTACCTGGCGAACGAGGTCGAGCTGGAGCGAGGCGACGATGGCTGGCTCGAGCTTCGGCTGACCGACGCCTGGGTCTGGGACATCCACCGACCGGCCCGGTTCGTCTCGAGCGTGCGCGTGTTGACCCGCCGTGACGTGAACGTCGAGGAGCTCCGCCAGGACGACGAGCCAACGATCAGACCGTAGCGATCGGAATCCGCCCGGCCACCCGGGTTCCCTCTCCCGGCGCCGCCGCCATGTGGAACGACCCGCCGATCGCCTCGAGTCGATCGATCATGTTCTGGAGGCCGGCCCCCCACCTGGTGGCGATGGGATCGAATCCGCGACCGTCGTCGGCCACCTCGAAGCGCAACCCCCCGTCGGTTGCTTCGAGCGTGATCCGGACCGAAGAGGCCTCCGCGTACTTCGCGGCATTCTGGATCGCCTCGAGGCAGCAGAAGTACACGGTCGCCTCGACCTCTTGTGGGTAGCGGCCCACGCCCTCCGAACGCACCTCAACGAGCACCGTCGCCTTGCGCGCCTGGGCCTCCAGAGCCTCCGGGAGCCCTTGGTCGGCCAGCAGGGGCGGGTAGATGCCTCGCGCCAGATCGCGCAGGTCCTGCAGCGCCTGGCCCGTTTCGACCTGCAGCTGACGAAGGAGCTCGATGGCCTTGGCGGGGTCGCGTTCGGCCACCTGTTCGGCCAGACGCTGCTTCACCTGCAGGGCCACCAGCTGCTGCTGGGCGCCGTCGTGGATGTTGCGCTCGAGCCTGCGTCGCTCCTCGTCCTGGGCCGTAACCAGGCGCTGCCGGGACGCGCGGAGGTCCTCCACAAGTCGAGCGTTCCGAAGGACGAGTCCGGCCTGGTGTGCCAGATCGCTCAGGAGCTTCTCCTCGGTGGGCGTGACCGGGTCGGACGTGGTCTTCGTGATGGACAGGGCTCCGAGGAGCTCACCCTCGTGGCGGACCGGCACGGCGTGGCTCACGTCGGGGATCGCGAGCGGGTCACCATCCGAGGCGCCGACCGGTCGGGATCGCCGGACCCCGCTGGGCCAGGCCTCGGCCGGCCGGAGCTCGGCCCCGAACCGGAGCCAGATCTGGGCTCGCTCGGCCGCGGTGCCTTCGCCGAGGATCGCCGCCATCCTCGGCAGGACGTCGTCGGTGCCGTACGACCCGGCTACCCGCTCCGCGAACTCGTGCAGCACCTCGTACGGGGTGGCGCGCTTCCCGTAGACGAGCCGGTTCGCCAGGTGCTGGGCTCCTCGACGCACCGGCTGGAACGCGAGAGCCACGACCGCCGCGGCGACCGCCGACAACACCGCGTTGCCGGATCGGCCGACCAGGGTCCCGGCCCCAACGACCACCGCGACGTACACCGCGGTGATGAACGCGCCGAGGATGGCCACCACGACGGTGCGCCGGATGACGAGATCCAGGTCCAGCAGGCCGTGGCGCAGGATCGCCACCCCCACCGCGGTCGGAACGAGGAGGAACCCGAATCCGCCCACGACGTAGGCCGCTCTGGTCCAAGAGGCGCCGGCGGGAGCGACGAGCGCCGGGGCCAGCATCACCGTCGCCGCGCCCGTCGCCCAGACGAGGATCCGTAGCTGGTCCCGCTCTCTGCCCGTCGCTCGCCGGAGCCTGCGGACCAGGATCGCGATCGAGGGGACCAGCGCCCCGACGTAGAACGCGATCCCGAGCCCCAGGAGGGTCCAGGGAATCGCTGCGGGGATCGCCGGGGCGAACGGCGGTGAGAGGTCTCCGTACTCCTGCAGCGTGGGTTCGAGGATGGCGCCGGTCATCGCGAGGACGATGCCGACGGCGGCGACGACCGCGGCCCGCCGTCGGGATGTGCTCTCGAACCTTCCCTTCGGGAAGAGGAGGTACACGAACACGGTGAGGAGGCCGATGGAGACGGGGTTGGAGATGTCCGTGACCCACGCAGCGACCCGGCCGCTCACTGATCCGGCGTCGGCCGACAGGGCGTCCGCCGCGTACTCCTGCGTGATGGAGAAGGTCGCCGCGGCGACTCCGCCGAACGCGAACACCCATCCGAGCCCGTTGCCGGGTCGCCGGGACAGGATCAGGGCGCCGATCAGCGAATAGGCGAGCGAGATCGCGATCGCCAGGGCGACGACCAGCGCCGTGAGGCTGGGCCCGCCGTACCCGGCCCCGACGACGATGGCGAACGCGGAGATTCCGCCGGTCACGGCGACGAGTCCCCACCCCGCCACACGGGCCATACGGGTGCTCAAGCTCTCGCCACCATCCGGGCTGGGATCCCACGGCCGATCGGGATCTGTAGGAGGGTCCCGCGCCGGTCCATCCGAGGATTCTTCTCTCCGGCGCCCGCGCCTGGGAAGGGTGGGGCCACCACGTCGGCCGGTGGTGCCACCCGAACACGCTGCGCGGACGTGTCGGTGGCCCCGGCTACGGTCCGGACGTGGCGAGCTCCACCGTCGATCGGCGGCCCGCCCGGGGCCGAGAGGGAGAGGACGCGGCCCTCCGCGTCTACCTGCGGCGCGGCTACACCCTCGTGGCGCGGAACTGGCGATGTGCTCTGGGGGAGCTGGACCTCGTTCTCGAGCGCGCCGGGGTGCTGGTGGTGTGCGAGGTCAAGACGCGAACCGGCGCGGCGTTCGGCGGCGGCTACGAGGCCGTCACGTGGGCGAAACGGCGCAAGCTCCGCAGGCTGGCCGAAGCGTTCCTGGTCGCGAGCCGGCAGGGCCTGGGCGACGTGCGGTTCGACGTGGCCAGCGTGTGGCTCGGACCACGCGGCCCCGACGTCGAGGTGTTCGAGGACGCGTTCTGATGTCGGGGGCCTGCGCTACCGTCCGGCGACCGTGTACGGACGTGTGGTGGGGGTCAGCGTCGTCGGTGTGCGGGGGCAGCCGGTCTGGGTCGAGGCTCACGTGGGGCGCGGCCTTCCCTCCCTCACGCTGACGGGGTTGCCCGGAGCCGCCGTCTCGGACGCGCGTGACCGCATCCGTCCGGCCGTCGAGAGCGCCGGGTTCGAGTGGCCGCTGCGTCGTGTGGTGGTCAACCTGTCGCCGGGCAACCTCCGCAAAGAGGGCCCGGGGCTGGACCTCCCGGTCGCGATGGGGGTGCTCGCCGCGACCCGCCAGGTCCCGTCCTCGGCGCTCGAAGGCTGGGCCTTCGCCGGCGAGTTGTCGCTGCGGGGCACGCTGGTGTCCACGCCGGCGATTCTGTCGGTTTCGATCGCCGCGATGCGGCACGGGCTCCGAGGGGTCGTGGTGCCCGAGCCCAACGGGGCCGAGGCGGGCCTGGTCGAAGGGGTGGAGGTCGTCGCCGCGCCCACGCTTCGCGACGTCGTCGGCTTCTTCCGCGGCACGTGGCGACCCTCGCCGGTGCCGGCCGCATCCGGGACCGACGACGGCCGGCACGGCGTCGATCTGTCGGAGATCCGCGGCCAGGCCCGGGCTCGCCGGGCGCTCGAGGTCGCCGCTGCCGGCGGCCACAACCTGCTGCTGGTCGGCTCGCCGGGTGCGGGCAAGACCATGCTCGCGCGACGGCTGGCCACGATCCTGCCCAAGATGTCTCGGGCGGAAGCGCTCGAGGTGACCCAGCTCCACTCGGTGGCGGGGCTCCTGGAGCGCGGCGGGCTCGTCACCGAACGGCCCTTCCGCTCGCCGCATCACACGGTGTCGATCGCCGCCCTTCTCGGGGGCGGCTCCACCTACTTGCGTCCGGGCGAAGTGAGCCTGGCCCACAACGGCGTGTTGTTCCTCGACGAGTTCACGGAGTTCCGTCGCGACGCGGCGGAAGGGCTCCGGCAGCCGCTCGAAGACGGCCGGGTGGTCATCACCCGCGCCATCGGATCGGTCGAGTTCCCGGCGCGGTTCACGCTCGTCGCGGCGGCCAACCCCTGCCCGTGCGGGTTCCACGGCGACCCGGCCCGCCGCTGCATCTGCCAGGACCACCGGATCGAGTCGTACCGCTCGAAGCTCTCGGGTCCGCTGCTCGACCGGGTCGACATCCGCCTCGACGTGCCGCGGCTGACGAAGCGCGAGCTGCTGGGCGAGTCGGCGGGGGAGCCGTCCGCCGCCGTGCGCGAGCGGGTCGAGCTGGCCCGGGCCCGCCAGCGGGCGCGGTACGCGGGATCCGGATACCACTGCAACGCGCAGCTTCCCGGCCCGGTGGCGCGCCGGGAGGTGAAGATCGCTCCGCCGGCCCAATCCCTGCTCGCCGACGCCGTGGACCGGCACCTGCTCAGCGGTCGGGGGTTCGACCGGGTGCTGAAGGTGGCCCGGACGATCGCCGACCTCGCCGACCGCGAACCCATCGAACCGGACCACGTGGTCGAGGCGCTGGCGTATCGGGCCACCGACCCGGGAACACGTTCGGTGGGAGCGGCGTGACGGCTCGGCCGGTCGTGGGCTGGCCGGACGAGTTCGCGCGGTCCCGTGAGGATCTGCACGCGGCGCTGGTGCTGTCGGCGCTGCTGGGCATCACGCCGCGCCGCCTGTTGGAGCTCGCCGTCCAACACGGCACGGCGTCGGTGGTGTTGGCCGAGATCCGTGAGGGCCGGGCCGGGAGCGAAGGCGACCGGGAACACGCCCGCACGCTCGATCCTGTGGGGATCGCCGCGGCGGCCCACGGGTGCGGCGCTCGATTGGTCGCCTGGGGATCGCCCCAATATCCGGAGCAGCTTCGTCACCTGCCCGACCCGCCGGCGATCCTGTACGTGATCGGCCGAGCGCTGCCGGACCGTCCGAGCGCCGTGGCCGTCGTGGGTTCCCGCTCGTGCTCCGAGCTCGGCCGCGAGCTCGGGCGCGAGATCGGGCGCGCCCTCGGATCGGCCGGCGTAACGGTGGTGAGCGGCGCGGCCAGGGGCATCGACGCCGCCGCGCACGAAGGGGCCCTCGATGGGGGAGGGACGACGCTGGCCGTGCTCGGGTGTGGCGTCGACGTCGAATACCCCAGACGCGGTCGGGCCCTCCTCGACCGGATCCGCGCGCACGGCACGCTTGTCTCCGAGTTGGCCCCGGGCACGCCGCCCGTCCCGAGGAACTTCCCCGCACGCAATCGGATCGTAGCCGGCTTGTGTGGTGCCACGGTGGTGGTCGAAGGCGCCGGCGGCAGCGGCTCGATGATCACGGCGGAACACGCCATGGAGTTCGGCCGCGACGTCTACGCGGTCCCCGGTCCGGTCACCAGCGCGCTGTCCGAGGTCCCGCTTCGCCTGCTCCGCGACGGCGCGACGTTGATCCGCGGTCCCGAGGACCTTCTCGAAGACCTCGGTCTCGAGCGGGGACAAGCTCCGCTCCCCGGCCTCGGGGAGCTCACGCCGGACGAGCGTCGCGCCCTCGAGCGACTCACCGGGCCGACGCTGCCCGACCGCCTCGCCGCCGAGCTCGGCACGGGCGTGGCCGAGACCGTCGGGGTGTTGATGCGCCTGGAGCTGCGGGGGCTCGTCCGCGTGGCCGGCGGCCGGTACGAGCCGACGCTCGGCGGGGCTCGCGCCGTCTCAGGATGAGGAACGAAGCGCCCGCACGGCTCCTGGGACTCCTCCGGAGGCGACGAGGCGGACCGGGACGCCGTCGCGGTGGAGCAGGCTCGCGGCCATGGCGGACCGATACCCGGACGCGCAGATGACGGTGGTGGGCGAGGACCGGTCGAATTCGTCCACATGATCGGGAACGTCTCCGACGAACAGATGTCGCGAACCCTCCATGTGTCCGGCCGCCCACTCGGTGGGCTGGCGGACGTCGAGCACGTCGCCCGCCGAGCCGTCGCGTATCTCCGCCACCAGGTGCGCCACCTCGATCGTCGGGAAGGACTCGAGGTCGGCGCCCGAGGAGCGCCATGCCTCGATCCCGCCCTCGAGGTATCCCTCGATGCGCTCGATGCCGATCCGGAACAGCTGCGTGGCCGCCTCGGCGAGCGCGTCGTCGTCCTGCACCACGAGCGCCAGCGGGTGCCCGAACGGCAGCAACCAGCCGACGTAGCTCGCGAACGACGACTCGAGCGGGATGTTGATCGCTCGCGGCACGTGCCCGCCGGCGAACGAATGGCCCGGCCTCGTGTCCACCAGCGGCACGCCGCGTTCCATCAGCCGTCGGATCTCGTCGGGGGACCGGGGAGATGGCAGGGGAACGTGGCCGAACACGGCCGCACCGGCTCGGTTGATCGGCCCCATGTCCGCGTAATACGTCGGGTACCGGGTCAACCCCTCGAGCTGCTCGCGCACGAACGTCTCCTCATCGGTCGCTCGGAGCGCCGGGTTCCGAAGGCGTTCGGCTCCGAGGGTCGACGTTCGATCGCGGCCGGGCGGCGACGTCGCACAGAAGCTCCCGGCGCCGTGTGTGGGCAACAGCGCCACGTCGTCGGGGAGCTCCGACAGCCGGCGCATCGTCCCGTGCTGCAGCCGGGTCAACCGGTCGGTGTGGTCGGCCCCCAGCAGGTCGGTTCGCCCCGCGCTGCCGACGATGAGGCTCCCCCCGGAGAACAGGGCCACGGGAAGCTCCGACTCGGGGCTCCGCAGAAGGTACGCGGTGTGCTCGAAGGTGTGGCCCGGCGTCGCCACCGCGACGAGCACGAGGTCGCCGAGCGAGATCTCGTCCCCGTCGGAGACCGGGCGATGGTCGAACTCGAACCTCGCCTCGGCTGGTCCGACGATCTCGGCGCCGGTGGCCGCGCGGAGCTCGGGGCCGCCCGAGACATAGTCGTTGTGGACGTGGGTCTCGAGGATCCAACGCACGCGAACGCCGCGGCGCTCGATCGCCTCGAGGAACCGCGCCACGTCGCGCTGTGGGTCCACGATCGCCGCCTCGTGGCCGGAGGTGAGCAGGTAACTGTTGTCGCCGAGCCCGGTCGTCACGAACACCTGGAGATCCATCCCGTCCATCGTAGGCCGTTGAGGGGACCACCTCCGGGCGCTTGAGTTGGGACCGGGCGGTTGGTACAAGAGCCCAAGTGATGGAGGACCTTCCCCGGCACGACGCCGTCCTGATCGAACGCTTCGGCGACCACCTCGCGCTCGAACGCCACCTGGCGCCCAGCACGGTGCTGGCGTACCGCCGGGACCTCACGCAGCTCGCGACCTTCCTCTCGCGGGGCGGGAGGTCGCTCGGGGACGCGGGGTTGAACGATCTCCGACGGTTCCTGGCGCAGCTCACGACCCGGGGGTATGCGCGGGCGTCGATCGCGCGGCGTGTCGGGTCGATCCACACGTTCTTTCGCTGGGCCGCCGCGAACGGCCACGTGCCGGCCGATCCCGCCGCGTTGTTGGGACGTCCCAAGGTGGCCTCGCGCCTGCCGACGGTTCTGCGCGTCCCCGAGGCCACCGCGCTGGTCGAGGCACCCGTTCCCGAAGGCGACGAGGTCGAAGCGGCGATCGCGCTCCGGGACCGGGCGGTGCTGGAGCTCCTGTACGGGTCGGGTCTTCGCGTGAGCGAGGTGGCCGGCCTGACGTTGGACCGGGTGGACCTGGAGCGGGGACGGGTGGCCGTGATGGGCAAGGGCGCGAAGGAACGCGAGGTCCCGATCTCCGACCCCGCCCGGGAGGCGCTCCGTGCCTGGCTCCGGCGTGGGCGGCCGCGTCTCGTGCCCGAGACCCCCACGACCGCGCTGTTCGTCAACCGCCGAGGTACCCAGATCGGGGTACGCGACATCCGGCGCCGTGTGGGACGATACGGAGACGCGTCGTTGACCGGCCGACGGGTGACGCCGCACACCCTGCGGCATTCGTTCGCCACCCACCTGCTCGAGGGAGGAGCCGACATCAGAGCCGTCCAGGAATTGCTCGGGCATGCCAGCGTGGCGACGACCCAGCGCTACACGCACGTCACGCGGTCGCGGCTGTTCGAGGCCTATCGGCGAAGCCACCCGAGAGCCTGATGGCCCGCGCCGCGAAGACCTCGGAGCGCGAGCCGAAGGCCGCCAAGGCACCCCGCAAGGCCACGAAGGCTTCGCCCCCCGCGAAGTCCGCGAAAGCCGCGACCGAGGTCGCCCCGCCCAAACCCCGTGCCGCCGAGACCGCCGACCGGGAGGCGCCGGCGGTGGACGAGCTGGTGCGGTTGTGGGACGAGTTCAAGGCGAGCGCGTCGCCCGCGGCCCGGGAACGGCTCATCCTGCATTACGCGCCGCTCGTCAAATACGTCGCGAGCCGCGTCGCGACGGGTCTGCCGGCCAGCGTGGAGCAGGCCGACCTCGTCTCCTACGGGATGTTCGGCCTGATCGACGCGCTCGAGAAGTTCGAGCCGGCCCGCGGCAACAAGTTCGAGACGTATGCCATCCCCCGAATCAAAGGCGCGATCATCGACGAGCTCCGCGCCATGGACTGGGTGCCGCGCTCGGTGCGGTTCAAGGCGCGCGAGATCGAGAAGGGCTACGCCGACCTCGAGTCGATCCTCAAACGCGCGCCGACCGAACGTGAGCTCTCCGCGCGCCTCGGCGTCTCGTTGCCCGAGCTGCACGACGTCATCAACCAGATCTCGTTCGTTTCCGTGCTCGCGCTGGACGAACTGCTCTCCGTGGGGACCGACCGCGGGGAGCAGGTGTCGCTGATCGACACGTTGGCCGATCGCGGGACCGACCCCACACTCGGCCTCGAAGGCCAGGAGACGCGCGGACTGCTCGCGGCGGCGATCAACTCGTTGTCCGAACGCGAGAAGATCGTCGTCACGCTCTACTACTTCGAAGGCCTGACCCTCGCGGAGATCGGCGAGATCCTCGGAGTCACCGAATCCCGGGTCTGCCAGATCCACACCAAGGCGGTGGGCCAGCTCCGGCTCCAGCTCGTGGAGGTCGAGTAGGCCCCGGTGTGACCCAGGTCACGGCGCGTTCCCCCGCCGTGACCTATCCTCAGCACCCGATGCTGGCCTCCCCCGGGAAGGTGCCGGTGGATTGGCCGTCGTGCTCCTCGTGTTGTTTCCCCTCCTGATCGCGACCTCTTCGGGTGCCGCGACGTTCTCCGCGGTCGACCTCGGCCGCACGGCGGCCGTGCCCGGCGCCGGGACGCGGGCCTGGCCGGTGGTGGGGCCAGTCATCGGGCCCTTCGAGCCGCCCGAGACCCCGTTCGGGTCGGGGCATCGGGGGATCGACATCGCCGCGCCATTCGGCACGATGGTGGTGGCCGCGGAGACCGGCGTCGTCGCGTTCGCCGGGCCCGTCGGCGGGGAGCTGTTCGTGACCCTCGATCACGGCGGGGGTCTGACCAGCACGTATTCGTGGCTCTCGGAGCGCCTCGTGGCCCGGGGCGACGTCGTGGCGCGCGGAGCGGTGATCGCCCGGTCCGGCCGCGGTCATCCGGGCTCGAGCACGCCGCATCTGCACTTCGGCGTCCGACTGGACGGCGAGTACCTCGACCCGATGACGTTCCTGGGACCTCTGAGCGTCTCCGAGTTCATCCGGCTCGCGCCGCTGGGCTCCGCGGCCTGAGCTGCCCGGGCCCTCGCCCGGCCGGGAGGCGCGAGTGTTGGTGGTTAGGATGGGCCCGCCCTCGACCCAGGAAGGCCTCGCTGTCCCCGAACCTGTTGCGCCGGTCCTCAGCCGCGGTCGTCGCGACCGCGGCGGTTGCTTCCCTGGCCATCGGTCCAGCGGCCGTCGCGCAGGACGGGGGAGCGGAATGGTCGCAGTTCCAGGGAGGACCCGGACATCACGGCGTCCTGACCGACGGCCCCGCGCCCCCGTACCGACAGGTGTGGCGCGTGGTCGCCGCCGACCTGGACGATCGCGCGTTGTCGGGGGCGGCCATCCTCGATGGAGTCGCCTACAGCGTCGGCGATCGAGCCGTCTACGCGATCGATCTCGAGTCGGGCGAGGTCGAGTGGGAGATTCCGCGCGCCGGGGGACCCCTGTCGGTGCCGGCCCTGGTGACGGCCGGCCGTGGCGACCCCGCCACGCTGCTGTATCTCGAAGGTCCGGCGGCGGGCGGCGGCGACGAGGTGGAGGCGAGTCCGGCGCCCCAGGAGCCGACCGGCACGACGGACCTCGTGGCTGTGGACCTCGGGGATCGCAGCGAGCTGTGGCGGGTCGCTCTCGCCGGGGTGAGCCGGACCGGCGTCACGGTGGACGACGACACGGCGTTCGTCGGCGACGAGGCCCGGACGGTCCACGCCGTGTCGATCTCGGACGGGCGCGTTCGATGGTCGACGGAGGTGGCCGGACCCGTGGACGTTCCGCTGGCCGCGGCCGACGGCCTCGTCGTCGTGGTAAGCCGCAACCCCGACGAGATCTCTGTGGCGGTGGACGGGGTGGACGGGGACATGGGCGAACGTCGCTGGGGGGTGGCCCCCCAGGCCACCTCGACGGCCGTCTCGGCGCCGGCGGCGCGGGGCGGCCTGACCGTGGTGGGGTTGACCGATCGGTTCGTCACGGGCTTCGACGAGGCCGGGAGCGACGTCTGGGCACACCTCGCCCTGTCCTCGTTCTCGCCGGCCACCGCCCCGGCGATGGACGAGGGCACGCTGTACATCGCCGATCTCACCGGCGGCGTGTACCGGCTGAACGCGGCCGACGGCTCGCGGGTCTGGGGCCATCAGCTGAACGAGTTGATCCGGCGCAGCTCGCCGGTGGTCTCCGGCGACGCCGTCCTGGTCGGGCTGAACGACGGCCGGCTGGTGGCGCTGAGCACGGCGTCGGGCCGGCTGATCTGGCAGGGCGAGGCGTCGGACGGGCTGATCGGTGCGATCGCGCTTTCCGCGGAGGTCGTCGTGGCGGTGAAAGGAGGGCGCGACGCCGGTTTGATCGCGTTCGAGCACGATCCCGACGGCGCGCTGCTGGACGTCCCGTCTCCCACCGAGTTCGATCCCGGGACCACGCTCGGTCGGGCGGGGGTGGCCGTCGCGATCGCGCTGGTGGTGGTACTGGTCCCCGGGTACCTCGCGCGACGTCGGTTCGGGCACGCGTTCGGGGACGAGTTCGAAGACGTGGGGCCTGTGGAGGGAGCCGGGTGAGCCCTCGTCGCGACCGTCGCCGACGCCCCAGTCGCCCGCCGCGGCCGGCCACGAACGCCGCCGCCGCACCCCGGGACGAACCCGACCGTCCGCCCGGCGGGGCGGAGCGGCGCCCCGCCCTGTTCGGCGGCGCCCTGGCGGGCAGCGCCGAGTCGGCCCTTCCCCCCATCGGGAGGTCCATCGGTCGAGGGTTCCTCACCGTGGCGACCCAGCCGGTGCTCGCCCTGGTGGCCGTGCTCAGCCCCGTGGCCGCGTGGCTGCTGCTGCTCGCGATCGGGTTCGAGGGGCTGCCGAACCGGCTGGTCGACGTGTTGGCGCTTCCCCCGATCAGCACGTATTTCGACCTCGGCACCGGGACGAGCCGCTTCGGCCTCGGGACCCCGTTCCTGGTGTACCTGGGCCTCTCCATGGTGATCCGGACGCTCCTGTATTCGTACCTCGCGGGGGCGATCGTCGAGGCGCTGACCGATGGGCGGGTCTCCCGGTACGGCCTGGTGCTGGGCGTCACGGCCATCCCGACGGTCCTGCTGGTCCAGGTCGCCTCGTTCACGCTCATCCTGGTCGGCAACCTGTTGTTCTTCCCGGTGCTCGGGCCGGGCATCGGGTTCCTCGGGTTCGTCGCCGCGCTGGTGGCGGGTCTGTTCTTCCTCGGCTTCGCGCCCACCGCGGCGGTTCGGGAGCGGCGGCCCCCTCTCGAGAGCGTTCGGCGATCCGCCCGCGCGGCCATGTTGCCGGGCGGGCGGCACCTCATCCTGAGCTCGCTGTATTTCTTCCTGGCCCTGCCGGTGGCGCTCGGACTCTCCCCGGGAGGGTCGGAGATCACGGCCAACCCGAGCCTGGGCACGTGGGTGTTCGCGGCCTTCGCGAACGTGGCGCACGTGGGCTTCATGGTCACCTTCGCCTACCGGTGGATCGTGGCCGAACCCGCGGTGCCCGAGCAGCCCGTCCGCCGTCGCGCTCAGCCTCGATCCGCGTCGCGGATCGGCCGGCGCTGAGCTGCCCCCCGACGGCCCAGTTGCATCTTCGCTGCTAGACTGCCCGTTCGCCGGCGCCACGGCGCCGAGCTCACACGTACGGGGACCGAGCCACGGGGTCCCGCGGGGCCGCCACGCGAGCGGCCGCCGGGCCGGGGATCGGGACGAGCCGTGCGGAGGACCGAACCGGAAGGAGGCACCGTGCCCGTCGTCACCAGGCGGGAGCTCCTCGAGGCCGGCGTCCACTTCGGACACCAGACGCGCCGCTGGAACCCGAAGATGGGCCGGTACCTGTACGGGGAACGCTCCGGCATCTACATCGTCGACCTCGAGAAGACCCTGTCCGGACTCGAGGAGGCGTACACGTTCGTTCGCGATCTCGGGCGGCGCAACGGGATCGTGCTGTTCGTCGGCACGAAGAAGCAGGCCCAGGAGGTCATCGCCGAGAACGCCGCCCGCGTCGGCATGCCGTACGTCACCACGCGGTGGCTCGGCGGCATGCTCACGAACTTCCAGACCGTCTCGGGGCGGCTGTTGCGGCTCCGCGAGCTCCGCGAGATGGAGCGATCCGGCGCGTTCGACTACCTCCCAAAGAAGGAGGCGATCCGCCTTCGACACGAGAAGGACAAGCTCGAACGCAACCTCGGGGGGATGCAGAGCCTGGAGCGGCTGCCGGACGCCGTCTTCGTGATCGATACCAAGAAGGAGCACATCGCCGTGAGCGAGGCGCGCAAGCTCTCGCTCCCGGTCATCGCGATCGTCGACACGAACTGCGACCCCGACGAGGTCGACTACGTGATCCCCGGCAATGACGACGCGATCCGATCGGTGTCGCTCGTCACCAGGATCATCGCCGATGCGCTCGCCGAGGGCCGGCAGTTCGGCCGTGAGGCCATCGTTACGCGGGCCACCGGCCCCGAGATCGAGCCGGAGCCCGAAGCGACACCGGAGGCCGAAGCCGCGTCGGAGACCGAAGCCACGTCGGAGCCCGAGGTGAAGCCGGAGCCGGAGGCGGCCGCCGAGCCCGAACCGGAGGCGGCCGCACCCCCGACCGCGGTCCCGGCGCCCACCAAGATCGAGGAAGCGAGCTGACCACGATGGCCGACATCAACGCAGAGATGGTGAAACGGCTCCGGGAGATGACCGGGGCTGGGATGATGGACTGCAAACGTGCCCTGCAGGACGCCGACGGCGACCTCGACGCAGCGGTCCAGCTCCTTCGAGAACGGGGCCAGGCCTCCGTCGCCAAGCGGGCCGGACGGTCCGCCGAACAGGGCCGGGTCGAGTCGTACATCCACTTCAACAACACCGTAGGGGCGCTCATCGAGGTGAACTGCGAGACGGACTTCGTCGCCAACACCGACGACTTCGCTCAGCTGGCCAAGGACCTTGCGCTGCACGTCGCCAGCCCGTCGGCCCCCCGCTACGTGTCGCGGGAGGACGTGCCCGCTCAGGTCGCCGACGCCGAGCGCCACATCTTCGAGGTGCAGGCGAAGGAGATGGGCAAACCGGACAACGTCATCCCCACCATCGTCGAGGGCAAGATGAAGGCCTTCTACGAGCAGACCGTCCTCCTCGACCAGAAGTACGTGAAGGACGACTCGAAGACCATCCAGGACCTGCTCGACGAGGTGTCCGCGAAGACCGGCGAGAAGGTCGTGGTGCGGAGCTTCGCCCGGTTCAGGCTCGGCGAGGAGAGCGAGTAGGGTACGGCCATGCCCGAGGGTGAGCGCTCGCCGGAGGCGCCGGACCGGCCCCTGTATCACCGGGTCCTGCTCAAGCTCTCCGGAG
>DATHVC010000239.1:0-11097 GCA_035461565.1 Actinomycetota bacterium
CGGACCTGTCGGCGGCCGGCGTCACCGAACGGACCAAGGTCCTCTGGCTGAACTTCCCCTCGAACCCGACGGCCGCCGTGGCCGACGACGAGACGTTCACCGACGCCGTGGCGTTCTGCTGGGAGCACGACCTGGTGCTCCTGCACGACGCCGCATACGAGGAGATCACGTTCGACGGCTACGTCGCGCCATCGGCGCTCGCGACGCCCGGCGCGAAAGACGTGACGCTCGAGTTCGGCTCGGCTTCCAAGTCCTTCAACATGACGGGGTGGCGCATCGGGTGGGCGGCCGGCTCGGCGGAGGCCATCCGCGCGCTCGGCGTGATCAAGACCAACCTCGACAGCGGGCAGTTCACCGCGATCCAGCGCGCCGCGATCGCCGCGCTGGAGGGACCGAACGACACCCTGGACGAGATCCGCGCCGTCTACGAGCGCCGGCGGGACGTCGTCGTCGGCACGCTCAACGAGCTCGGCTGGTCGCTGAAGCCACCGCTCGGATCCTGTTACGTGTGGACGCCCGTGCCGGAGGGGGAGACGTCCGTGTCGTTCGCCGACCGGCTGCTCGACGAGGCCGGCGTCTTCGTCGCGCCGGGCAACGGGTACGGCGAACGCGGCGAGGGGTACGTGCGGTTCTCGTTGACGGTGCCCGACGACCGCCTGGCCGAGGCGATGGACCGCCTCGGCACGGTCCTGAGCTGATGTCGCAGAACGGACGCAAACGCCCTCGCGGCGTGCACCAGACCTCGACGCTGGAGTCCCCGCTGGCGGCGACGTGGCGTCCGCGCGTCACGGAGAAGGCCGTCCTGGTCGGCGTGGGCCGCGGCCTGGAGGAAGCGGATCTGGACGAGCTGGCCGCGCTCGCCGACACCGCGGGCGCCGAGGCGGTGTCCCGCGTGCTCCAGACCCGGCAGGAGCCGGACCCCGCGACGTTCGTGGGCAAGGGCAAGCTCGAGGAGATCCACCGCGAGGTGCACCGCACCGGCGCCGACGCCGTCATCCTGGACCAGGAGCTCTCGCCGGGCCAGCTCCGGAACCTCGAGGAGAAGCTCAAGGTCAAGGTGGTGGACCGGACCGCGCTGATCCTCGACATCTTCGCCCTGCACGCGCGCAGTCGGGAAGGCAAGGCGCAGGTCGAGCTGGCGCAGCTCAACTACCTCCTGCCGCGCCTGCGCGGCTGGGGCGAGGCGATGAGCCGCGTCGGCGGCGGCGTGGGCGCTCGGTTCGGGCCGGGCGAAACGAAGCTCGAGGTGGACCGCCAGCACATCCGTCGCCGGATCTCGAAGCTCCGCAAGGACCTGAAGAACCTCGCGCGGACCCGCGACGTGAAACGTTCGAGCCGCGAACGTTCGGGGATCCCGCAGATCGCCATCGCCGGGTACACGAACGCCGGCAAGTCCACGTTGCTGAACGCGCTCACCGGCTCCGACGTCGTGGTGGCGAACCAGCTGTTCGCCACGCTCGATCCGACGGTGCGCCGGATCCAGCTGCCGACCGGCCGAGCCGCGACGATCTCCGACACGGTCGGGTTCGTGAGCAAACTGCCGCACGACCTGGTCGAAGCCTTCCGCTCGACGCTCGAGGAGGTGGCTCGAGCGACCTTGATCCTGCACGTCGCCGATGGCGCCTCGCAGGAGCTTCCCGAACAGGTCGAGGCCGTCCGGACCGTGTTGCACGAGATCGGGGCGTCGCGGATCCCCGAGGTCGTGGCGGTGAACAAGGCGGACCTGCTCAACGAGGACGAACGCGCCCGGGCGGTCGCGCGGCTGGGCGGCGAGGCCGTGGCCATCTCCGCCCGGACCGGCGACGGGCTCGACCGGCTGCTCGAGCGACTGGAGGACGCGCTCCCGCGGTTCCCGATGGACGTCACGCTCCTGATCCCGTACGGGCGGGAGGACGTCACGGCCCTCCTGCACCGAGAGGCCGAGGTGGTTTCGCAGGAGATCCGGGACGAGGGGACGCTCGTGCGGGCTCGGGTGGGCGAGCGGGTGTTCGCCGCCGTCGCGGAGTTCCGCCTGGATCCGCAGCCGAGCCCGCCCCGCTGACGGTCAGCGGCGAGCGTCCGGCGACCCGATCGCCCAGAGGGCCTCGTCCGCCCAGGGTCCCTCGATCGCGACGTCGGGGTTCGTGCCGCGCTCGGCGGACAGTCGGGACGCGAGGAGCTGGAGCCTGGTCACGAGCGGGGTCTGGGCGAGGATCGGGGGAAGGCCGGACGGCTCGTGCAGGCGGGTGACGGCCACCCCGGCGCGTTCGGCGGCGGCGGCGACGCCGTCCACCAGGCCGTCGGTGTCGGGCGGCGTGAGCGCGACCATGCGATCGCGGGCGTCGAGCGGCACCGCGTGGCCGTGCAGCAGCGGCTCGACGTCGTACCCCTCGGCGGCCACCCGCGCCGCCTCGCGCAGCTTCAGCGCGCCTTCGCGAGCCGTGACGGCGGCCGGCCCCTCGCCCGTCAGGACGAGCAGCCGCTCGGGAGCCGGGATCGACTCGGTGCCGGGCGAGGCGAGCGCCGCGCCGACCGCCTGGGGGATCGTCGAGAGGGCGTCCCCATCGAAGCTCTCGGCGCCGAGCTCGAGGGCCAGCCGCGCCAGCAACAACAGGACCGCCGTGTAGCTCACCGTGTAGGTGTGCGACGTCTCCTTGTCCACGGTCTGGATCGCCCGCGGCATGGTCCCGCCGCGTCGCGTGATCGGAACGACCCCGAGACCGGCATCGACCGCGATGGTCCAGGCCGCCCCCGCGTAGGCGGTCTCGGTGCCGGCGTTGTGGCTGATGAGGATGAGCGCGTCTTTCAGGTCGATCGGCGGCGCCCAGTTCACGAAGTGCATCGAGCTCATGGCGTGGGCGCCCCGCCCCGCGTCGTGGAACAGCATCGCCCCGAGCTCGGCCGCGTGCTGGCTCGTCCCGGTGCCGACCAGCCAGATCCGATGGGCCTGTCGGAGCCCTTCCACGACGTCGTGGGGGAGCGGTTCGTCGAGCAGGCGCGCGAGCTCGGCCGGTTGCGACGCGATCTGGCCTTCGAGCGCCGACGACGGCGTGCGTTGGTCGGGCATCCCGGTGCTCCCCGGATCGAGGTGCTGGCGCCAGAGACTAAAGCTTGCGCAGCACGGCCACCACCGTGCCCAGGATCCGTCCCCGCGGGTCTAGGTCGAACGGCTCCAGGGCCGGGTTCTCCGGGACGAGCGTCACGCGCCCCTTCGTCCGCTTCAGCCGCTTGACGGTGGCCTCGTCCTCGGCCGGGCCGGGAACCAGCGCCACCACGATCTGCCCGTCGTCGGCGCTCGCTCCGGCACGTACCACCACCACGTCCCCGTCGAGGATGCCGGCCCCGATCATCGAGTCGCCGCGGACCCGAAGGGCGAAGTGGTCGGCGCCGCTCACGAAGCCCATGGGGACCGTGAGGTATTCGCCCACGTTCTCGGCCGCCAAGATCGGGGTGCCGGCCGCGATCCGTCCGAGGACGGGCACGACGGCCGCCTCGGCCCGGGGTTCGGCCAGGGTCATGGCGCGGGGTTTGGTCGGGTCCTTGTGGAGCAACCCCCGCTTCTCGAGGTTCGCGATCTGCGCGTGCACGCTCGAGGACGAGGTCAATCCGACGGCCTCGCCGATCTCGCGCACGGTGGGCGGGTACCCGCGTTCGCGCACGGTCTCGGAGATGAACCGCAGAATGCGCTCCTGGCGCTGCGTGAGCGGGGTGACTGCCTCTGCCATGTCGGTGCCCCCTCCTAGGCTTCGCGACCGTACCACGGTGAGGAGGAGGGTTCAAACATATGTTCGGGCGAGGGTTGACGCCGAACGTGCGTTCGATAGGATACCGGACATGAGCCGAACACGCGTTCGAGGTCGTCGCCTGGCCATCACCCTCGGCCTGTCGCTGGTGGCGGCGGCCTGGGCTGGACCCGCCGCGGGGGCCCTGGTCGGTGGGGACCGGGTCGAACCCGTCTCGCGCGCCACCCACCTGGTCCGCCCCGGCGACACGTTGTGGTCGATCGCGCGGGGGATCGCCCCGGGATCGGACCCCCGGCCGGTGGTCGACGCGCTCGTCGCGGCGAACGGAGACATCGACCCCGGCGCCCTGGTGCCTGGGCGCGTCCTGGTGATCCCGGCCTCGCCCTGACGAGGGTCTATCGCGGAAGGGCCATCGGCGCCGGCACCCCCACCAGCGCTCGGCGCACCACCACCTCGTCCACGATCCCGTAGTCCCTGGCCTCCTCGGGACCGAGGATGAAGTCGCGCTCGGTGTCGGCATGGATCTGCCCGACCGACCGGCCGGTGTGCTCCCCCAGGATCTCCTCGACGCGCACGCGCTGTCGAAGGATCTCGCGCGCATGGATCTCCAGGTCCGCCGACTGGCCCTCGATGCCGCCGCTCGGCTGGTGGAGCAGCACCCTCGAGTTCGGCAGGGCGAACCGTTTGCCGCGCGTCCCGGTCGCGAGGATCACCGCGGCCGCCGACGCCGCCTGGCCCAGGCAATACGTCGCCACGTCGGACTTCAGGAACTGCATCGTGTCGTAGATCGCGAACAACGCCGTCGAGGCGCCGCCCGGGCTGTTGACGTACAGCGCGATGTCCTTGCCCGGTTCGACCGAGTCCAGGAACAGGAGCTGGGCGACCACGGTGTTCGCCACGGCGTCGTCGATCGGCTCGCCCAGGAACACGATCCGTTCCCGGAGCAGCCGCGAGTAGATGTCGAACGCGCGCTCGCCTCGAGCGTTTTCCTCGATGACCGTGGGGACCAGCGTGCCGAGCATGGCGCCTCCTTCCGGTACGATGCAACCGTGCGGTTGCGAATCAGCGTACGACCCCCGAGCCGGAAAGGCAACCGAACGGTTGCGTAGGCCGGTGGAGCGGTCGGTGGTGGTGCCCGCCCCTCGGGACGCGGTGTGGCGGGCCCTGACCAGCCTCGAGCTCGCGTCGGCGTGGCTCGGCGAGGTCGTGGAGCTCGAGCCACGGCCCGGCGGCGCCGTGATCGTGCGCGAGGGGAACGGGGCCACCCGGCGAGGTCTGGTGGAGCGGGTGGAGCCCGCCCGATCGCTCGTGTTGCGGTGGCGGCGACTGGCCGGAGGCGGGCCCGGCCTGGAGGTCGGCGAGGCCACCCGGGTCGAGTTCGCGCTCGACGACGACCCGGGGGGCACGCTGCTCACCGTCACCGAGGAGCCGGCGGCGCTGGTCGCGGCGGGAGGCGGGCGGTGACGGGGGAGCGGCGGGTGGACGCCGTGTTCTCGGCGTTGTCGGATCCGACGCGCCGGGCCGTGATCCGCACCCTTTCCGAGGGTGGCCCGAGCACCGTCACCGAGCTCGCGGCGCGGCTGCCGGTCTCGCGCCAGGCGGTGGCCAAACACCTGGACGCGCTCGAGTCGGCCGGGCTGGTCTCGGCATCGACCGCCGGCCGGAGCCGCCACTACTGCCTCACGCCAGGGCCGATGGCCGAGGCGATGGCGTGGATGACCGACGTCGGCGCCGAGTGGGACGAGCGCCTGGAGTCCCTGCGGCGGCTGTTCGAAGACTGACCCCGCGTTGACGAGCCCCAGATGCGGGCCGTACCGTGCGCGCGAACCACCACATGTTGGGTCGGCGGGGGTGACGGCGCATGCGATGCCCGTGGTGCGGGCAGGTCGAGGATCGCGTGATCGACTCCCGGCCGGCGGACGCGGGCGAGACCATCCGCCGCCGGCGCGAGTGCCGGTCGTGCGGCCGACGGTTCACGACGTTCGAACGGGTCGAGCCCCCCGCGCTGCTGGTGGTCAAACGCGACGGCGCCAAGGAGCCGTGGGACCGCGCGAAGGTCCTGGCCGGGCTCCGCAAGGCGCTGGCCAACCGGCCGGTGGCGGAGGACCGCGTTCAGGCGCTGGTTGGCCGGATCGAGGCGCGCCTGCGCCGGAAGGGGCCCGAGGTGACGTCCCAGCAGGTGGGCGTCGAGGTGCTCCAGGGGCTCCAGAAGCTCGACCAGGTCGGGTACCTGCGGTTCGCCAGCGTCTACAAGGACTTCCAGGAGGCGGGTGACTTCGAACGTGAGCTGGGCCTGCTCCTCCAGAAAAAGGAGCCGGCGAAACGCCGGGCGAAGTGATCCCCGGCAACCCCAACATCTAGTGGTCGTCGCAAGAGCGAACCACTAGATATCCTGGATGAAGGCTTGACGGGAGCCGGGGCCGGGTGTTGAATGACACCCCTGTAGTTATCCACATGTCCTTCCCCAGTGTTGGAAAGGGGGAACGCCCCGTGGCCACGAAGGAGGGGGACGTCCAGGTCATCCGAGACGGCCTGACGTTCAAGCGGTACTTCACCCGGGATGGGGTTCACCCGTTCGACGAGATCGAATGGGAGCGCCGCGACGCGGTGATCCCGAACTACAAAGAGGGCGGGAACGCCTTCGAGCAGCGCGACGCGGAGTTCCCCGCCACCTGGTCCCAGAACGCGACGAACATCGTCGCGCAGAAGTACTTCCGCGGCCCCCTCGGCAGCCCCGAACGAGAGTCCAGCGTCCGCCAGCTCGTCGGCCGCGTCGTCGACACGATCACCGGCTGGGGGAAGAAAGACGGCTACTTCGCGAGCGACCACGACGCCCAGGTGTTCGCGGAGGAGCTCTCCCATCTGCTCGTGAACCAGAAGGCCTCCTTCAACTCGCCGGTGTGGTTCAACCTCGGCATCCCCAACACGGCCCAGCAGTGCAGCGCGTGCCAGCCGTACGACGCACTCGTCAGCACGCCGGCGGGCCTGGTCCCCATCGGCGAGCTCGTGCACCACGACGCCGTCGGGACGAAGGTGTTCGACGCCAACGGCGTCACCGGCATCGTCGCGACCAAGGCGAACGGCGTGAAAGACGTCCTCCGGATCCACACGAAGTCCGGGCACACCCTCGACGTGACGGCCGACCACCTCGTCTGGCGCGTGTCCGGAACGGACCGGGGCCGGTTCGTTGAGGCCGGCGGCCTCCGACCCGGCGACCGGCTCCAGTGGCATCGACGCGACGCGTATGGCGGGGCTGAGATCGACCTGAACGAGATCGCGGAGGCGGCGCTGGCCGGCTGGCTCCAGTCGGACGGCTTCGTCGGTCGGTACGACGGAACGAACCGGTCGCTGACGATCGAGGCCATGACCGTGAACGAAGACGAACACACCTGGGTGCTCGAGGCCATCGATCGCGTGTTCCCCGGTGTGCATCGGCACGAGCGATCCGTGGAAACGAAGGACGGAGATCTGGACTGCCGCCGGATCCGGCTCTATGGGAACGTGCTCCAGGAGTTCGTGGACCGGTGGAATCTGATGCCGCGAAGCACGGACATGATGGTCCCGGAGCGTCTGTTCAGGGCGCCGCTGCCAGTCGTGACCGCGTATCTGCGAAGCTTGTTCCAAGCCGAAGGGTACGTCTCGGTGCGACGGTCATCGGCCCGGATCGGGCTGGACATGGTCTCGGAGCGCCTGATCCGGGGCGTTCAGCAACTCCTCGGGCGGTTCGGGATCTTCGCCCGCGTTCGGTTCAAGGCCGACGCACGTCCGGACCGGAAGGGGTGCTGGTCGCTCTCCATCAACCCGGTCGGCGACCAGATCACCTTCGCCGAGGAGATCGGCTTCGTCGACCGCAAGAAGACCGACCGCCTCGAGATGGGCATCGACCGCATCGGCCGTCCCACTCGCGAGACCAAGACCCTGGAGATCGAGCGGATCGAGGACCGGGGACCGATGGAGGTCTACGACATCCAGACCGAGAGCGGCGAGTACCTCTCGGGAGGGCTCCGCGTCCACAACTGTTTCATCCTGGCCGTGGACGACCAGATCTCCTCGATCCTGAACTGGTACGCGGAGGAGGGGGTCATCTTCAAGGGCGGATCGGGCTCGGGCATCAACCTGTCGACGCTGCGCTCCTCGAAGGAGCGGGTGAACGGCGGCGGCACGGCCAGCGGCCCGGTCTCGTTCATGCGGGGCGCCGACGCCAGCGCCGGAACGATCAAGTCCGGCGGAAAGACCCGGCGGGCCGCGAAGATGGTGATCCTCAACGCCGACCACCCCGACGTCCGCGACTTCGTCTGGTGCAAGGCGCTCGAGGAGCGCAAGGCGCGGGCCCTGCGCGACGCCGGGTTCGACATGGACCTGGACGGCAGGGACAGCTACTCGATCCAGTACCAGAACGCGAACAACTCGGTCCGCGTCACCGACGAGTTCATGAAGGCGTACGAGCACGACCAGGACTGGAAGCTCAAGGCCGTGCTGAGCGGAGAGACCGTCGAGACGGTCCGGGCGCGCGACCTGATGCGCGAGATCGCCCAGGCGGCGTGGGAGTGCGCCGACCCGGGCATGCAATACGACACCACGGTCAACGAGTGGCACACGTGCCCGGCCACCGGCCGGATCAACGCCAGCAACCCGTGCAGCGAATACATGCACCTGGACAACAGCGCGTGCAACCTGGCGTCGTTGAACCTGCTGAAGTTCCTCGACGCCGAAGGCAACTTCGACGTCCGGGCGTTCCGCAAGGCGGTCGAGATCGTGTTCACCGCCCAGGAGATCATCGTGGGCAACTCGGACTACCCGACCGAGAAGATCGGGCTGAACGCGCGGGCGTTTCGTCAGCTCGGCCTGGGCTACGCGAACCTCGGCGCGCTGCTGATGGCGCGCGGCAACGCGTACGACTCGGACGGCGGACGGGCCTGGGCCGGCGCGATCACCGCGCTCATGACCGGCCAGGCCTACCGGACCAGCGCCCGGATCGCCGAAGTCATGGGGCCCTTCGAGGGGTACCCGCCGAACGCCGACGCCATGTTGCGCGTGATGCGCAACCACCGCGCCGCGGCCGATGAGATCGACGGCGACCTCGTGCCGGAGGCGCTGCTGTCGGCGGCCAGGCAGTCATGGGACGACGCGATCGCGTTCGGCACGAAACACGGATACCGCAACGCGCAAGCCACCGTGCTCGCACCCACCGGCACCATCGGGCTGATGATGGACTGCGACACCACCGGCATCGAGCCCGAGCTCGCCCTGGTCAAGACGAAGAAGCTGGTCGGCGGCGGCACGATGCAGTTCGTGAACCAGACCGTGCCGCGGGCGCTCGAACGGCTCGGCTACACCCGCGAGCAGACCGAGGACATCGTGGCCTACATCGCCGAGCACAACTCGGTGGCCGAGGCCCCGCACCTCAAGCCAGAGCACCACGACGTGTTCCACACGGCGATGGGCGACCAGCCCATCCACTACATGGGTCACGTCCGGATGATGGCCGCCGCTCAGCCGTTCATCTCCGGCGCCATCAGCAAGACGGTCAACATGCCCGAACACGTCACGGTCGAGGAGGTCGAGCAGCTGTTCCTCGAGTCGTGGAAGCTCGGCCTGAAGGCCGTCGCGATCTACCGGGACAACTGCAAGGTGGCCCAGCCGCTCTCGGCGGACAAGAAGACGACGGCCGCCGCCGAGCCGGCCGTGCTGCCCGAGCCGGTGCGCAAGCGCCTTCCGCGCAGCCGCCCCTCCATCACCACGAAGTTCGAGGTCGCCGACGCCGAGGGTTACATCACCGCGAGCACGTATCCCGACGACGGGATCGGCGAGATCTTCCTGAAGACCTCGAAGCAGGGCTCGACGCTGGCCGGCATCACCGACGCGTTCTCGATCGCGGTCTCGATCGGGCTCCAGTACGGCGTGCCGCTCGAGACGTACGTGGCGAAGTTCATCAACATGAAGTTCGAGCCGAGCGGGATGACGAACGACCCGGACATCCGGTTCGCCTCGTCGATCGTGGACTACGTGTTCCGCCGGCTGGCGCTCGACCACCTGCCGCCGGACAAACGCGAGGCGCTCGGGATCCGTTCGGTCGAGGAGCGCAAGGGGACCGCCGCGTCCGAGGCGGCCGAGAGGATGGGCATCCCACCGGCCCCGAAGGCCGAGGCGCCCACGAACCAGCAGCCGATCGAGCTCGTGGCGACGCCGCTGGGCCAGGCCGCCGACGCACCATTGTGTTACTCGTGCGGCTCGAAGATGCAGCCGGCCGGGAGCTGTTACGTCTGCCCGAGTTGCGGCTCGACCAGCGGCTGTTCGTGACGGCGATGGCGTTCCGGGTCACGGCGATGCACCACGTGCAGCTCGCCATGCCGCCGGCCGAGGAGGACGCGGGCCGCGCCTTCTACGGCGGCCTGCTGGGCCTATCGGAGGTCCCCAAGCCGCAGACGCTCGCCGGCCGCGGCGGCGTGTGGTTCCGCGGAAGCTCGGTCGAGGTGCATCTGGGCGTGGAGCGCGACGGGTTCGCCCCCGCCCGAAAGGCGCATCCGGCCTTCGTCGTCGAGGGCCTGGACGAGCTCCGGTCGCGCCTGCACGGAGCCGGTTACCGAACCGACGACGATCCGCCGCTCGAGGGGTACCGCCGGTTCCACGTCCGGGACCCGTTCGGAAACCGCCTGGAGCTGCTCGAGCCGGCGTGAGGTCGTCCCTCCCGTTCAAGCGGCTGGATCCCGAGGCGGCGTTGCCGGGGCAGGCCCACCCCGGCGACGCCGGCCTGGACCTGCGGTCGGTGGTGGACACGGAGGTGGGACCGGGGGAGCGGGCGATGATCCCGACCGGCGTGTCTGTGGCGATCCCTGACGGACACGCCGGCTTGGTGCTGCCCCGGAGCGGCTTGGCCAGCCGGCAGGGGCTCACCCTGGCGAACGCTCCCGGCCTGATCGACGCCGGATACCGAGGCGAGGTCGTGTGTGCGGTGGTCAACCTCGACCGGAGCGAGCCTGTGACGATCGCCAAAGGCGACCGGATCGCTCAGCTCGTGATCGTGGCCCTCCCGGCGGTCGAGCCGGCCTGGGTCGAGGAGCTCCCCCCCTCCACCCGCGGCGAAGGCGGGTTCGGGTCGACCGGGATGCAGTGACCCTCCGACTCCGCCTCGAGCAGCCGGCGGACCGAGAGGCGTCGGTCGAGGTCGAGGGGGCGGCCTTCGCCACCGGCGCGGAGGCGGCGATCGTCGAAGCCGTGCGAGACGAGGAGGGCTCGTTCGCTCTCGTTGCCGAGGAAGACGGCGCCGTCGTGGGCCACGTCCAGTTCAGCCGTGCATGGATCGGAGCGGATCCGGTGCTCCTGCTCGGGCCGATCGGCGTGGCGCCGGACCGGCAACGGCGAGGCATCGGGTCCG
>DATHVC010000240.1:0-5949 GCA_035461565.1 Actinomycetota bacterium
TGGCGCGGAACGTCGAGCTCCTCTCCGGAGAGCTCGCCGGGCGAGGCCGGGTGCTCGAGATCGGGGTCGGCACCGGCCTGCTCGCCATTCCGCTGGTCGAACGCGGCCTCGATGTGACCGGCATCGATCTGTCGGGGCCGATGCTTCGCCGCTTGGTCGAGAAGGCGGGAGGAGCCGCGTTCCCCCTGATCCTCGGGGACGCCACGCGGCTTCCTTTCCGCGACGGGTCGTTCGGGGCCGCCTACCTCCGGTGGGTGCTCCACCTCGTCGCGGGGTGGCGTGAGCTCGTTCGCGAGGTCGTCCGGGTCGTCCCCCCCGGCGGCGTCTTCCTCGTGAACCTCGGGGCCTACGGCGCCGAGTGGGTGCAGCTCCAGGAGCGGTTCGCCGACCTCGTCGGCATCTCGGTCGAACCCGTCGGGCTCGACTGGGGCGACTACGAGAACCTGGACCTCGAGCTCCGATCGCTGGGCGCCCGGTCCCGGGAGCTGCCTCCGGTGCGCGAAGACACGACGCAGCCCCTCCGGGTGTTCCTGGACGGCATCGCCGAGAGCCGCTTCTCGTGGACCTGGGGTGTTTCCGAGGCCGAACGTGTCCGCGCGCACGCCGAGCTCGTGCCGTGGGCCCGGGACCGGTTCGGGGATCTCGACGAAGAACGTCGTTGGCGGCACGACACCCGCTGGCGTGCGTACGACCTGGCCCCCTGAGGGCGCGGCACCGCCGGTCCGCCGTCGCGACGGGAAATGCTCGCGCGCGGACCGTCCTGGGCAGGCGGTATCCTTCGGACGAACCGACCGGGCGACCGGGCGGCCGCGTCCGAACAGGAGGGCACCCACATGCCGATCACCGAGGTCGACAAGATCTGGATGGACGGCGAGCTCGTGGACTGGCGTGACGCCAAGGTGCACGTGCTCAGCCACGCGATCCATTACGGCAGCGGGGTCTTCGAGGGCATCCGCGCCTACGAGACGGCGCGGGGTCCCGCCGTGTGGCACCTGGACGAACACCTGAAGCGCCTTTTTCGCTCGGCAAAGCTCTACCACATGGATCTGCCGTTTTCGCTCGAGGCTCTGACCGAGGCCACCAAGGAGGTTATCCGCGCGAACGGCCTGAACGCCTGCTACGTGCGGCCGGTCGCGATGCGCGGCTACGGCGAGATGGGTGTGAATCCCCTGAACGCGCCCGTGAACGTGTTCATCGCGGTGTGGCCCTGGGGTGCCTACCTCGGCGAGGACGCGCTCGAGCAGGGGGTGCGGATCAAGATCGCGTCCTGGCGGCGCAACTCCCAGAACTCCCTGCCCGCCGCCGCCAAGGCCACCGGCCAGTACATCAACAGCGTGCTGGCCAAGGTGGAGAGCCTGAAGGCCGGCTACGACGAGGCCGTCATGTTGAACGAGGCGGGGTTCATCACCGACGGTTCGGGGGAGAACGTCTTCGTCGTGCGCGATGGGATCCTCACCACGCCGCCCATCCAGGCCGGCTGCCTGGACGGCATCACCCGTCACAGCGTCATCGCGATCGCCCGGGATCTCGGGTTCGAGGTGCGCGAGGAGAACCTGGTTCGGACCGACCTGTACAACGCGGACGAGGCCTTCTTCACGGGCACGGCCGCGGAGATCACGCCGATCCGCGAGGTGGACGACCGCGTCGTCGGCGAGGGCCATCGTGGGCCGGTCACGAAGGAGCTGCAGGGCGCCTTCTTCGCGGCCACCAAAGGTGAGACCGAAAAATACGCGGGCTGGCTCACGTACGTGAACGACTGACGCGTGACCGACGAAGCGCGCTATCGACTGCCGAGAACGGCCCTCCCACGGCGCTACGACCTCGTCCTGCGGCCGGACCTGGACTCGGGCACCTTCGCCGGCACGGAGGACGTCGAGGTCGAGGTCCGGGAGCCGGTCCAGGAGGTCGCGCTCAACGCCGACCGGCTGACCATCTCCTCGGGGTGGTTCGAGCGCGGTGGCCGCCGCCTCGAGATCGAACACGTCCGGCTCGACCCGGAGACCGAACGAGCGCACCTGCGCCTGGGCGGGACGGCCGAGCCGGGGGAGTGGGTGCTGCACCTCGAGTTCGACGGCCGGCTCTCCGACCGCATGCGCGGCTTCTATCGCTCCACGTACGAGGCCGACGACGGGACCCCCCGGACCATCGCCACGACCCAGTTCGAGTCCACCGATGCCCGACGGGCCTTCCCCTGTTGGGACGAGCCCGATCTCAAGGCCGTGTTCGGCGTGACGCTCGTCGTCCCTGACGGGCACCTCGCCGTGTCCAACGGGCCGGAGATCGACCGGCAACCCGACGGAGAGGGGTTGGTCCGCGTCCGGTTCGCGGACACGATGCCGATGTCCACGTACCTGGCCGCGTTCGTGGTGGGGCCGCTCGAAGCGACCGAGCCGACCGACGTCGACGGGGTGCCGCTGCGGATCGTGCATCAGCCGGGAAAGGGGCACCTGACCGCGTACGGACTCGAGGTGGGCGCCTTCTGCCTCCGGTTCTTCGCCGACTACTACGGCATCCCGTACCCGGACGCGAAGGTGGACCTGGTGGCGCTGCCCGACTTCGCCCAGGGCGCCATGGAGAACCTCGGCTGCATCACGTTCCGGGAGAACCTGCTCCTGGTGGACCCGGAGGCCGCCACCCAGCCCGAGCTCGCTTCCGTGGCCGACGTGATCGCCCACGAGCTCGCGCACATGTGGTTCGGCGACCTCGTCACGATGCGGTGGTGGAACGGCACCTGGCTGAACGAGGCGTTCGCAACGTTCATGGAGATCCTCGCCGTGGACGCGTATCGCCCCGATTGGGAGCGGTGGACGCAGTTCCTGCGAACACGGTCCCAGGCCTTCGAGATCGACGCGCTCGAGAGCACCCGGCCGATCGAATACCCGGTTGTGTCGCCGAACGACGCGGCGGGCATGTTCGACACCCTGACGTATACGAAGGGCGCGGCGGTGCTGCGGATGCTCGAGCAGTACCTCGGGCCCGATCGGTTCCGCGACGGCATCCGCAAGTACCTGGCCGACCACCGGTTCGGCAACACCGAGACGCACCACCTGTGGGAGGCGATCGAATCCGCCACGGGTGAGCCGGTGCGCCGGATCATGGACGGCTGGATCTGGCAAGGCGGGTACCCGATGGTGTCGGCCGAGATCCGGGAAGGGCAGGTTCACCTGTCGCAGCGCCGGTTCGTCTGGTCGGGGGCGAACGGCGAGGCCGCGTGGGACGTGCCGATGCTCGTCCGATCGAGCCGGCGGACCGAACCCGTGCTGGTCGAACCCCGCGGGACGTCGTTCGCGGCGCCCGACGACGATCCGGTCGTGGTCAACGCGGGCGCGCACGCGTTCGCCCGTGTCCGATATCAGGGCCCGCTGCTCGACCGCGTGCTCGGTGCGTTGGCCGACCTCTCGACGGACGAACGGACGCAGCTCGTGGACGACGCGTGGGCGGCCGTCGTGGCGGGCCAGACGTCGGCCGCCGACTTCTGCCGGTTCACCGAGGCGTTCCGCTACGAGACCGAGCTCACGGTGTGGTCGGCGCTCCTGCAGGGCGTCGGGTGGTGCGAGCGGTTCCTCGACGGCGCCCCGCGCGAGCATCTTCGGCGGTGGGTCCGGGAGCTCGTGACACCCGCGCTCGAGCGGATCGGATGGGAGCCGCAGCCCGGCGAGCCGGATCTGCGCCGCCCGCTCCGGGGGATGTTGCTCACGGCGGTCGCCGTGCTGGGCGCCGACCCCAACGCCCAGGCGATGGCACGCGAGATCGAGCTCCAGGCCCGGTCCGGCGGCCACCCGGATCCGTCCCTGGCGGCCGCTTCGGTGGCCGTCGTCGCCGCCGGAGGCGGTCTCGACGACTACGAGGCCTTCCTGCGCGCCCTCGCGTCGGCCCGAACGCCGCAGGAGCAGCTCCGATATCTGTTCGCCCTGGCGGACTTCCGCGACGCCGTCTTGCTCGACCGCACGCTCGAGCTCGGCATCGGCGAGCAGGTTCGGCCCCAGGAGACCCCCTGGCTGTTGACTCGAGCCATGGCCAACCGCGAACACGGCGACCTGGCGTGGCGGTTCGTGAAGGAGCGGTGGGACGACCTGAACGCTCGCTGCGCCCCATCCACCATCGTGTACGGCGTCGAGGGGGTCCGGTACCTGACCACGCCCGAGCTGGTCGCCGACGCCGAGGCGTTCTTCGCCGACCACCCGATCCCCCAGGCGGCGCTCCAACTCCAGCAGATCCTGGAGCGGCAACGCGTGAACACGGAGCTCCGGCGCCGGGCCGTCCCTGAGCTGCAGACCTACTTCGCGATCTGAGCCGCGGGCTCCTCGGCCGGCGACGCGATGAAGGAGGGGTCGGTGTTCCCGCCGCACACCAGGGCGACCACACGTTCCCCGTCCTCGGGCCGGTACCGCCCCGAGGCGAGCGCGGCGGCCGCCGCCGCCCCGCCGGGCTCGGCCACGATCCGCAGCTCCTCCCACAACCGGCGCTGCGTGTCCCTGATGGCGTCGTCGGTCACCAGCAAGACGTGTTCGACGAAGCGAGTGGCGATGGCGACGGCGATCTCGCCGGCTCGCCGGGCCCCAAGGGAGTCGGCGGCGTACCCGCCGATCTCCACGGCGACCGGCCGCCCCGCCCGCAGGGCCTCGGACATCGTGGGGCATCGATCCGGCTCCACCCCCACCACCCGGACGCTCCCCTGGTACCAGGCGGCCACGCCGCCGATCAGCCCGCCTCCGCCCACCGCCACGAGCACGGTGTCCGCGTCGGGTGCCTGCTCCGAGAGCTCGGCCGCCACGGTGCCCTGGCCCGCCACCACCTCCGGCTGGTCGAACGCGTGCAGGACGAGGGCGCCGGTGATCGCGGCTCGTTCATCGCTGGCGGCCAGGGCCTCGTCGTAGAACCCGGGCACCACCCGCACCTCGGCGCCGCGCTCCGCGATCCGCCGGGCCTTCAGCTGGGGAGAGGAATCGGGGACGAAGATCTCCGCCCGGTGGCCGAGCGTCCTCGCCGCGTAGGCGACCGCGAGCCCGAAGTTGCCGCCCGAGGCCGCGATGACGCCGGCGTCCGGCACCTCGGAGGACAACATCCGGTTGAACGCCCCGCGGGGCTTGAACGATCCCGTGTGCTGGAGCAGCTCGAGCTTCAGCGAGAGACGGCCGGAGGCGCCGAGCGCCCCCGGCTCGAGCTCGAGTACGGGGGTTCGGCGGACGTGGCCGTGGATGCGTTCACGGGCGCGTTCGACGTCGTCCCGGGTGATGGGCGCGGGCATCTGGCCGTATGCAACCACGCCGCGGACGGCCCTGGCCCGTCGTTGACAGACCGAATCTCACGGCAATACCGTTCGCTACCGAATGACCGCGGTCGTCGACGGCGTCGAGATCTCCACCGACCACTGGATCGGCGGGGAACGGGTCGGCTCCACGGCCTCGTTCGAGGACGTGTCGCCGATCGACGAACGGATCCTGGCCGAGGTGAGCTGCGGCGGTGCGGACGAGGCCGCCCGGGCGGTCGAGGCGGCCCGGGCCGGGGCCGAGGTCTGGGGCCGGACCCCGTCCGCCGAACGGGCCGCGGTCCTGCACCGCGTGGCCGATCTGGTCGCGGACCACGTCGAGCGGCTCTCGATCGTCGAGACGACCGACAACGGGTCGCTGCTGCGTTCGCATCGGCGGTCGGTGATGCCGAGGGTGGCCCGGAACTTCCGGTTCTTCGCCGGCCAGCTGCTCGAGCTGGGTGAGTCCTTCGAGATGGACGGGTTCGAGAGCCGGACGAAGTGGGACCCCTCGGGTGTCACCGCGGTGATCACGCCGTGGAACGCGCCGCTGATGCTGGCCACCTGGCGGGTCGCGCCGGCGCTGGCAGCCGGCAACGGCGTCGTGCTCAAGCCGCCGGAGTGGGCGCCGCTCACGGCGTCGGTGTTGGCCGATCTCACCCGCGAAGCCGGCCTGCCCGACGGCGCTTTCAACGTGCTCC
>DATHVC010000241.1:0-5429 GCA_035461565.1 Actinomycetota bacterium
GATAGGGCTCGACGGCGGTCCACGGGCGGTCGGACACCTTCATGCCCACCAGGTTCGGGGCCTGTTCGCGCAGTCGATGGACGACGTCGACGGGGATGGCGTAGCCGGAGCGCCCGGCGAACTCGTAGGCGTAGAACGGCAGCGGGGCGCACGCCTCGGCCGCGGCGAGCAGGTGGTTCAGGACCTCGGCTTGGTCGAGGAGGAAGAACGGCGGCGCGATGACCGCCACCGCGTCCGCGCCGGCTTCCACGGCGTGAGACGCGAGCGCCACCGTGTCCGCCGTGGTCTGCGCGCCGGCGTGGACCGCGACCTGGAAGCCTTTGGGTCGCTCCTCCAGGTAGCGCTCGGCGGCGCGCCGTCGTTCCTCGACCGTCAGGAGGAGCCCCTCGCCCGTGGTTCCACACGCGAGCAGTCCATCCAACCCGCCGTCCGCCAGGAACCGGGTGAGGGGACCGAACGCCTCCTCGTCCAGGGCCCGGCCGTCGTCGCGAAGCGGGGTCACGGCGGCGGCGATCGCTCCCCTCAGCACTCGCGCATCGTACCCGGGGCGTGTTTGTCGCCGCTTCGGATGGGGCAGGATTCGCTCGTCGAACGACCCCAGGAGCGATCCGTCCATGTGCCTGACCTGTGGGTGCGGGGAGCCGCACGACGACCACGGCAACCCGGATCTGATCACCTACGAGGACCTGAAGAAGGCCGCCGATGCGAGCGGGATCTCGATCGAGGAGGCCGCGAACAATATCACCACCGGCCTCTCCCGTACGTGATCGACGAGCTCACCCGAGCTTGACGGAACCGGAGTACGTGCCGCTTGCCAGGCAGCGGCGGAACCGATGGATCCGCCGGTCCGGCATGGCCGCGATCGCTACGGTCGTGGCGCTCGGCCTCCTCGGCCTGCTCGGCCCACGGCTTCGGACCGTCGCGGCCACGACCGGCTCGTTACGGCTGGAGGTCACCTACGCGTCCGTGACCCGAGGCGGCCTGGCCACGCCGTGGGTGGTCGAGGTGCGCCGACCCGGGGGCTTCGACTCGCGGATCTCGATCACCACGACCGCCGACTACTTCGACGGGTACGACTTCAACGTCCTGTATCCGGAGCCGCTCGAGATGTCGACGAGCGGGGACTTCGTCGTGTTCGAGTTCGCCCCGCCGGCGGGCGACGTGCTGCGAGTGCGGCTCGTCGCTCGGGCCACGCCGGCGTGGACCTTCTGGCGTTCGGCCGTCACGACCGTGCGGACGGCCGGCCTCCCCGAAGCCATCGTGAGGTACCGGACGGTGTTCCTGCCATAGGAGGCTGTGATGGAGATCGTGATCCGAGCCACCCTGGTCTTCTTCTTCATCTGGGCGCTCACCCGCGCCATGGGCAAACGCGAGCTGGCGGAGATGTCGGCGTTCGAGCTCGTCCTGCTCGTCGTCATCGGAGATCTCGTGCAGCAGGGCGTCACGCAGGAGGACATGTCGGTCACCGGAGCCGTGCTCGCCGTCGGCACCATCGGACTGCTGACGCTGTTGTTCTCGTTCCTCGGCTTCCGCTGGCGGCGGGTCGGTGACGTCCTGAGCGGCGTCCCGATCGTCGTCGCCCGCGACGGCCTCGTCCTCGAGGAGGCGCTGCGGTACGAACGCCTGAGCGTCCAGGACGTCCGCGAGGCCGCTCGTGAGCAGGGGATCGGGTCGCTGGAAGAGATCGTCCTCGGCGTGTTGGAGCCGGACGGGCGTTTCTCGTTCGTCACGGAACACCGTCCGCACCCGACGACGGCGGGCGCCAAGCGGCTGCGCTGACGTGTCACGGCCGCGCCTGCCGGGTACGTCTGGGGCATGACCACCGAGCCGAGCCAACTTCGATGTCACCTCTGCGGTGTGGGCGTTCTCGGCGACATCGCGTACGACGAACACACATCTGCGGACGAGCCTCGAAAACAGGCGCCGGAGAGCCGCGAGGTGCTGGCGTTCTCGTGTGGGCACGAGGTCCTGGCCCGAGAGCTCGGCGAGGCCGCCCGCGACGACCCGAACGTCGAACGGCGGGAGACGCCCCAGACCGTCGAACCGATCGACCCTGAGGGAGGCCGTCCATGATCTCGGTCACGAGGAACGAACGCCCGGTACCGGTCCCAGACCCGGAACCCGAACGCCCGAACCCACCGGGGCCGGTGCCAGAACCGGATCCACCCACGCCGGACCCGCTGCCGCCCCCGAACCCGAACCCGCCGGAGCCGCAGCCGCCCCCGACCCCGCCGCCGGACACCGGACCCCCGATCCGCGTCTGAGGCCGATCCCCATCGCTTGAGGAGAAACTGGGCGGAGCGTCCCATGGCGCCTTCGGAGCCGGGCCCGCGCGGAGGCTCAGGGGACGATCTTCGAGATCGGGAGCTCGAGGATGTCGGTGGCGCCTTTGGCCTTCATGAGCGGGATCAACGTGTTGACCCGGTGCTTCTCGACCACGCTCTCGACCGCGTAGCCGCCGTCCTGGAGCCGGGACACCGTCGGTGACTTCGCGGCGGGGACGATCTCGAGGAGGCCGGGGAGGTCGTCTTCGGAGACGTTCAGCTTGATCAGCACGCGCCCCTCCGCCCGAAGGGCCGCGAGCAGCAGCGTGGTGACGTCGTCCATCGCCTGCCGGCGGACCGGGTCGGCCGCCGACTCGCGGTTGGCCACCAGGACGGGTTCGGAGGTCATGAGCGTCTCGATGATCTTCATGCCGTGGGCCCGCAGGGTGCTGCCGGTCTCCGTGATGTCCACGATGGCGTCGACGATCTCGGGGACCTTGGCCTCGGTGGCGCCGAAGGACCAGACGACGTGGACGTCGATCCCGAGCTCGTCGAAGTATCGCTTCGTGAGGCGCTCGAACTCGGTCGAGATCCGAGCGCCCGGCGGGATCTCCTTGGCGCTCTCGGCCGGATGGTCCGAAGGCACGGCGAGCACCACCCGGGTCCCGTGCCCGGTCCCGCTCTTGGCGTACGAGAGCGACGCCAGGACCTCGACCTCGGCGCCGGTCTCGGCGATCCAGTCCTGCCCCGTGATGCCGAGATCGAACAACCCGTCCTGCACGTAGACCGGGATCTCCTGCGGCCGGAGCAGCGAGACCCGCTCGATGCGTTCGTCGTCGATCTGCCCGTGGTAGTCGCGGTCCGAGCCGCGCCGAACTCGCAGGTTCGCCTCCTCGAGCAGCCGGAGCGTCTGCTGCTCGAGCGACCCCTTGGGGATCACGAGCTTGAGCATGGAGGCCGAGTGTACCCGCGCCCGTGGACACTCCTACGGTAAGGAGTAATACTTGAATGGTATGACCACCGCGAGCACCGTCACGGTCAAAGGCCAGGTCACGATCCCGAAGGAGATCCGCGACCGGCTCGGGATCCGCCCCGGCGACCGCGTGGAGTTCGTCCTCGAACGAGGCGTCGCCCGGCTCCGCAAACAGGTCCCGCGCGACCCGATCGACGCCCTGTACGGCTCGCTGAAGCTCCCGGCGTCCGTGGACGAGCTGATGGACGAGATGCGGGGCGGACCGTATCGGCCGTGATCACCGCCGTCGACACCAACGTCGCGCTCGACGTCCTCAGAGGTGACGAGCGCTTCGGCCCCGCGTCGCGGGCGGCGTTGATCGAGTCGCTCGAGCTCGGTTCGGTGATGGCCTGTGATCTCGTGTGGGCGGAGATCGGAGGCTGGTACGCCACGCCTGGCGACGCCTACGAGGCGATCGACGGGCTGGGGATCCGGTTCGCCGCCATCGATCCGGAGGTCGCCGCGGCGGCCGGTGCCGTCTGGGTGGAGTACCGAGCTCGTCAGGGGCCGCGGGACCGGCTCCCGTCCGACTTCCTGATCGGCACACACGCATGGATGCGGGCCGATCGCCTCCTCACGAGGGATCGTGGGTTCTATCGGGACTCCTTCAAGCGCCTTCGGATCGTCGACCCGTCGGCGGGGTGAGTGCTCGGAAGAAGCAGGAGCGCTCGCCGGTGTGGCACGCGGCGCCGACCTGATGGACGCGGATCAGGAGCACGTCGCCGTCGCAGTCGGTGCGGATCTCCTCGATGTGCTGGACGTGCCCGCTCGTCTCGCCCTTCCGCCAGAGTTCCCGCCGGGACCGGCTCCAGAAGACCGTTCGCCGCTCGTCGAGCGTTCGCTGCAGCGACTCCCGATTCATCCACGCCATCATCAAGACGTCGCCGTTCTCGACATCCTGGACGATGGCCGGGATGAGACCCCGGTCGTCGAACCGAAGCTCCTCGAGCCCGACCTGCCCCATCAGCTCACCCGCACCGGGATGCCCAGCCCCGCCAGGTGGTCCTTGACCTGGCGGACCGTGAGCTGCTCGAAGTGGAATCGGGAGGCGGCGAGGACGGCGTCGGCGCGGCCCGCGGTCAGGGCCTCGGCAAAGTGCTCCACGCTGCCGGCGCCGCCGCTGGCCACGACCGGGACCCCGACCGCCTCCGCGACCGCGCCGAGCAGCGCGAGGTCGTAGCCTTCGCCGGTCCCGTCACGGTCCATCGAGGTCAGGACCACCTCGCCGGCCCCGTGACGGGTGGTCGCGTCGACCGCCCACGCCACCGCGTCGAGACCGGTGGGCGTTCGGCCCGCGTCCACGTAGACCTCCCAGCCGCCGTTGCGACGTTTCGCGTCGATCGCCACCACCATGCACTGCGTCCCGAACCGCTCGGCGCACCGGCCGAGGAGCTCCGGCTCGCGCACGGCGGCGCTGTTCACCGCGACCTTGTCGGCCCCGGCCCGCAGCAGCGCCTTGACGTCGTCTTCGGCGCGAACCCCGCCGCCCACGGTGAGCGGGATGAACACCTGCTCGGCGGTCCGGGCGATGACGTCGAGCGTGGCCTCGCGTCCCTCGACGGTGGCCGTGATGTCGAGGAACACGAGCTCATCGGCGCCTTCGGCGTCGTAGCGCGCGGCAAGCTCGACGGGGTCCCCGGCGTCCACGAGATCGACGAACCGCGTGCCCTTCACCACGCGTCCGGCGTCGACGTCCAGGCACGGCAGGATACGTTTTGCCAGCGTCATCCCCGAACCACCTCGCGAAGGCGGAGCGTCCCCGCATACATCGCCTTGCCGACGACACACGCCTCGACCCCGAGGTCGCGCAGAGCCCAGACGTCGTCGGCCACGCGCACGCCGCCGCTCGCGATCACGGGCCGGTCGCTGAGCTCGAGCATCCGTTCGTACAGGGCGAGGTCGGGACCGTCCATCGTGCCGTCTCTCGCGATCGAGGTCACGAGGAACCGCGGGGCCCCGGCGGCGTGGAGCTCGGGTACCGCGTCTTCCACGTGCGGTCCCTCCTCCTGCCATCCGTGGGTCATGACCCGGCCGGCGCGAACGTCCACCGCGACGATGACGCCATCGCCCGCGTGCTCCACGGCCTGCGCCACGAACCTCGGATCGAGGGCGGCGGCGGTTCCGAGGATGGCCCGAGTGGCGCCATCGGCCAG
>DATHVC010000242.1:0-7497 GCA_035461565.1 Actinomycetota bacterium
TTCGCCGCCTTCCCGGGGCCATAGAGGATGCCCGCCTGGCGGAACTGCTCGACGGCCTCCGGTTCGCTCGGCATGTTCGCCCCTTCGGAGACGACGAAGACTCCGCCGTTCAGCAGGTTGGCGGCGTCTTTGCCGTTGATCTCGTTCTGGGTCGCGCTCGGGAACGCGCAGTCGGCCGGGATGCTCCAGAGGGGGCACGCGTCGGACTGTGGGTCGTGTGGGATGTACGTGGCTCCGGGGAACCGCTCGACGTATTCGGCCATCCGGCCGCGCCGGACGTTCTTCAGCTCCATGACCCAGGTGAGCTTCTCGCGGTCGATGCCGGCGGGGTCGTGAACGATGCCACCGGAGTCCGACAGCGTGACGGGCCTGGCACCCATGTCGTTCAGCTTCTCCACGGTGTACTGGGCGACGTTGCCGCTCCCGGATACCAGGCACGTCTTGCCCTCGAGGCTGTCGTCGCGAGTCCCGAGCAACTCGTGCGCGAAATACACGGCGCCGTACCCGGTGGCCTCGGGCCGGATCAGGGACCCGCCCCACTCCACGCCTTTGCCGGTGAGCACGCCGGTGAACTCGTTCTTGATCCGCTTGTACTGGCCGAACAGGTAGCCGATCTCGCGGCCCCCCACCCCGATGTCCCCGGCCGGGACGTCGGTGCTCGGGCCGATGTGCCGCTGGAGCTCGGTCATGAACGACTGGCAGAACCGCATGACCTCGCCGTCGCTCCTGCCCTTCGGGTCGAAGTCGGCGCCGCCTTTGCCCCCGCCCATCGGCAGGGTGGTCAGGGCGTTCTTGAAGACCTGCTCGAACGCGAGGAACTTCAACATCCCGAGGTACACGGACGGGTGGAAGCGCAGGCCACCTTTGTAGGGGCCGATCGCGCTGTTCATCTCGACGCGGTAACCGCGGTTGACCTGGACCTCGCCCGCGTCGTCGACCCACGGGACCCGGAAGATGACGACCCGTTCGGGTTCGACGATCCGTTCGAGCACCTTGGCCTCTCGGTAGACGGGCCGACGCTCCAGGACCGGTGCGAGCGACCCCAGCACCTCCCGGACCGCTTGGTGGAAGTCCAGCTCGCCGGGGTTGCGCTCCACGACCAGGGCCATCAAGTCGTCCAGGTACGCCTTCATCGTTGGTGCCTCCTCACGCGGACGCCGAGGCCAGCGTGCGCTTGAAAACCTACCCCGCGGCGGGCCGGTCGGCCTACAGGCGAAAGGCCCGATGGCCGCCACCGTCCGTAGACTGGCGGTCCAATCCATGACCATCTGGGTGATCCTGTCGGCCGTGCTGATCGCGGCGGCGATCGCGTGGATCGGCTTGGTCGCGCTCCGCGCCGCCTCCGGCGTCGGGGCCCCGCAGGGCGCACCCGAGGTCGAAGACGTGGAGGAGCTCGACGTGTTCCTGGTCTGTGGTGAATGCGGGACCGAGTTCCGGGTCACCCGGCTCGGCGAGCTCCAGATCCCGCGCCATTGCGGCGAGCCGATGGAGGTCGTCCGCCGTCCCCGGGACGTGTGACGTCCGGCTTGCCTCCGTGACAGCTTCAGCGCCAGCGTGTGGCTGCGGCGAACCCGACCGCGATGAACCCCAGCCCGACCCACAGCCAGAGGGAGCGGGTGCCGCCGGGGACGACGTCCATGTAGTTGAGGATGATGAGGGCCACCCCGACCAGGATCAGCCCGAGAACGAAGAAGCCGTACCAGCGCGGGCTGGCCTTCGGGCGCTTCCTCGGGGGCGGCGGCGCGTACGGCCGCGAGGTGCGCTTCGGTCGTTGCCTGGACTTCGGCATCTCGGGGCAGATGTTATCGAGCGGGGCGGAGGGTGAGCCGGTGGACGGCAGCCGCCTCGACGCCGGGCCGAGTCATCGGCGCGGGTCGGAGCTCACCGGCGATCCACAACCGTGCCTGGTCGTTCCAGTGCGGCGAGGCGGGATTGCCGGACTGGCCGGTGGTCAGGACCGCGGCCGAACGGTCGAGGGCGGCCAGGTCGGCCACGAATCGCCAGGAGGGAACCACGACGGGCTCGAATCCGGTCCGGCCGTCGAAGCCGGCCTGGAACACCGTCTGCTCGTCGCCCCCGAGCTCGTGTTCGGCGGCCACGAACAGCTCGGCGAGCCCCGGCATCCGAGCCAGGGGGTGGGCGAACCGGACCTGGTGCAGCGCGCCCCACCGCCACGCCGACCGATCGGGCCCCAGGCGCTCGGCCAGGTGGCCGAGGGTGGAGGCGAGGGAACGCCGCAGGAGCTCGTCCCATCCCGCATCGGCGACCACCCACGACGGAACCTGGCGCTCGAGCAGCTCCGGCAGCGCGAGGCACACGAACGGCTCGCGCCAGGCCAGATATCGGTCCACCGTCGCGGCATCGGCCGATGCGAGCAGCGTGCGGGCGAGCTCGGCCACCCACGCGTTGTAGACGGCCGCGGCGGCCGAGTCCGCTCGCTGATCGGCGTCCCACTCCTGAAGCAGCCCGAGCGCCCACCGTTCGTCCTCGGTTCGCGGATCCAGCGCGGTCAGACGCGGAAGCAACGCCCGCGCGGGCAACGACACGGTGTCCACCTGCAACCGGGCGAAGTCGTCGGGCGTGAGCGGCGCGCTCGCCGCCTCGATCAGCTCGGTGATCCGCCGGGCCCGGAACGCCGCGTGGAGGTCCCGGCCGATCAGATGCGGGTACTCGTCGCCGTGGGTTCGGTTGTTCGCGGTGACGAGGTGGCCCCGCGCGGGATCGACGGACCACGGTAGGTCGTCGAACGGGATCCAACCGTCCCACTCGTGTTCGGACGTCCAGCCCGGGACCGGGACCGATCCATCGGCCGACCGGCGAACCGGGTAGCGCCCCGTGAGCTGGTAGCCGATCGTGCCGTTCACATCCGCGTAGACCACGTTCTGCCCGGGGCAGGACAACCCGCGCAGCGCGTACCGGAACTCGTCGAAGTCGGCCGCGGCCGCCGCGTCAACCAGCGCGGACGGCTCGAGCAGTCCGTCGGTGGCCGTCCACCGGAGCGCGTAGGCCCGGTCGAGCGGAACGAAGTCGAGGTCCACGATGCCGATCGTCTCAGCCTCGAGGATCGGGCCGTGCCGCGTCTCCCGAACGTCCACCGCGACGGGGTCGCCTCCGCGAACGGCGATCTGCTCTCGATGCACGGTCACCGGCTCCCACCCGCCGTCGAACTCGGCGGCGCTCCCGTCCTCGTTCAACCGCTCCTCGTACAGGTCCTGCACGTCGCCGCTGACGTTCGTGATGCCCCAGGCGTGGTGCGGTGTGGCGCCCACGAGGACCCCCGGCGCGAACGGGAACGCGACCCCTCGGGCCTCGTACCCGGGGGCGCGCAGGTGGAGCTCGAACCAGGCGATCGGCTGTTGGGCGAGCAGGTGCGGGTCGTTCGCGAGGAGCGGTTTGCCGGTGGCGGTTCGTGACCCGGCCACCACCCAGTTGTTCGAACCCTGGCCGCGGGCCCTCGGCATCGCGTCCAGCAGGCGTCCCGCCAGCCCGCCGGCCACCGCCTCGGGCGGGGTCGAGGGGAGGGGCGGGAGGAGGTCGCCGGCGGCCTGGGGTCCGAGCGTCTGGAGCAGGTGGACCCGGAGCAGCTCCAGGTCCCAGTTGCCGGAGAGGCCCCACGCCGCGTACGCGAACGCCGCCGCCCACGGCCCGAGCCCGGCCGGCAGGTCGGGGGGCACGGCGAGCAGGGCGTATTCGACCGGCGGCGCCGGCATCACCTCGACCCAGGCTCGGGCGCCGGCCACGAACCGTTCGACCATGGCTCGGGACGCCGGGCTCCAGCGTTCGGCCTCGCGCTGCCCGATGCGGCCGAAGCCCACCACCCGGGCGAACCGGTCCTGCGGCAGGGTGAGCTCGGCGAAGAGCTCGGAAAGACGTCCGGTGGCGGCCCGCAGCGCCAGGTCGATCTGGAAGAGGCGTTCGGACGCCGTGACGAACCCCTGGGCGAACCACAGGTCGTCGAGCGACGAGGCCGTGAGGTATGGGATGCCCCATCGGTCACGGAGCACCTCGACCGGTTCGGCGAGGCCGGGGACGTCGATCTCGCCCTCCAGCGGCGCGAGCGCGGCCTGGGCGGCCGCGCGGATCTCCTGCGTCCAGTCGTTCACCGGCGCGAGCCTATCGGTTGAGCCGGATGGCCCGGACTGGAATGATGCCGCGCATGACCCAGCATCGACCGTGGTTCCGCAGCTACCCGCCCGACGTGCCGCACACGCTCGAGCCGTATCCCACCTACCCGGTGTTCGGGATGCTCGAGGCGTCGGTGCGCCGGTTCGCCCAGCGTCCCGCCATCGCCTGGTTCGGACGAACGATGACGTTTCGGGACCTTCACGCGGAGACCGAGCGATGTTCGGCCGCGCTGGCGGGCCTCGGTGTGAGCAAGGGCGATCGCGTGGCGTTGATCATGCCGAACTGCCCGCCGTACGTGATCGCGTTCTACGCGACGGTGCGGCTCGGGGCCATCGTGGTCGGCAACAACCCGCTGTACACCAAGCGGGAGATGGAGCATCAGCTCAAGGACTGCGGCGCGAAGGTCGTCATCGTGCTCGACCTCCTGTACTCGGACTTCGAAGACGTGCTCCACGGCCTCGGCATCGAACACGTCGTGGTGGCGCGCCTGAACGACTACATGCCGTTCCCCAAGAAGCAGCTCGCGCCGGCCTTGAAGTTCAAGAAGCGGCAGCGCGACGAGGGCAAGCCGTGGCCGCCGGTCCCGAAGAACGCGCGAGTGCTGCGGTGGCACGAGTGGATCGCCTCGGCCGGCCCGATCCCCGTCGCTCCCGAGATCGACCCGGACGGGGACCCGGCGGGGTTCATCTACACGGGCGGAACCACCGGGGTGAGCAAGGGCGCCATGCTCTCGCACCGCAACATGATCGCGAACGCCATGCAGGGTGCCTCCTACATCGGCATCAAGGAGGGGGTGGAGGGGCTGCTCGGCTCGCTGCCGTTCTTCCACTCGTTCGGCATGCTGGTGATGAACGTGGCGATCCAGCGCGCCGGCAAGCTCATCCCGATCCCGAACCCGCGGGATCTCCACCTCGTCATGGAGGAGATCGACAAGGAGAAACCGACGTTCGTCCCCGGAGTCCCGAGGTTCTTCAACGCGCTCAATGAGTCGCCGTTGGCCAGGAAGTTCGACCTCACGTCCGTCACGGCGTGCATCTCCGGCGCCGCGCCGCTGCCGCAGGCGGTCGCCGAGCGCTTCGCCGAGATCACCAACGGCGCGGTGCTCGTCGAGGGTTACGGCCTGACGGAAGCGTCCCCGGTCACTCACGCCAACCCGTTGAAGGGACTGCGCAAGGCGGGCGCCATCGGACTGCCGGTGCCGGATACGGACTGCCGGATCGTTGATCTCCAAGACCCCGATCGTGAGGTCGCCCAGGGCGAACGTGGGGAGCTGTGCGTTCGCGGGCCGCAGGTCATGCTGGGGTACTGGAACCGGCCCGAGGAGACCGCGCTGACGATCCGGAACGGGTGGCTCCACACGGGCGACGTCGCCGTCATGGACGACGACGGCTACTTCCGAATCGTCGACCGGCTGAAGGAGATGATCAACGTCTCCGGGTTCAACGTGTACCCCAACGAGGTGGAGGATGCGTTGTACCGGCACCCCAAGGTGTCGAAGGTGGCGGTGATCGGCGTGCCCGACGAACGCACCGGCGAGGCCGTCAAGGCGTTCGTCGTGCTGAAGGAGGGCGTCACGGCGTCCGAGGACGAGATCGTCTCGTGGGCCCGCGACCCCGCGAACGGCCTCACGGCGTACCGCGCGCCGAAGAAGGTCGAGTTCCGCGATTCGCTGCCCGAGACCATGATCGGCAAGGTGCTGCGCCGCGTCCTGATGGAGGAGGAGCGGCAGAAGGCCGCCTCCTCGACGTGAGCACCGCGTTCCTCGACCTCGGCGACGGTGTCGAGGTCCGCGTCCTCGAGCCGGAGGACGCCGAGGAGATCTTCGCGTTGGTGGACGCGGACCGAGAGCGCCTGCGGCAGTGGATGCCGTGGGTGGACGGCACGACCTCGGCCGCCGACAGCCGGACGTACATCGAAACGACCCGGGTGTCGCGGACCGACCTGGACGGGCTCGGCATCTACGTCGACGGCGTGTACGCGGGCGGGGTCGGCCTGCGGGTGGAGCCGCTCAACCGGCACGCCGAGATCGGCTACTGGATCGGCTCGGCCTGGGAGGGCCGTGGCCTGGTGACGAGAGCCTGCCGGGCCCTGATCCGCCACGCGTTCGACGAGTTGAACGTGCACAGCGTCGAGATCCGGGTGGCGCCGCACAACGTCCGGAGCCGGGCCATCCCGGAGCGGCTGGGCTTCACGCCGGAGGGCGTCCAGCGCGAGGCCGGCCGCACCGACGGGCAGGGGTTCGTCGACCTGATCATCTACGGCCTCCTCGATCGGGAGTGGCGAGGGTGATCCGGGCGGTCGTGCTCGACCTGTTCGGGACGCTGGTCTACGAGTTCCCGCGCGCCGACTGGGACGCCTGGCTCGAGGCGGCCGCGGCGGCGGTCGAGGTCGACCCGGAGGCGTTCCACGCCGCCTGGTCGGCCACGGCGATCGACCGACAGACCGGCCGGGCCGGCGACCTCGAGGAGAACCTGCGGACGGTGGCGGCGCGAGCCGGCGCCTGGCCCACGGACTCACAGATCGCCGAGATCCTCCAGGACCGCGCCGAGTTGTACCGGAAGTGGTTCGTGCCCCGACCCGGCGCCGAGGAGGTGCTCCGGGATCTGCGAGCGCGAGGCGTGCCGACCGCGCTCGTCAGCATGTGCGCCCCCGACACGCCGGCGATATGGCGCGCGTCGCCGCTCGGCGGCCTCGTGGACGTCGAGGTCTTCTCGAGCGAGGTGGGGCTGCGCAAACCCGAACCCGAGATCTACCTCTCGGCGACCGAGGCTCTGGGCGTTGATCCCGCCGAGTGCCTCTACGTGGGCGACGGCGCCTACGCGGAGCTCACCGGCGCCTCTGCCGTCGGCATGCGGGCGGTGCTGATCCGCGACCCCGCCGACGCCGAGGTCGAGGCGCTTCGCCCCGAGGCGGAGGACTGGGACGGCGAACGGATCTCCGACCTCCGCGAGATCCTCGGGCTGCTCGTTCCCTAGCGCGGGAGCCGAGCTCGGCCACGGGTGACCGAGCCCGCTGTCAGGGGATCGAGGCGGGGCGGGACAGCTCGCGCTCGAGTTCCGCCACCATCGCTCGCTCCTCGGCGGTGAGTGCGCGGAGGGGCGCCCGGACGTCGGGTCGTACGGGCACGCCGCGAGCGCCGAGTACCTCTTTGAGGGACGCCTGGAACGGCATCGGCGTCAACACGCGGCGCAGCTCTACTACCTGTTGCCCGGCGACCGGGCTGCGTTCGTGGACCAGCGAGGAGACGATCTCCGGGAACGCCGCGGCCAGCCCGCTGACGGCGCCCGCGGCACCGCGCTCCAGGCCCTCGAGCACCAGGGGTTCGCTCCCGACGAACAGGTCCAGTCCCTCGATGAGATAGGGCTCGACGGC
>DATHVC010000243.1:0-4036 GCA_035461565.1 Actinomycetota bacterium
GAGCTGGAAACGCGCTGGAGGCCGGCTGACGGGTTCACCCCCGACTGCGGCGAGCGTATCGTTCGCACATGGACTTCCGCGTCCTGGGACCGTTGGAAGTGTCGGACGACACCCGCCGGATCTCGCTCGGGGGTCCGAAGCAGCGCGCGGTGCTCGCGTATCTGCTCACCCGGGTCAACCAGCCGGTGTCCCCCGACCGCCTGATCGACGAGCTCTGGCGTGAACACGCCACCGAGGCCGTCCGCAACACCCTGCAGAGTCATATCTCGCATCTGCGCAAGGCCCTCGGCGCAGAGAGGATCACCACCGGGCCGGCGGGCTATGCCCTCAAGGCCGAGCCTCAGGAGGTCGACGCCCTCCGGTTCGAGCGACTTGTGGCGGATGCCCGAAAGCGGCACGCCGACGATCCGGACGCCGTGGCCTCGACCCTGGAGGAGGCGCTCTCGCTCTGGCGAGGTCCGGCCCTCGCAGATGTGGCCGACGAGCCAAGCCTGGCCGGCGAGATCACTCGCCTCGAGGAGCTCCGTCTGACCGCGCTCGAGGACCGTCTCGCCGCGGACCTGGGCCTGGGCCGGCACCGCGACGTGATCCCGGAGCTCGAGGTGCTGGTGGCGAGGCATCCGCTCCGGGAACGGCTGTGGGCGCACCTCATGCTGGCCCTCTACCGCTCCGGCCGTCAGGCCGACGCGTTATCGGCGTTCGGTCGCGCCCGTCGAACGCTCGTCGAGGAGATCGGCGTCGATCCGTCGTCGGACCTGATCCGGCTCCATGAGCGAATCCTCGCCCAGGACCCGGCTCTCGATCTCCCGGATCGCTCCGTCGAGGCGGCCGGCGCCGCGGAAGCCGCCCGATCAAACGGACCCGAGCTCGGCACGAACGGCGTCCGGTCGGAGGGGGCACCATCCTCCCGGCGATCACGCCTGCGATGGTTCGGCCGTCGGTTCCAGGTGGCCTCGGTGACCTTCGTCGTCGTGGCGTTGATCGTCCCGATCGTGGTGTTCGGCGCCCGTCACCGGTCATCCGTGGACGGCGTGCCGCCGAACTCGATCGGCGTGATCGATCCCGAGACCGGACGCATCGTTCGATCGATCGGCCTGCCGAACGCTCCGGGCAGCATGGCCGCCGGACCCGATGCGGTGTGGGTCACGGCGCCTGACGATGGGAAGATCCTGCGGATCGACGTCCGGACCGAGTCGGTCGTCGACTCGACCCGCGTCGGGAGCGCCCCGGCCGGCATCGCCGTGGGTCCCGACGCGGTCTGGGTGGTCGACAGCGCCGGCCCCGCGCTTATCCGCGTCAGCCCACAGACGAACGAGGTGGTGGCCACGATCCCGGTCGGCAACGGGCCGGTCGGCGTGGCCGCCGGTCCCGATGCCGTGTGGGTGACGAACCGGATCGACGGGACGGTCTCCAGGGTTGACCCAGTAACCAACGAGGTGATCGAAACCATTCCGGTCGGTGACGGCCCAACGGGCATCGCTCCCGAAGACGAGGGGGTCTGGGTGGCCAACTCGGGCAGCGGCACGGTCGTCCAGCTCGACGCCGACACGAACACGGTCGATCGGTTCGTGAACGTGGGCAACCAGCCCGGCCCGATCGCCGTCGGCCCGGACGGGATCTGGGTGGGGAACACCCTGGACGCAACCGTGTCCCGGATCGACACCACGACCGGCGCGGTGGTCGAGACGGTCCCGGTGGGGCTCGGCCCTACGGCGATCGCGTTCGTCGGTAACGACGTGTGGGTGGCGAACGAATTCGCGGGAACGGTGTCCCGCCTGGGGTCTGGCAAGATCGCCACCATTGTGACCCAGAGTGCTCCGAGGGGAGCCGCCCCCATAGGGGAGGCGTTGTGGGTCTCGGTCCGCGGGGTCGTCACGAGCCATCGTGGCGGCACGCTACGTTTGGTGTCGGGCGGCCCGAGCCCCATCGACTCGATCGATCCCGTCGATGTCCGGGGGCCGTACTCGATCCTGACCATCACCAACGACGGGCTGGTTGGGTACCGACGGGTGGGTGGTCAGGACGGCCTGAGCCTCGTCCCGGACCTGGCCCTCTCCATCCCGAGGCCCACCGACGGGGGCACTACGTACCGATTCCGGCTCCGGGAGGGGATCCGATACTCCACCGGTGCCCCCGTCCTGGCAAGCGACTTCCGGCGCGCGCTCGAGCGCGGCCTGCGTATCAAAGACTCCTACGTCCGCCAGTACTTCGAGTCCTTCCCTCCGCTCGTCGGCGTCCATGGGTGCCGGAAGGACCCGGCGAGCTGTGACCTCTCCGAGGGTATCCAGACCGACGATGTCGAGGGAACGATCACGTTCCATCTCACCGAGTCGGACACGAACTTCCTGTACAAGCTCGCGCTGCCGTTCGCCTACGCCGTGCCGCCCGGGACGCCGCCAGCCGCCAACGTGGGGACGACGCCGGTGCCGGCAACGGGGCCGTACATGATCGACGAGTACATGGAGGATCGGATCGTGTTGGTGCGGAACCCCGAGTACCGCGAGTGGTCCGCGCCCGCCCAGCCTGACGGCTATCCGGACCGGATCGTGGTGACAGGCGGGCTGACCATCGAACAGCAGATCGCGGCCGTGGAGACGGGTCGGGCCGACGCGATGCCGACCATCTGGCAGTTCGCGGAGCTCCCGACCGAGCAAGTCGAGTCTCTGATCACGCGGTATGCGGGTCGGATCCATCTGCACCCAGAGCGCAGCACGTTCTGGCTCTCGCTGAACGCGTCGGTGCCCCCGTTCGACGACGCCCGCGCGCGCCGGGCCGTCAGCCTCGCGCTGAACCGAGCCACGCTCGTGGACCTCTTCGGGGGACCTCAGCGTGCCAGAGCGACCTGCCAGTTCCTGCCGCCCAACGTGCAGGGGTACGAGCCGTACTGCCCGTACACGCTGGACCCGAACCCGGCGGGGCAGTGGAGCGCCCCGGATCTGGACCGGGCGCGGCGGTTGATGCGGGCCTCGGGCACGCGTGGCGACACCGTGGACTTCTGGCCGCACCCGGAGACTCCGCCGTCCGTGGTCGCCTACGTCGCCAGCGTTCTCGAGGAGCTCGGCTACCGCGTCCGGCTCACGCGCCCGGACGACCCGGATCGGTACTTCGACGTGGTACTCGGCTCCCCTGATCGCGTTGATGTCGCGACGATCGGCTGGGTGTCGGACTACCCGGCAGCCGCCGACTTCTTCTTCGGCGCCCCGCAATGCGAGGCGCCGTTCAACCCCTTCGCCGGCGCCTTCTGCGATCCGGAGCTGGACGAGACCATCCGGCGGGCCGAGCGCGCGACCGACCCCCAGACCTCGAACGCGCTCTGGGCGAGCGCCGACCGCCGACTCGTCGACCTGGCCCCGGTGGTGCCGACGGTAAATCCCATCGGTCTCACCTTCGTCTCCGATCGGGTCGGCAACTACCAGTACAGTCCGCAGTGGGGCCTCCTCCTCGGTCAGCTCTGGGTCCGGTAGAGCGCTGACCAGTGGCGGGAAGAACACGGCGCAGACCGCCACCAACCCGCGTGCGCGCACAAGCATCGCTCCGATCACCCCGAGCCAGGCGAGGTACCCGATGCCGAACAGCAGCCAGTACGGCCACGGCGGAAGCGGCACCGCCCGGTCGCGCCACGCGAGAACATGCCGGATCTCTACGATCGGCCCAAGGATTGCCATGACTACCGCCAGGATCAGGAACACGTAGATCCACACCCGGGAGCCGGTGATCATGGCGAGTACGATCGCGGCCGAGGCTCCAAGGGCGGCAGCCGTGGCGAACCGGACGGAGCGAGAATTGACCCATCCCAGTCAACTGTTGACGGTCTCAAGTGGTTATCGGCCGCCCGCGTGGTCACCTAAGCGGAATCTCCGGTCCCGACTACCGCTGCATCTCCACCAGCATTCCGACCAGCACGGCGCGGAGCGTCCGGTCCACCTCGCAGTCGATCAGCAACTCGGCGAAGGTGCGGCTCTGCGCCGGGAGCAGCTGTGGCCGGACCGATCCGAGCGCGTCGTCCGAAGACCCACGCGAAGGTGGTTGTAGCCCT
>DATHVC010000244.1:0-13821 GCA_035461565.1 Actinomycetota bacterium
GGGGGTGCGGTCGCTGGCCGAGGAGGCCGCCGAGCTCGCTCGGGGCGGGGCCGTCGCGGCGCCCGACGGGGGCGCGGGCGCGGTCCTGGATCCGGCGCCCGCCCTCGAGTGCCTGCGCACCTCGGGCGCGCCCGTCGACGAGACGAACGACAGGTTGGTGCGCCTGATCCAGGCCCGCTACGACGGAACCCCGGCGTATCTCGCGGTGTTCCTGGAGAGCCCGGGCGCCGACCAGCCCGCGGACACCGCGGTGGTCTGGGTAGCCGCAAAAGCGGACTGTCGCATCCTCGACACGGCATCCCTGCGAGTCTGAGCGGCCCGCGATTGGATTGTTCGAGCGCGCACTCGTAGAGTGATGGGTTGTGAGGTTCCGTCCACGCGATCCGTGCTCGCCGTGAGGTACCGCGTCGACCAGCTCGCCGCGGCCTGCGACATCTCCGTCGACACGGTCCGTTATTACCAGTCCCTGGGGCTCCTGCCGCCGCCCGAACGGGAGGGGCGGGTCGGGTGGTACGGGGACGATCACGCGGCCCGCATCCACGAGGTGCGCTCGCTCCAGCGCAAGGGCCTGACGCTGGCGGCGATCAAACGCGTCCTGGACGGCGATCTCGGCCGGCCCGACGTCGATCTCGCGGCGGCGGTCCACGCCGCGCGAGGCAACGGTGACCGGGAGGAGCTCCTGCCGCTCGACGAGTTCGCCCGCCGCAGCGGCGTGCCCGCCTCGCTGATCCAGGCGGTCGAACGCGAAGGGATCCGGCTGGGCCGGACGGTCGACGGAGTGGACCGATACACGGCGGGCGACATCGAGATGGTGCGAAGCGCCCTGCGGCTCCTCGAGTTCGGACTGCCCCTCGGCGAGCTGCTCGAACTGGCGCGCCAGGCCAACGAGGCGATGGTTTCCCTGGCCGAACGGGCTATCGAGCTGTTCGACGACCACGTCCGAAAACCGGTCCGAGACACCGCCGCTAGCGACGAGGAGGCGGCAGAACGCCTGGTGGAGGCGTTCGGCACGCTGCTGCCCGCGGTAACGACCCTGGTGGCCAACCACTTCCGCCGGGTGCTGCTGGCGCGGGCCGAGGAGCGACTGGAGTGAACGCCCCGGACGTTCGGCCGGGGACGGCGGGTCTTCCCGAGGGTCCGGAGAAGGCGAAGACGGTCCGCCGGATGTTCGACACGATCGCGGTGCGGTATGACCTCGTGAACCGGGTGATGACCTTCGGGATGGACGTCGGGTGGCGGCGGCGGACCGTGGGAGAGCTGCGCCTGCCCGGACGGTCGCTGGTGGCAGACCTGGCCTGCGGGACGGGAGATCTCTGCACCGAGCTGCTCCGCGCGGGGTACCGGGCGGTGGGGTTCGACTTTTCGCGAGGCATGCTCGAGAACGCCACCACCGCAGCCCCGCTGGTCCAGTCGGACGTGCTGGCCCTTCCGCTCTCCGACGGAGGCGTGGACGGCGCCACCTGCGGATTCGCGCTCCGGAACGTCGCCGACCTCGACGCCCTGCTGACGGAGATGGGGCGCGTGGTGCGGCCGGGTGGGCGGATCGCGCTGCTCGAAACCAGCGAACCCGACGGACGCCTGCTCCGGGCGGGCCACCGGGCCTACTTCGGCCGGGTGGTGCCGTTGATCGGCGGCCTGCTCTCAGACCGCGACGCCTACGAATACCTCCCGCGTTCGGCCGCCTACCTGCCGCCGACCGACGAGCTGCTGGCCCGGTTGCGTGCCGCCGGATTCCCCGACGCCCGCCGGAAGGCGCTCGCGGCGGGGGCGGCCCAGCTCCTGGTGGGGACGAGGGCGTGAGGGTGGACGGGCGGCCGGCGTGAGCGACGCCTCCTTGATGGCGAACGCCGGGCGGCTCGGGCCGGCGTTCGACCTGCTCGCGACGTACCGGCCCGGCGGGTTCTTCTTCGAACGCTCCGGCCTGGGCGTGGCGACGGCGGGGATCGCCGAGACGGTGGACGCCGAGAGCGGGCCCGAACGCATCCTCCGGCTGTCGCGGAGGGTGCACGAAACCCTCGAGCGCGTGAAGCGGGACCGGGACGCGCCCGCACCGGTGGCTGTCGCATCGATCCCGTTCTCGGACGGCGGGTCCGCCCACGCGACGATCCCCGCCCGCGCCACCGTGCGGCGCGTGCCCGGCGAGACGTGGCGGATCGACGTCACCGCGGACGGGCTGGTCCCGATCGACGACGTGCGGGAGCGATGGACGGGAGCGCGTTCGCCGCACGAGGCGTTCGACGAGATGCAGCTGTGGCCCGAGCCCGAGCCGGACGACTACGCGGCGCTGGTCGATCGCGCCACCGGCCGGATCCGCTCGGGGGACCTTCGCAAGATCGTCCTGGCGAGAACTCTGCTGGTCGACGCCGATCGTGTGCTCGACGCCAAACAGCTTCTCTGGCGGTTGCGAGCCGTGGACCCGGAGTGTTACGCGTTCGCCACGCCGGAGCGCCCCGAGCCGCCGCGGGGGATCCTCGTGGGGGCCAGCCCCGAGTTGCTGCTGCGCAAGCGGGGGCGGGCCGTCGAGGCGACGCCGCTGGCGGGCTCGGCGCCGCGGTTCGGCGACCCCGAACGCGACCACGCCTCCTCGTCCGCCCTGTTCCGCTCCGCGAAGGACCGGGAGGAACACGCCGTCGTCGCGGACGACGTTCGCCGCGTGCTCGCGGCGTTCTGTGACCGGCTCGAGCACCCGCACGAACCAGAGCTCCTCGGAACCGCGAACGTGTGGCACCTGGCCACGCCGTTCCGCGGGCGTCTGCACGACCCGGCGGTGCGCGTCCTCGACGTGGTGGCCGCGATGCACCCGACGCCGGCCGTGTGCGGGACCCCACGCGACGTCGCCGGGGAGATGCTCGGGGAGTTGGAGCGAATCGATCGAGGTGCCTACGCGGGTCCGGTCGGATGGGTGGACGCGGACGGGGACGGCGAGTGGGCGATCGCGCTTCGATGCGCCGAGATCACGGGGAAGACGGCGCGCCTGTTCGCCGGCGCCGGGATCGTGGCCGACTCGGTCCCCGAAGCCGAGGTGGACGAGACCGAACGCAAGTTCCGAGCCCTACTCGACGCGTTGCGCTGGGGCTGAGTCAGTCGCCGGCCGAGGACCGCGGCGCTCATCGGTCCGCCCGCAGCGCGACGGCCACCGCCTCCTGTACGTCTCCGTGGCGGCGCACGTTGCTCTCGCGATCGATCGGGACCTCCACCACCTGAACCCCGCCGGATGTCCGGGCCCGTTGGATCGCCGGTCCGAGGTCGCCGGCGCGCTCCACTCGATGGTGGCCGGCCCCCGCCGCTTCGCACACTCGTCCGAGGTCGAGGCCGTGCGGCGTGGTGAAGAGCTCTTCCAGCTCCGGCAGATCGCGTTGCTCGAGGAACGAGAAGATGACGCCGCCGTCGTTGTTCGGGACGACGAAGACGGCGTCCTGCCCTCGCCGGGCGCCCCACACCAACGCCCCCACGTCGTGCAGCAGCGTCAGGTCGCCGCACAACACGGTCGTCGCCACGCCCGTCGCCGCGACGCCCAGTGCCGTGGACACGAACCCGTCGATCCCGCTCGCGCCGCGATTGGCCAGCACCCGGAGACCGTGCCGCGGGTTCATGTACGCGTCGAGGTCCCGCACCGGCATGCTCGAGCCGACCACGAGCGCGGTGCCGTCCGGACACCCGGCGGCCACGTCGCGGGCAACGCGACCCTCGAACGGCTCCTCCCATGCATCGATCGTGGCGTCGATCGCCCGCCGGGCCGCCTCGTCCGCCGCCCGCCAGTCCGAGCCCCAAGGACCGTCACCCCGAGCATGGACGCGCCGGACCGCGGCCGCCGCGAGATCACCGGCGTTCACGACCCACCGTCGCGAGGCCCGGCGGTGCGGGTCGGCCACCAGGCCGTCGGGGTCGACGATCACGAGCCTGCCGGCCCGCCCGGTCAGCGCGAGCGCGGCCCGGGAGGTCGGCGCCGCCCCGAACTGCACCACGACCTCCGGGACGTGTCCTTCCGCGAAGGCCTCGTCGGCAAGCAACGCCGAGCCGGCGGCAAGCACCCCGGGTACGCGGATGCCGGAGGTCGGCTCGGCGATGACGGGCCATCCCAGCGCGGCGCCGAGCGCCCGGATGTCCGGCGCCGGCCCCCGGAGCGTTCCGGCGTAGAGCAGGCCGCGCTCGACTCCCCGCAACTCGTCCAGGAACGATGCGAGGTCGTCTTCGACCGGCGGCCTGCCGGCAGCGGCGGTGGTCGCCCCGGTGGTCGCCCCGGTCCCGAACGAGCCGGACCCGACGTCGGCCCCGTGGCCGCCCGGGACGAGCGGCTCGCGGTACGGCAGGTTCACGTGCACGGGGCCCGGCAACGGAGCGCACGCCCGCGTGAACGCCTCGACGGCGAGCAGCGACCACAGGGACCCCGCGCCGGCCGGCGGCTCGGGAACCGGGGCGTCCACGTGCCACCGAACGTACCGGCCGAACAGGTCCCGCTGGTCGATCGTCTGGTTGGCGCCCACCCCGCGCAGCTCGGGTGGCCGATCGGCGGTGAGCGCGAGCAGGGGGGTCCGCGACATCGAGGCCTCGACCACGGCGGGGAACAGATTCGCCGCGGCGGTGCCGCTGGTGCACACCACGCCGGCCGGCCGGCCGGAGACCTTGGCGATCCCCAATGCGAAGAACGCTGAGGATCGTTCGTCCAGGTGGACGTGGACGCGTACGCGTTCGTCACGGGCGAACGCGAGCGCGAGCGGCGTGGATCTCGATCCCGGCGAGACACACACGTGCTCCAGACCGGATCGCACGAGCCCGTCCACGAACGTTCGTGCGCAGGCGAACGCCACGTCGGCCGGGCTTGCGCGGTCCGTCCCGCCGGTTGATGCCGGTCGCGTCATCGGACGCCCGCGATCCACAGGCCGAGCGACAAGAGCACGCCGAAGACGAGCTGCGCCACGCCGGTTCCCACGAGCACGCGGATGAGCTCGGTGCCGCGCGCCGTTCCAACTTCGGCCAGGGGGCGCGCGGTCACGGCCGCGGCGCCGAAGGCGAGCAGCGACCACGCCGGCAGGCCCCGTGCCGCGCCGAACGCCGCGCCGAACGCCGCCCCCAGCGCCACCGTCGCGAACGCCCCCACGACGATCCACCGGTACCAGGTGCGGGTCCGCCGGTCGCCCAACCGCACGGCCAGGGTCCGGCGCCCGGCCGCAGCGTCGGTCGGGATGTCTCGGAGGTTGTTGGCCACCAGGATCGCCACCGCGAACAGCCCCATCGCCACGCTCGACCACCAAGCCGCTGCCGGGATGCGTCCCGCATGCACGTACGCCGTCCCGGCGGTGGCCATCAGGCCGAAGAAGACGAACACCATGAGCTCGCCGAGGCCGAGCTCCGCATATGGGCGCGGGCCGCCGCTGTAGAGCCACAACGCGAGCATCGCCACGGCGCCGATCGGCACGAGCCACCACGTCGTCGCCGCGGCCAGGGCGAGGCCGGCGGCCCCGGCCACCGCGATCGACGCCAGGGCGGCCAGCAGCACCGCCGTCGGCGAGGCCGCGCCCGAGGACGTGAGCCTCGGCGGCCCGAGCCGGTGCTCGGTGTCCACCCCACGGATGCCGTCGTGGAAGTCGTTCGCGTAGTTCACGCCGATCTGCAACCCCAGGCCGACGAGCAACGCGGCGGCGAACCGCCACGCCACCGCCTCCCCCGCCGCCGCCGTTCCGACGAGCACCGGGGTGACGCTCGCGCCGAGCGTTCGGGGTCGGGCGCCGTGCACCCACACGGCCAGGGGGGTCACGGTCGCTTCGGGAACCTCGAGAAGTCCGGATCGCGGCGGTCCCGGAAGGCGTCGCGGCCCTCTTGCGCCTCCTCGGTCATGTAGTAGAGGAGCGTCGCGTCGCCGGCGAGGTGCTGGACGCCCGCGAGCCCGTCCACCCCCGCGTTGTACCCGGCCTTCAGCAGTCGAAGGGCAAGCGGACTCATCCGCAACATCTCGCGGCACCACCGAACGGTCTCGGCCTCGAGGTCCTCCAGCGGAACGACGGCGTTCACCAGCCCCCATTCGAGAGCCGTCCGCGCGTCGTATCGCCGGCAGAGGAACCAGACCTCTTTGGCGCGTTTCTCGCCGATCTGGCGGGCGAGGAGGTTGATGCCGTAGCCCCCGTCGAACGAGCCGACCTTCGGCCCGGTCTGGCCGAACGTCGCGTTGTCGGCGGCGATCGTCAGGTCGCAGACGAGATGCAGGACGTGACCGCCACCGATCGCGTACCCCGCCACCATCGCGACGACGGGTTTGGGGAGCCGGCGGATCTGGATCTGGAGGTCCAGCACGTTCAGGCGCCCGATCCCCCGCTCGTCGACGTACCCGTCGTCTCCCCTGATCCGCTGATCGCCGCCGCTCGAGAACGCGTCCGGTCCCTGGCCGGTCAGGATCACCACGCCGATGCCGGGATCCGAGCGCGCGACGTCGAACGCCGCCATGAGCTCGCGCACCGTGACCGGGCGAAAGGCGTTTCGGACCTCCGGTCGCGCGATGGTGATCTTCGCGATCCCCTCCGCGGCTTCGTACCGGATGTCGGTGTAGCTGCCGGACGCCTGCCATTCCATGAGCGTTTACTCCGAGAGCTTGCACTCGTAACGTCTGGGTTAGCCTAGCCGATGTGGTGTCGGCGATGACGACGTCCGGCTTCGGCCTTCGCCCTCGGGACGCCGTCGCCGTGGCCTTGCCACCGGGTCCCGAGTGGATGGATCTGGTCCGCGAGGTGTGGGCGGCCGGGGCCGCGCTGCTGCCGATCGACCCCCGGCTGCCCAAGGTCGAGGCGGACGGGTTGCTCTCGCTGGCCCGCCCCACCGTGATCATCGACGAGTTCGAGCACGGCCCGGTCGGTCGCCGGCTGGACGACGGTGTGCCCGTCGATGCCGGCGTCGTCCTGGTGGTTCCCACGTCCGGAACGGCGGGAGAACCCAAACTGGTGCAGTTCGATCGAGGCGCTATCGACGCCGCGGTGGCCGCCTCGGCGTTCGCCCTCGAGGCCACGCCACGGGATCCCTGGATCTGCTGCCTGCCGCTCGCACACGTGGGCGGGCTGCTCGTCCTGCTGCGCGGCGTTCTCCTGGGGGCACCGGTCTCGGTGCACCGCTCGTTCGACCCCGCCCTGATCGCGGCCGAACCCGAGGTGGCGTTCCTCTCCCTCGTCCCGACGATGCTCGTTCGGCTGCTCGACGCCGGCGTGGACCTGTCGCGCTTCCGCGGGATCCTGGTGGGCGGGGCCCACTTGTCGCCGGACCTCCGCGACCGGGCCGAACGTGCCGGCGCCCCGGTGATCGAGACCTATGGCCTCACCGAGTCCTGCGGGGGCGTGGTGTACGACGGCCGGCCCCTTCCCGGCGTCGAGGTCCGGGTGAACGACGACGGGGGGCTCGAGCTCCGCGGCCCGATGGTGATGCTCGGCTACCGGTTCGACGAGGAGGCCACGGCGCGGGCTTTCGTCGAGGGCGGGTGGCTGGTGTCGGGAGATGCCGGCGAGATCGACCGCGACGGCCGGGTGCACGTCATCGGCCGCATCGACGACCTCATCAACACGGGGGGCGAGAAGGTGTGGCCACAGGAGGTCGAGGCCGCGATCCGCGAGCACCCTCGGGTCGCCGAGGTCGGGGTGGGGGGCCGTCTCGACCCGGAGTGGGGCCAGCGAGTGGTGGCGTTCGTCGTCCCGACCGACTCGAACGCGCCCCCGACCCTCCAGGAGCTCCGCGAGCTGGCGGGGGCCCGGATCGGGCGGCACAAGGCGCCTCGGGAGCTGATCCTGGTGGAGAAGCTCCCGACGTCCGTGACCGGAAAGCTGCGCCGCCACGTTCTGCGCGCGCCGGGGCCGGAATAGGCTCCGGTTATCTTGGGTGGGAGACCAGACGGATGACCGAATCGATCGAACCACGCGACGTGGTGATCCTGGGCTCGGGCCCGGCCGGCTACACGGCCGCGCTGTACGCGGCCCGGGCCAACCTGAGGCCCCTCGTGCTCAAGGGCCTGGAGGCCGGCGGCCAGCTCATGCTCACCACCGACGTCGAGAACTACCCGGGGTTCCCCGACGGCATCCTCGGGCCCGAACTCATGGACGCGATGGAGAAGCAGGCCGCCCGGTTCGACGCCGAGATCGTGGCGCAGAGCGCCTCGCGCGTGGACCTGTCCGAACGCCCCTTCGGGGTCTGGGCCGGCGACCAGGAGTGGCGCGCCCGCACGATCATCATCGCCACGGGAGCCAGCGCCAAGTGGCTCGGCGTCCCGGGGGAGGACCTGCTCCGAGGCCGCGGCGTGTCGGCGTGCGCCACGTGCGACGGCTTCTTCTTCCGGGATCGTGAGCTCGTCGTGGTGGGCGGCGGCGACACGGCGATGGAGGAAGCCACGTTCCTGACGAAGTTCGCGAGCAAGGTGACGATCGTGCACCGGCGGGACGAGTTCCGCGCATCGAAGATCATGCAGGAGCGCGCCCTGGCCAACCCGAAGATCTCGGTGGTCTGGAACACCGTGGTGGAGGAGATCGTCGGCGACGGCGCCGTCACCGGCGTGAAGCTCCGACACGTCCAGACCGGCGAGAGCTCCAACTTCGTCACCGACGGCGTCTTCATGGCGATCGGGCACACGCCGAACACGCAGCTCGTGGCGTCGCAGTTGGAGTTGACGCCCGCCGGGTACATCGTGGTGGACGAACCCACGACGAAGACCAGCGTCCCGGGCGTGTTCGCGGCCGGAGACGTCACGGACGTCATCTACCGTCAGGCCGTCACCGCCGCCGGGCAGGGATGCAAGGCGGCGATCGACGCCGAGCGGTTCCTGGAGGCCGGGGGGCACGAAGGGATCTGAGCGAGAACGAGGGAAGGAACCGGCCCGGAGCCGGCCGAGCGGAAAGGACGACGAGTGGCGTTGATGGGCGACGTGACGGATCAGGACTTCGAGGAGCGTGTCCTCAAGGCCGGCGGACCGGTGCTCGTGGATTTCTGGGCGGAGTGGTGCGTCCCGTGCCACATGGTCTCGCCGGTCGTCGAGGAGATCGGCCGCGACAAAGGCGACGCGCTTGCGGTGGCCAAGCTCAACATCGACGAGAACCCGGAGATCACCAGGAAATACGGGGTGATGAGCATCCCCACGTTGATGTTGTTCAAAGACGGCGCCGAAGCGGCCCGAGTGGTCGGGGCTCGCGGCAAAGACGCCCTCTTGCGCGAGATCGACCCGCACCTCGCCGCGTAAGGTTCCAGGCGCCCGCGGCCGCCGGGTCCACCGGTGGTTGCCGCGTTCGCCTCGATCCCGGGAGACTGCTCGCATGGAGCTGATCCGCGTCGGGGACCGCGGCGAGGCCGTGCGCGACGTGCAGCACCGCTTGCTCGACGCCGGGCATCGCGTCCAACCCGACGAGCTCGATGGCTCCTTCGGTCCGGCGACCCGAGCGGCGGTGCAGGCCTTTCAACGCGCCCGCGGCCTGCCCCCCGACGGGATCGTGGGGCCGGACACGTGGGCGCAGCTCGTGGAGGCCGGGTACCGGATCGGCGACCGCACGTTGTACCTTCGCTCCCCGGCCTTCCGCGGTGACGACGTTCGAGAGCTCCAGCGGATGCTGAACGCGCTCGGCTTCGACGTCGGCAAGGAAGACGGCATCTTCGGCCCCAGGACCACCCGAGGGGTCCGGGAGTTCCAACTCAACGTCGGCGCGAAGGTCGACGGCATCGTGGGGCTCGATACGGTCCGGTCGCTCGAGGGGATGCGCCCCACCGTCGCCGGTCCCAGCCGCGCGCTCGTCCGCGAGGCGGAGGCAGCGCGCAGGATGGGGATCGCCCTCGCTGGATCCACGATCGCCGTGGACGCCGGACACGGGCCCTCCGATCCCGGCCTGGAGGTCGGCGGCATCGTCGAGGCCGAGATCGCCTCGCGTGTCGCCGAGTGCCTCGCCGCGGAGCTCGAACGCCGCGGCGCCCGGGCCGTGCCGCTGCGTCCGGCCGGCCGGGACGTCGAGCTCGCCGACCGCGTCCGACGAGCCAACACCTCGGATGCGGCGCTCTGTGTCTCGCTCCACCTGGGTGGGGGCGAGCTCGCCGCGGCGGGGGTGGTGTGTTGCTACTACGGCACCCCCTCGACGCATTCGCCTATGGGCCTGCTCCTGGCCGCGTCGATCCGCGATCACCTCCTCCGGATCGGGCTCCCGGACGGCGGCGTCCATCCCCTGGCCATCTCGATCCTGCGCGAGACCCGGATGCCCGCGGTGCAGGTCGAGCTCGCGGTGGTGGCGAACCCCGCCGAGGTCCGTGCGGTGCGGGACCCGACCTTCGCCCCTCGAGCGGCGAACGCCATCGCGGACGGCGTCGAGGTGTTCCTCGGAGCCGGCCGGCCGTCGCAGGTGGGAGCGGTCGTTCGGTAGCCGTCAACGTCGCCGGCGACCGGACAAGGCCAGCAGCACGAGGCCGAGGACGACGCCGAGGACCAGCGCCTTGCCGGTCCGACGGACCTCCTCTGGGGTGGGCGCCTCCACGCCGGTATCGTAGCCAGCGGTGCGCTACAACCTGATGCTCGAGGGCCAGGAGGGCGTGACCTGGCCGCAGTGGCTCGCGATCGCGCAGACGTGTGAGCGGCTGGGGTTCGAGGGGCTCTTCACGTCCGACCACTACCTGTCGATCGTCACGGAGAATCCGGGCTCGAGCGACGCGTGGACGTTGCTGGCGGCCCTCGCGGCGCGCACGGAGCGGCTCCGGCTCGGCACGCTGGTCTCCCCCGTGACGTTCCGGCTCCCGGGCGTGCTGGCCAAGGCCGCCACCACCGTGGATCACATCTCCGGCGGGCGCGTGGACCTCGGCATGGGCGCGGGTTGGTGGGAGGAGGAGCACCGGGCGCACGGCATCCCGTTCCCGGCCGTGGACGAACGGATGGAGATGCTCGAGGAGCAGCTCGAGATCGTGCGCGGGCTCTGGACCCAGGACGGATTCACGTTCGAGAGCCGTCACTACGCGCTCGAGGACTCGAGCTTCCTGCCCAAACCCGTGCAGGAGCCTCACCCGCCCATCCTCGTCGGCGGGAAGGGCGGGCCGAGGATCGCCCGGCTCGCCGCCCGGTGGGCCGATGAGTTCAACCGCGTCGGGGGCACCCCGGAGCAGGTCGGCGAGGCGTTCCTTCGGGTTCGCGAGGCCGTCGATCGCGCCGGTCGCGATCAACAGACGTTCTCCACGTCGTTCATGACGTGGGTGTTCGTGGGTCGGACCGACGACGAGTGGCGCTCGCGAGCCGACCGCGCCAGGCGCCGAGACCCGACGGCGAGACCGCTGGAGGCCTACCTCGAGGACGTCTCGAGGGACTGCATCGTCGGCACGGTGGGCCAGGCCGTCGGCCGGATGAACGAATACGCCGCGGCCGGCGTGCAGCGGTTCGTGCTGAACCACTCGTTGTTCGACGACCTCGACATGATCGAGCTGCTCGCGGCCGAGATCCTCCCGAACGTCGAAGGCTGACACCCGGCCTCGCCGGGCTCCCGGAGCCGGCGCCGTGGGCGTGTACCATCGTCGGCCCATGGCCGAGTTCACCGTCGACCCGTTTTCGGATCGGTACGCGCGGCGCGCGGCCGGGATGGCCGCGTCCGAGGTGCGAGCGTTGTTCGCGGTGGCCTCACGGCCGGACGTCGTGTCCCTCGCCGGCGGGATGCCGTACGTGCAGGCGCTTCCGACCGAACACGTACTCGAGGTCGTCGAAGCGGTGCTGGCCGAACGCGCGGACGTCGCCCTCCAATACGGCAGCGGGCAAGGGTCACCCCTGCTGCGTGAGCGCCTCACCATGCTCATGCGCGAGGAGGGCACGGTCGCCGACCCGGAGGACGTGGTCGTGACGACCGGGGCACAGCAGGCGCTCGATCTCGTGGGCAAGATCCTGATCGACCCCGGCGACACGATCGTGGTAGAGGCTCCCGCGTACGTGGGGGCGTTATCGGCGTTCAGCGCCTACGAGCCCCGGTTCCTCCAGATCGATCTCGACGACGACGGGATGGTCGTGGACCAGCTCGAGGAGGCCCTGCTCCGCGGCGAGCGGCCCAAGTTCGTCTACACGGTGCCGAACTTCCATAACCCCGCCGGGGTCACGATGTCGGGCGAGCGGCGCGAACGCCTCGTGGCGTTGTGCCGGGAGGCCCACGTGCCGATCGTGGAGGACAACCCGTACGGCCTGCTGCGGTTCGAAGGCGAGGCGCACCCCACGCTCCGCTCGCTCGACCCGCACAACGTGATCTACCTCGGCACCGTGTCCAAGGTGTTCTCCCCAGGAGTGCGGGTGGGCTGGGCCGTGGCGGAGGCGGGCGTCCTCCAGCGACTCGTGCTGGCCAAGGAGGCGGCCGATCTGTGCGGCAGCCAGTTCACGATGCTCGTGACCGAGCGGTATCTGGACGGCGAGTTGTGGCGTCGGAACCTGGATCGTCTGGTCCAGACGTATCGGAGCCGCCGCGACGTGATGCTCGCCGCTATCGCCGAGCGGTTCCCGGCCGACGCCCGCTGGACGATCCCCGGCGGTGGCTTCTACGTGTGGGTGACGCTCCCGAGCTACTTCGACACGCCGTCGCTCCTGGCGGCAGCCGTCGAGCGAAAGGTCGCCTACGTCCCCGGTACCGCCTTCTACCCGGACGGGCGCGGGCGGGACCAGATGCGACTGTCGTTCTGTTACCCGACGGAGGAACGGATCGAAGAGGGGGTGCGGCGGCTCGGCGAGCTCCTGTCCGACGAGGAGGAGCTGTATCGGTCGCTGTCGGGATGACGAGCCGGATCGCCGTCCTCGGCGGCGGGCGCTCGCCGGAACGTGAGGTGTCGCTTCGGTCCGGTCACCGGGTGGCCTCGGCGCTCCAATCACGTGGGCACGACGCCTTCCTCCTGGACCCGGCCGAAGGGCCGTTCGTCGAAACCCTTTTTGCTGCAAGGGCTTCGGCGTGCTACGTCGCGTTGCACGGCAAGGAGGGCGAAGACGGCACCGTCCAGCGGCTGCTCGACGTCCTCGGCGTCCGGTACACGGGCAGCGGCCCGCACGCGTGCCAGCGAGCGTTCGACAAGATCCTGGCCAAAGAGGCCCTCGACCTGGCCGGCATCCCGACCCCGCCCTGGGCGGCGATCCAGGCGACGGCCCTTCGAGACCTGGCGGCCGGCCCGGCCCTGCATTCGATGGCCGAGCGCATCGGCCTTCCCCTGGTGGTGAAACCCTCCCGTGCAGGTTCTGCGATGGGGCTGACGTTCGTGGACCACGAACGCGACCTCGCCGGCGCCGTGATGAACGCCTTGTCCTTCTCGGACGCGGCCGTGATCGAACGGCGGATCGACGGCATGGAGGTCGCGGCGGGCATGATCGGCTCGGCGGATCCGTTGCCGCTGGTCGAGATCGTCCCGAAGTCGGGCGTCTTCGACTACGCCGCCCGGTACACGGCGGGTGCGACCGAGTACTTCGCGCCGGCGCGACTCGGCCCCGAGGCGACGGCCGACGCCCGAGCGGCGGCGGCCCGGGCGTTCGAGGTCCTGGGCGTGGCGGACGTGGCCCGGGCCGACGTGATGGTCGACGGCGACGGGGCCCCCTGGGTCGTGGACGTGAACGTTTCACCCGGGATGACCGACACCAGCCTGCTGCCGATGGCCGCGCAGGCCGCCGGCATCGAGTTCGAGGAACTGTGCGACCGCGTCGTGCGGCTGTGCCTCCAGCGCTAACAAGCCGGAACCCCCTGCAGCGCAAAGGATTCAAGCCTAGACGAGATCAGTCTGGGGACAGTCCGGGGCCGGATCCGACGATCTCGGACACGATACGCTCCAGGTCGTCCGCCGACCCGAACTCGATGATGACCCGGCCGCGGCGTTTGTTCATCTGGATCG
>DATHVC010000245.1:0-5820 GCA_035461565.1 Actinomycetota bacterium
AAGCGGCTTTGCGGGCAGGGTTGCCTGGGCTCCGGACGGCCTGCGGATCGCGACGGCGACCGGTTACGGCACGGCTCAGGTGTGGCACGGGAAGACGGGAAAACCACTGTTCACCTTGTTCGGTCACCGCGCCCCGCTATACGCGATCGATTGGAGCCCAGACGGATCCCGATTGGTGACCGGCGGCGACGACGGGACCGCCAAGGTCTGGGACATGACCCAGGAGGGAGGGCGTGAACTATTCTCGCTCTCCTCACAAGCGACCGCGGCAGGGATCTACGCGGCGGTCTTCTCTCCGGACGGCATCCAGGTGATGACCGGTGACTTCGCGGTCACCAACACAAGCATCTGGGACGTGGGGATCGGCGGCAACGCCGAATGGATGAATGTGCCCGCCCAAATCAGTAATCCCGTCTTGGCCGGGGGCGTCGAGTTCCTTCCAGACGGACACCACCTCGCGTCGACCGATGAAGGGAACAGCATCGCGCTCTGGGATCTGGCGACCGGACGAAAGCTCCGGACGTTCCGCGTCAGCGGGGGCCCAATCACCTCGTTCAACGTGACCGACGATGGGACCGGCATCGCTGCCAGCCAAACGGGATTCCTCACGGCGTGGGATGTCGGCACAGGCGAGGAGGTCTTTCGTTTCGATTGTGAGTGCGCAACACTCGTGGACGTCGACTGGAGCCCTGACGGGGAGCATCTCTTGGCAGCCGGCGACTTCGGGGCTGTGGGGATCCTTGACACCACGGGCAGCCTGGTTCGCACGCTGGACGAGGAAGGCAACGTGTACCTCACCAGCGCCAGGTTCAGCCCAGACGGCCGATTCGTCGTCACCGCGCTTCAGCGGGACGGATCGGGTGCACCGCACTACCGTCAGACCATCTGGGAGTGGGAGCGCGGCACCGTTGTTGGTGCGATCCAGCCCATTGACAATCGGAACACCGCGAGAGTTGCGGTCTTCGACCCGAGTGGGTCTCGGGTCGCAACAAGCGGCAACGACGGGGTCCCAAGGATCTGGGACATCGACACGGGGAGGATCCTCGTAGCGCTCGCGGGACATTCCTCCGCCCCTTGGGACGTCGCCTTCAGCCCGGATGGCTCACGCATCGCGACCGCTGGCTCCGAAGGCGTCGTTCGGTTGTTCGACCCCGCCTCCGGCGAGCAGGTCCTCGCCTTGTACGGTCATGAGCAGCGCGTCGTTAGGTTGGCGTTCAGCCCGGACGGCACCATGCTCGCGTCCGCGAGCATGGACGGCACCGTACGGATCTGGGCGCTGGATCTCGACGACCTCCTCGAGATCGCAAGACAGCAGGTGACAAGGGCGCTCAGCGACGAGGAGTGCCGCCAGTACCTCCATCTCGAAACCTGCGCTGCATCTGGCTGACATGGAGACTGCCAGCCGTTCAAGGAGGATCTCGGCCGGGCTCTCCATCCGCCAGTCAAGCTCTTGAAGCGGTACAGGGGGCGCGACCTCCGTCGCCGCATCGAACGGGGCGGAAGCGCACGTTGGCGCCCTTCCACCTCTTGGCCTGGCTGAGGGGTGGTGGGTCCGTGAACGCTTCACGGCCTGCTTGGCTGCCGAGTCCCGATAAACGACCCGGGTGCTAATCCACTCCCCCCGAGTTCGCCTTTTTCTTGGTGGGCGCTGAGGGACTCGAACCCCCGACCTCTTCCTTGTAAGGGAAGTGCTCTTCCGGCTGAGCTAAGCGCCCCGGACCCAAGTGAGCTCCCGTTCGACCGGGTCGCCACGGACGTGCCCGCAGGCCCGGCACACCACCTGGCCGAGCACGGCTGACAGGCGCGTGGCGCCACAGGACTCGCATCGATCGAGCTGCACCGCCCAATCCGGTCGCTCCTCCTGGCACCGCGGGCACACCAGCACCTGGCGACCGGACGAGGTGGCACGGACCCACGGACGCTCCCGCTTGTCGGGATCGTAGGTGGGACGGCCGCACAGGAAACAGGCCGGCCGGTCCTCCGTCACGAAACGGTCCTCGTCGAGCTCACGGACCGAAAGGATAGGGCACCGACGGTCACCCAGACCTCACGTGGCCCGCGCCGGGGTCGCGTTCACCCGGCGACGATACCTACGATGGAGGTCGAGGAGGTGTCGACATGGATGAGCATCGAGAGGAGCGCCGGGTGGTCGGGACCTTGGAAGCTGCGGGCGACGTTGTGCTTCGGCGGTCGTTGGTCGGGGCGGTGTCGGCCCACGACGTGCGGCTCGAACAGGCCGCCGCGGGCCCCATGCTGGCAAGCGGCGACGTCACGATCACCAACGGCGGGTGCGGCCCGGTCATGTGTTCGGGCGACCTCACCATCACCAACGGTGGATGCGGGCCCGTGCTGGCCCGGGGGAACGTCTCGTTCACCAACGGCGGCACGCAGTCGGTGATCGCCGGCCAGGCACAGCTCGGCCGCGGCGCCATCGTGGGAGTGGTGGCGTCCCCGAAGGTCACGATCGAGGACGGGGCTCGCGTGTTGATGACGACCCGGCAGGCCGCCGCGTTCGGGGCGGCGTTCGGCGCCCTCCTCGGCCTGTTCGTCCTGCGACGCCGATCCTGAGCCGTCTCAGCGGGACTCGACGGCCGCCAGGCGGCGCGCCAGGACCGGCAACATCGCAAGGGCGATGCGTGGTTCGGCGTTGATCAGATCGTGGAACGCGGCGCGCCCGATGGCGAGACCCGCCACTGGAGTCAGGGCACGAACGCGCGCGAGGCGGTCGGACTCGGTGAGCAGGGAGAGCTCGCCGACGAAGTCGCCGGGACCGAGCTCGATGGGATCCAGCCCGGGAACGTCCACCTCCACGGTTCCCTCGAGAAGAACGAACATCCCCGAGCCCGCCTGTCCTCGTTCGGCAAGGACGTGCCCCGCGGCAACCTCGAAGCTGGTGGTCACCTCCGCGATCCGTTCGAGCTGCGGCCCGCCCACCTCGGCGAACAGTGGCACGTTGCGGAGCTGGTCGACCTCGGCCTGGCTCATATGCCGGTTCCCTCCTCCTCCATCTGCGGTTCGATGATCATGGGCCGGGGTTCGGCGGTCACCTCACCCACGTCAACGACCGGTTCGGCCGCTCGGGAGCTTGGGCGATGGCGGCCTCGGCCGCCGCGAGCCCGCCACGCGGCCAGCGTCATGGCACCGAGACCCATCACGGTCCCGAGGAGCCAGACCACGCCGCCCACGTACGGAACGGCGGACAGCGCGGCGACGAGCGCCCATCCGATGAGCAGCGCGAGCCAGGGAGTGCGCGGGGCGCGCCAGATGAGCCGGCCCACGGTGACCACGCTCCAGGTGTAACCGACCGAATACAGCAGCAACAGGCCGAGCAGCAGGGCCGCGCCCAGCGGCAGGCCCACCAGCGACGCGAGCGCCAGGAGGCCCACCACGGGGACCCCCACGACGACCGCCACCCCGAGGCCGGCGGACACCAGGGGCGATCCGATCGCCGTTGCCGCCACGGCATCGGCTCCTCGCGGGACGAACACCACGAGCACCGCGCCCAGGATCAACGTCGAGACGGCGACGGCGAGCCACGCGGCGAAGGGGCCCACCACGTCGAACGGAGTGCGGAACGTGAAGGCCGACCCCTGCCGGACGCGACCGCCGATCCGGGCGCCCTCGGCCACGGTCACCGGATCTCGCGCGATCACGTCGCGGAGGATCTGGGCGTTCGGGCCGACCGTCACGGGGCCGTTGAGGCTCACCACGCTGCCGCTGACCTGGCCGGTGACCTCGATCGGCCCATCGATCACGATGACGTCCCCGTGGACCACGCCGATCACCCGAGCCGAACCGTGGAGCACGATCAGCTCGCCGACGTCTTCCCCTCGCCGGACCGACACGTCCCCCGAAAGGACGACCTGACCGCGGCGCTCGGGCGAGGCCGGCTCGTCCGCGGGCGACGGTTGCGCGAGCGCGGTGGCGGTCCCGCCGAACGCCAGCGCGGCGACGAGCACGGCGAACACGGCGCGGAGGTGCGGCACGGACGCATCCTACCGACGGCTTCCCGGCCGGCCGCGATGGAGCACGTGCGGCGCCGCGCCCGGAGGTCCGTGTCTCCACCCCGCGGTACGGTTGGGGGCGTGGCGCTCGACCGGTTCTCCCCTCCCGTCCGGACCTGGTTCGACGCGACGTTCGCCGAACCCACGCCGGCCCAGGCGCGGGGATGGCCGGCCATCGCCGAGGGTCATCACACCCTCATCCTGGCTCCCACCGGGTCCGGGAAGACCCTGGCGGCGTTCCTGTGGGCGCTCGACCGGCTCGGCACCGACCCGGTTCCGCCGGCGGCGGAGCGCTGCCGCGTCCTGTACGTGTCGCCGCTGCGCGCCCTGGCCGTGGACGTCGAGAAGAACCTGCGCTCGCCCCTGACCGGCATCGCGCTGGCCGCCGAACGCCTCGGGACCGGCTTCCACGCCCCCACCGTGGCCATGAGGACCGGCGACACGCCGGCCAACGAGCGGCGCCGGATCGCCACCCGGCCACCCGATGTCCTCATCACGACGCCGGAGTCGCTGTACCTCATGCTCACGTCGCGGGCCCGCGAGATCCTTCGAAACGTCCGATGGGTGATCCTCGATGAGATCCACGCCGTCGCCGGCTCGAAGCGGGGCGCCCACCTGGCCCTGTCGCTCGAGCGGCTCGAGGCGATCGCCGCGGCGCCGCCTCAACGGATCGGGCTCTCGGCCACGCAGCGGCCCCTCGAGGAGATCGCGAGGTTCCTGGGCGGCCAGACCGAGGCCGGCCCGCGGCCCGTCTCCATCGTGGACGCCGGACACCACAAGCCGATGGAGATCGAGGTCGTGGTCCCGGTCCCCGACCTGTCCGAGCTCGCCGGCGTGCCGGAGCCGGCGATGCCGCCCCGGACCACCGCCGCCGAGGCCGGCGACGGAGCGGGCTCGGCCCGCAGCATCTGGCCCGCCGTCCACCCGCGGCTGCTCGAGCTGATCCAAGCGCACCACTCCACGATCGTGTTCGTGAACGCCCGGCGGCTGGCCGAACGGCTGGCGGCGAAGCTGAACGAGCTCGCCGGCGAGGAACTGGTCGCCGCTCACCACGGCTCGATCGCCCGGGAGCAGCGCCTGGAGATCGAGGACCGCCTCAAACGCGGCGCGGTCCGGGCCATCGTCGCCACCAGCTCCCTCGAGCTCGGCATCGACATGGGGGCCGTGGACCTGGTGATCCAGGTGGAGTCGCCGGGCGCGGTGAGCCGGGGACTCCAGCGCATCGGGCGCGCCGGCCACCGCGTTGGCGAACCCTCTCGGGGCAAACTCTTCCCGAAGTACCGCGGGGACCTGCTCGAGGCGGCCGTCGTGGTGCGCCGGATGCTGGACGGGCAGATCGAGGAGACCCGGTACCCGCGCAACCCGCTCGACGTGCTCGCGCAGCAGATCGTGGCCATGGCGGCGCTCGACGAGTGGACCGTGGAGGAGCTCGCTCGCGCGGTGCGGCGTGCCGCGAACTTCGCCGATCTGTCGGACGAGCTGCTGAGGAACGTCCTCGACCTGCTCTCGGGCCGGTATCCGTCCGAGGAGTTCGCGGAGCTGCGGCCGAGGATCGTTTGGGACCGGCGGACGGACGTGGTCCGGGCGCGCGAGGGAGCCGGCCGTCTGGCCATCGCGAGCGGCGGGACGATCCCCGATCGAGGGCTCTTCGGCGTGTTCACGCAGGACGGGCGCCGGGTCGGCGAGCTCGACGAAGAGATGGTCTACGAGAGCCGGCGCGGAGAGGTCTTCTTGCTCGGCGCGACCGCGTGGCGCATCGACGACATCACGTTCGACCGCGTCATCGTGACCCCGGCGCCCGGCGAGGTCGGCAAGA
>DATHVC010000246.1:0-2367 GCA_035461565.1 Actinomycetota bacterium
AGCGAAACCCGTCCCACTTCGGTTCGTACGAGAGATCCCCGACCGGAATGTCGGGCACGGACTTGGCCAGCATCGGCGAGACCGGCGGCATGACGGGCAGCTTCACGGAGCCCATCTTCGCCGATCCGAGCCGAGGGAACCCGGAGGGTCGAGCGCCTCCTCGTCCCGGCCGGCTCAGGCCGCGATGGGAAGGACCTCCGTGACCTCTGCGGGAGCCTCGAGCGGCACCATGCCGAGCGGGCGGCCGGTCGCGGCGTCGATCACGGCGATCCCGGTGTCCGTAGCCGCGTAGAGGCGGTCGCCCTCCGGTGACAGGCCAAGAGTCGTAACCGCCCCGGTCACGCTCCACCGGTCTCGGACCTCGAACGTCGCCACGTCCACCACCGCGATCTCCGACGAGCTCGAGTCCGCCGTCGCCACGAACAGGCTCCGCCCGTCCGCGCTCATGCGGGCCGTGGTCCGGACGACGTCCTCGGACGCCCCGAACGCGATCTCGCCCGTGCGGACCTGAAGAGTCTCGGTGTCCATCACGGCCACCAGCCCGAGCCCGGCATCCACGACGAACAGCCGGGAGCCGTCGGGCGGGGCGGCCATGGCCTGGAGGGCGCTCGGGCGGTCCCACATGGCCTCGGGAAGGCCGACGCAGTGCGCCCACCCCTCCTCCAGGTCGAGGACGTGCACGAACGATACGGCCGCGTCCGAGGCCACCGGGGCCTGGTGCGGTGCGTACCCGGGGCGGGCGCTCGAATACAACGTGTAGAGCTGGTCGCCCATCGACCCCCAGAGCTGCTGGAGCCGGATGCCGGGCATCCGCTCGGACGGCGACTTGAACGGTCCGAACGCCGGACGCACCTTGCCGTTGCGCAGGTCGAGCGTGGTGACGCGGTACGCCTCGGGGCGGAGCGCCGGGAGGTGTTGGATCAGGAACAGGGTGCGGTCGTCGACCGAGAATGCCTCGGGCTCGTAGTTGCCGTTCAGCGTGAACGTCCTGGGCTCGGCCTCGCCGCTCGGGTCGGCCACGACGAGCTCAGTGGTCTCCCGGGGGAGCGGCGTCCACGGATCCCAGCCGGCGGGAAGCGGCTCGGTCAGCGCGACGGCCCGGCCGCTGCCCGAGACGACGCCGAGGCGGTAGTCGCCGGGGATCTCCGCGCTCGAAGCTTCCTCGCCGGTGGCCCCGATCAGCGACTCGAGGACCGTGGTCCCACCGTCGAGGTGGGCCGAGTAGACGAACGATCCGTCGGGGCCGGCCAGCGCGTTCGGGAACGTCGACAGGATCGAGCCGCTCGGAGCCTGGACGGCGAGCGGGCCCGTCACCGTGTCGAGCAGGAGGGTCTCGCTCGGGAGGGTGGGTGTGCTCGCGCGGCCGTCCACCGCCGGCCGGACTTGCGGGGCCTCCTCGCCGGTGCAGGCCGCGGCGAACAACGTGAGCAGCGACACGGCGATGACGATCCTGCGCATCGTGGTCCTCCCTTCGCACCCCGGGCGGCGGATGCCTCACACCGCCTGTGTCATCTACTCGCCGAAGCGCCGGATGGTTCCCTCGGAACCGGAGGTCTCGCGGGCCGGTCTGGTGGGTGTTCGGCGAAGGGAGGCGGTCATGCGTGGGGGAGCTCGGCTGGTGGTGATGGTGACGGGGGCGCTCCTGCTGATCCCGGGGAGCGCTGCCGCCAACGGCGGCGCGTATTTCGACCTCGACCGGACACACGTAACGCCCGGCGAGCGGACCGCCGTGCGCGCCTACGTCTTCGTTCCGGAGCGGAAGCAGCACCTGCTCGAGCAGGGTCCCTTCTATGTGTATCTCCTCCCGAAGGGGGCGTGGATCCGTGAGGGCAGGCCCGTGCCGGACGAAGCGATTCGCCTCGGCGCCCTCACGCTCGAGCCAGAACGTCGCGAGACCTTCGAGCTCGAGCTCGAGTTCAACGTCCCCGAAGTCCCCTCGGGCTTCTACTCGCTCGGTGCGTGCAACGATCCGTGCACGCTTTCGGGCCTGCGTGAGCCGCTGTCCGGCGAACTCTCCATCGTCGAGACCCCGCGTGAAGCGGACTTGCTGACCAGGCAGTTCAAGCTCGAGACGAGGATCTGGCGCCTCCAGCGAGACGTCCGCCGGGCCGAGCGCCGGCTCGAGCGGGCCATCATGCAGCTCGCGCAGAGCCAGGAGGACAACGACGTGCTCGCCGAGATGGTGAACGAGGCCCGCGGCGAGTTGCGGGCGGCGCAGTCGCAACCCCGGGCGCCGGCGGCCGTCGAGGCCGAGGAGCGTCCTCTCGTTGACGGCCGGGTGCTGATCGCAACGGCGCTGCTCCTGGTGGTGGCGGCCGCGCTCCGAGGGCGGCGGCGCCCGGCAGGAGCCGAGATCCCGTCGCCGAA
>DATHVC010000247.1:0-28357 GCA_035461565.1 Actinomycetota bacterium
GGCCCCAGTCGGCCGCCAGGCGGGCGCAGGCCGCCGCCAGCGCCTTCGCCTCGGCGGTGGTGCGCATGAACGCGCCGCTGCCAGCCTTGACGTCGAGCAGGACCAGATTTGTCTCGACGGCGAGCTTCTTCGACATCACGCTGGCGGCGATCAGCGGGATCGACCCAACCGTCGCGGTCGCGTCGCGGAGCGCGTAGAGGGCGCCGTCGGCCGGCACAAGGTCGGCGGTCGGAGCGGCAATCGCACACCCGACCTCCTCGACCTGGCGCTCGAACGCGTCGGGTGCCAGGTCGGTCCGCAGGCCGGGGATCGACTCGAGCTTGTCCAGCGTCCCACCCGTGTGGCCGAGGCCGCGCCCCGACAGCTTGGCCACGGCCAGGCCGAGCGAGGCGGCCAGGGGCGCGAACACGAGGGTGACGCCGTCGGCCACGCCGCCCGTCGAATGTTTGTCCACCGTCGGGCGGCTGATGCCGGCCAGCGACAACGTCCTGCCCGAGTCCACCATGGCCCGGGTCATCGCCAGCGTCTCGGACTCGTCCAGGCCGTTCACGAAGGCGGCCATGAGAAACGCGGCGGCCAGCTCGTCGGAGATCTCCCGCCTCGAGTAGGACAAGATGAACGCCCGAAGGTCCCCTGGATCCAGACGGTGGCCGTCCCGTTTGGCGGCCACAACGTCGCGCCAGTCCGACACCGTCACGGCTGGCTCCAGGATCGCCTCGAGCCTCGCTGGAGGCAGGGCTCCACCCGAGGTCGAGGGGCTCGTTCGACAATGCGGCGCGGAACCATCCAGCTCCGGGTCAGGCTCACCGACCGATCTCCCCCGCGAAGCTCCGCCCGTCGAGGTCCCACCGGACCCCCAGAAGCTCGGCGGCCGTGGCCCCGAGGTCCGCGAACGTCGAACGGGAGCCGACGTCGTACGGTCCCCCGGACAGCCCGGCGACCAGGAGCGGGGTTCGCTCGCGCGAGTGATCCGTCGACGGGGTGGTCGGGTCGCACCCATGGTCGCCCGTGAGGAACAGGACGCCGCCGTCCAGCGCCTGGATCAACTCGGGGAGGCGACGATCGAACACCTGCACGGCTCGGGCATATCCGTCCGGGTCGTTCCGGTGTCCGTATTTGCTGTCGAAGTCCACCAGGTTGCTGACCACCAGCGACGGAGGCGGCCGCGAGAGATAGCCGAGGGTCAGATCCATCCCGTGGTCGTTCGAGTCCGAATATCGGGCCTCGGTCAGGCCCTGGTGGGAGAAGATGTCCTGGATCTTGCCGACCCCGTAGACGGGGATCCCCGCGTCCCGGCACCGGTCCAGCAGCGTGGGACCCGGCGGAGGCACCGAGAAGTCCCGGCGCTCCGGCCGCCGGACGAATTCGCCCACCGGCCCGCTGAACGGCCGGGCGATCACGCGCCCCACGTTGTGGGGACCGACCAACAACCGCCGCGCCGCCCGGCACCAGTCGTACAGCTGTTGGAGCGGGACCACGTCGGTGTGCGTGGCGATCTGGAAGACCGAGTCCCCGCTCGTGTAGACGATGGGTCGGCCGGTGCGCAGATGCTCCTCTCCGAGCTCGGCGATGATCTCCGTCCCGGAGGCGGGGACGTTTCCCAGGACCTCGCGCCCGATCGCGGCAGAGAACGGTTCCATGATCTCCGCGGGGAACCCCTCCGGGTACAGCGGGAACGGCGCGTCGAGGACGATGCCCGCCATCTCCCAGTGGCCGGTCGTCGTGTCTTTGCCGGCCGAACGTTCGGTGAGGCGCCCGTGCGCCGTGCCGGGCTCCGCGTGCGGTGCCACACCTTCGATCTCGGTGAGCAGGCCGAGACCGAGCCGCCCCAGGTTCGGAGCGTCGATCCCGCCGACGGCTCTCGCCGTGTTTCCGAGGGTGTCGGAACCTTCATCGCCGTAGGACGCCGCGTCGGGGGCGTCGCCGACGCCGAACGAGTCGCAGACGAGGATCAGGACGCGCGGGACCGGGTCGGCACCGGGCGGAGCCGACACGTCAGCGACCCTCACCCTTGCGGGCGCAGTCGACGCACAGGATCGCCCACGGCAACGCCTCGAGCCGCTCGATCGGGATGGCGTTCCCGCATCGCTCGCAGACGCCGTAGGTCCCGAGGTCGAGCTTCGTCAGGGCTCGACTCACCCACCGGAGGTTCGACCGAAGCGCCTTCATGACGGACAACAGGCGGGCGCGCTCGGCGGTGCTGTGAGCGCTGTCCGCGAAGCCCCGCTCGACGTCGATCGACGCATCGTCGGAGTCGGGATCGCCGCCCTGATCGGCGATCTCCTTCCGAAGGTTGTCGCGTTGCTCCTCGAGCGCCGTCCGCAGCTCGTCGAGCTTCGCCTGGTCGATCACGCCGAATCCCTCCTCCTGCTCCGTCGCGCGGGACCCGACCCGGTGCCGGATCCCGAGGTCGTTGTCCGCGCCCGCGCCCGGGGGTGCGACGTGAAGTAGACCTCGCGCAGGTGATCCTGGGTCACCAGCGTATACACCTGGGTGGTGGCCACACTGGCGTGGCCGAGCAGCTCCTGGACCACCCGAACGTCGGCGCCCCCCTCGAGCAGATGCGTGGCGAACGAGTGACGCAACACGTGCGGGCTGACCCGCTTGCCGAGCTTGGCCGCCGTCGCGTGCCGCTCCAGGATCCCGGCGCACCCCTGGCGCGTGAGACGGCCGCCGCGCAGGTTCAGGAACAGCGCGGACCGGGACCGCCTGGTAGCGATGTGCGGCCGCACACGCACGACATAGGCTCCGATCGCATCACACGCGAAGGTCCCGAGCGGCACATCGCGTTCCCGGCCGCCTTTGCCGAACACCCGAATGCTCCCCTCGTCCAGGTCCACGTCGTCCACATCGGCCCCCACGAGCTCGGACACCCGAAGCCCGGCGCCGTAGAGCGTCTCCAGGACGGCTCGGTCCCGAAGGCCCTGCGGCGTGGACGGATCCGGCTGCGCCAACAGCCTCCCCACGTCGTCGACGGAGAGCGGCCGCGGCAGCCGCCGGGGGAGCTTCGGTCGCACCACCCCCGCCGTCGGGTCGCGTTCGATCTCACCTTCGCGCAGCAGGAAGCGGTGGAAGGCGCGGATCGACGACAACGCCCGCACCACCGACGTCGCGCGGTACGCCCGCCCGTCGCGGTGGGTCGACGCCGAGACCGCGGCGACGTGCGCGGCGACGTCGCGGTCACCGACCGCCCGGGCATCTCGCAGGCCGCGGTCGTGCAGGTAGGAGATGTACCGGGACAGGTCGCGTCGGTATGCCGCGATCGTGTGGGACGAGAGGCCTCGCTCCACCAGGAGGTGATCGAGGAAACGCTCGACCTGAACCTCGATCTCGTCGCCCACGACGACCTCTCGAGCCCGGACTCAGCCCAGCCCGGTCCGGGCGAGCGGCGTGAACACCAATCCGTGCGCCGCGGCCACTCCTTCGTTCGTGACCGCTCCGGCGTAGGCGTTCACCCCGAGCGCGAGGGCGGGATCTTCTCGACAGGCCGCCTCGAGACCTTTCGAGGCGATGTCGACCGCGTAGGGCGTCGTGACGTTCGTCAGCGCGTACGTCGACGTGTTCGGGACGGCCCCCGGCATGTTGCCGACGCAGTAGTGGACGACCCCGTGTTCCACGTAGGTTGGATCCGAATGCGTCGTCATGCGAGCCGTCTCGACGCATCCGCCCTGGTCGATGGCCACGTCGACGATCACCGACCCCGGCCGCATCGACGCCACCATCTCCTCGGTGACGAGCGTCGGAGCCCGGGCGCCGGGCACCAGCACCGAGCCGATCACGACGTCCGACTCGCGCACGCGCTGCTCCAGCGTCAGCTGATCGGACATGAGGGTGACGATGCGGCCCTTGTGGATCTGGTCGATGAACCGAAGCTTGTCCAGGTTCGTGTCGACCACCGTGACCTCGGCCTCCATCCCGGCCGCGATCCAGGCCGCGTTCGAACCCGCCATCCCCGCGCCGAGCACGAACACCTTGGCCGGGCGCACCCCCGACACGCCGCCCATCAGGATCCCGCGGCCGCCGTACTCCTTCTCGAGCAGCCGGGCGGCGGCCTGCGGCGCCATCCGACCCGCCACCTCGCTCATCGGCGCGAGCAGCGGCAGCCGGCCGTCCGGCAGCTGCACGGTCTCGTAGGCCACCGCCGACACCTTCCTGTCGAGCAGCGTCCGGGTCAGATCGGCGCTCGCGGCCAGATGGAGGTAGGTGAACAGGATCAGCCCTTCGCGGAGGCGCCCGTATTCCTCGGGGACGGGTTCCTTCACCTTGAGGACCAGGTCCGAGGCGTTCCAGACCGCGTCGGCCGTGGGCACGATCTCCGCCCCGGCGCGCACGTAACGCTCCTGCGGGATGGCGGATCCCGCGCCGGCCCCCTCCTCCACGAACACGTGGTGGCCGGCCCGGACGAGCTCCCGGGCGCCTTCGGGGGTGAGCGCGACCCGGTACTCGTTGTCCTTGACCTCTTTGGGAACTCCGACGTTCACGCCCGAGCCCTTCTCTCCGCGGCAAGCCTACCGGACGCCCCCCAGCCCCTCGGAACCTCAAGCCGCTCGGCGAGCCTATCGTCCGCCCGCGTCCGGCTGGAGCGCGAGCAGCCGCCACCGACCCGGGATGCCCTTCAGCTCGTGTTCTCCGCGGTCCCGGAACTCGAGGCCCGATCCCGCCACCAGGTCTGCCACCGTTCGCGAGATCAGGACCTCCCCGGGACCGGCCAGCGCGGCCACGCGGGCACCGAGGTGGATGGCGATCCCGCGGACCTGGTCCCCGATGAGCTCGACCTCACCGGTGTGCACGCCGGCTCGGACCTCGAGCCCGAGCTCGCGCACCGCTCGCACGATCGCGTCGGCGCATCGAACGGCGCGGGCCGGGCCGTCGAAGGTCGCCAGGAAGCCGTCGCCTGCCGTGTCCACCTCGCGGCCTCGCCACCGGCCGAGCTGAGCGCGCACGGCGGCGTGATGGCGTTCCAGCAGGTCCCGCCACGCCCGGTCGCCGAGCGCCGCCGCGCGTTCGGTCGAACCGACGATGTCGGTGAACAGCACCGTCGCGAGCACGCGGTCGGGCTCGGGACCGCGCCGAGCGCCTGTGAGGAACGACTCGATCTCGTCGAGGATCGCATCCGAGTCGCCTGCCCACATGAGGTGGTCGCTGCCCGGAAACTCGACCAAGCGGCACCCCTCGATGCGCGCCGCGAGGTACCGGCCCTCCTCGACGCGAACGTCGTGGTCCCCAGTCCGATACAGGAGCAGCGTGGGAACGCGGATCGCCGGTAGCACCTCTCGCACGTCGATCATCGAGTTCATCCGAAGCAGCGCCGCGGCAGCCCTGGGGCTGGCGGCGGCCCGGAAGTACCGCGTCATCCAGGAGACGAAGGCCCTCGTCGTCGCCGCGACTCGGCGCCAGCGACCGGATCATCTCCGGGTCCACCCAGCTCCGCTCGGTCTGCTCGATCTCGGCGATCCGATCCTCCAGCGCGGGGGCCCACGGGTAGTCGTCGGTCCGGATCCGCTTCGCATAACACCCCACGAGCACCAATGCGGTCGTCCGCTCCGGATACGTGGCGGAGAACAGGATGCTCATGTTCCCGCCCTCGGAGTGGCCGAGGAGCGCCGCCCGTTCCGATCCGGCTGCGTCCATCACAGCCCGGACGTCGTCCATCCGTTGTTCTAGCGTCGGCAGCTCATCGACCGGCACGGGGTCGGACAATCCCGTGCCTCGTTTGTCGAACAGGATCAGCCGGGAGAACGAAGCCAGCCGCTCGAGGAACCGGGCGTAGGAGGGCTCGTCCCACATGAAGTCCACGTTCGAGACCCAGCCGTGGACGTAGACGAGGTCGAGGGGTCCGTCCCCGACGATCTGATAGGCGATGTTCGTGTCACCGCTGCGGGCGTACCGGGTCTCCGGCCGGGTCATCGGATCGCCCTGCCCTCGACCATGAGCAGGGCGAGGGCGGTCTTGGCGTCGCGGACGCGGCCGACCCGGGCCGCGCGGACCATCTCGTCCAGCGGCCGGCGAATCAGCTCGATGCCGTCCTCGGGCGGTCCCTGCGGCTCCGGTTCGGTCGCGGCCCAGAACAGGCTCACGTATTCGTTCGAGAAGCCGGCGGTCGTGTACACACCCGCCAGGAACTCGATCGTCCGGTGACGGTACCCCGTCTCCTCGAACAGCTCCCGGGCGGCGCAGGTGACGGGGTCCTCCGCCCCCACGTCGAGCAGGCCGGCCGGGATCTCCACCAGCGACTGGCGGATCGGCGGCCGGAACTGGCGGACCAGCAGCACGTCGCCGTCGGGGGTGAGGGGGAGGACGCCCGCCGCGCCGACGTGGCGAGCCACGTCGTAGGGATGCGAGATGCCGGGCCACCACTCCCGCACCACCGAGAAGACGGGGCCGTCGAACGCCAGCTCGGCGGAGTCCGGTTCCTCGGTCATGCCGCCCGAGCGGCTATCCGGGGACGACGACCGTCCGGGGCGCCTCGTCGCGGGCGCGTGCCGCGGCGGCGCCGATCAGGTCCCGGAACATGGGGTGAGGCCGAGTGGGGCGCGAACGGAGCTCAGGGTGGAACTGGCCGGCCACGAAGAACGGATGGTCCTCGAGCTCGATGATCTCGACCAGCCGACCGTCCGGGGAGAGCCCGGAGAAGACCAGCCCGTTGCCCGACAACACCTCGTGGTAGGCGGGATTCACCTCGTACCGGTGCCGGTGCCGTTCGTACACGACGGGTTCCCCGTACATCTGCGCTGCCCTGGTCCCGGGCACGACATGGCACGGCTGCGCCCCCAGGCGCATCGAACCCCCCAGGTCGGTCACGTTCTTCTGCTCGGGGAGCAGGTCGATCACCGGGTGGTCGGTGGCGGGATCGAACTCGGAGGAGTTGGCTCCCTCCAGCCCACACACGTTGCGAGCGAACTCGATCACGGCGCACTGGAGGCCTAGGCACAGTCCCAGGTACGGGACTCCGTTCTCTCGCGCGTACCGCACCGCGTCGAGCTTGCCTTCCACTCCTCGCCAGCCGAACCCGCCGGGCACCACGATGCCGTGGATGCCGCGCATCACGGTTTCCACGTCACCGTTCTCGAGCTCGTCCGAGGAGACCCACCGGATGTCGACGTCGACCCCGTGGTGGAATCCGCCGTGTTTGAGCGCTTCGATCACCGAGAGGTACGCGTCGCGGAGGTTCACGTATTTCCCCACGATCGCGATGCGCACGCGGTCGGAGGCGGCGTCGATGCGGTCGACCAGCGCCCGCCACTCGGTGAGATCGGGCTCGGCATCGATCCGCAGGTGGCTCGCGAGCACGCGATCGAGTCCCTCGGCGTGCAGGACCAACGGCACGCGGTAGATCGAATCGGCGTCCGGTGCCGAGATCACGCCTTCGATCGGCACGTCGCACAGGAGACTGACCTTCTCCTTCAGGTGGCGTCCGATCAGGCGGTCGGAGCGGCACACGATCGCGTCGGGCTGGATCCCGAGCGACCGGAGCTCCTTCACCGAGTGTTGCGTGGGTTTGGTCTTCAACTCGCCGGAGGGCCCGATGAACGGCATCAGGCTGACGTGCACGAAGGCGCACCGATCCCGCCCCACCTCGTTGCGCAGCTGCCGGATGGCTTCCAGGAACGGAAGCGACTCGATGTCCCCGACGGTCCCCCCGACCTCGACGATGACCAGGTCCGCGTTCTCCGCCGCCGCGTGCTGGCGGATGCGCTCCTTGATCTCGTTGGTGATGTGCGGGATCACCTGCACCGTCTTGCCGAGGTAGTCGCCGCGGCGCTCCTTGGAGATCACCGCGCTGTAGACGGCCCCGGTCGTGAGGTTCGACCCCCGGTGCAGGTTCTCGTCGGTGAACCGTTCGTAGTGGCCCAGGTCCAGATCGGTCTCGGCGCCGTCGTCCAGCACGAACACCTCACCGTGCTCGAACGGGTTCATCGTCCCCGGATCCACGTTGACGTAGGGGTCGAGCTTCTGAAGGGCCACGCGGAGGCCGCGGGAGCGAAACAGTCGGCCGAGCGATGCGGTGGTGATCCCCTTGCCGAGCCCCGAGGCCACGCCGCCCGTCACGAAGACGTATTTCGGCTCTTTGAACCCCGTTTGCTTTAACCCCGGCTTGTTCAGCACCTCGGGATGGCATCGTAGCAGAGGGAATCGACCCGCCCGCGCGTTTCGGGCGAAAAGCTCGGCGAGTCGATGCGCCGACGGCGATTCAGGCGCGCCGCCCCAGACGGTCGACGAACCGCAGTGGCGGCGCGGCGTCGATGATTCGACTGAAGGTCACGGTCTCGGCGAGCACGTTCAGCGCCACGGCGAGGACGGCGGCGATCGGGACCCACGGGTCCGGCAGCACGTGGGTGAGTCCGAGACCCGCGGCGAACCCGAGCAGGTTCGACCCGGCGTCGCCCAGCATGGCGCGTTCGCCCAGGTCGATCGGCAGCACCACCACCGCGCCCACCAGGAGGCCGAGGAGCGCGGGGGCGAGTCCCGGGTCCCCCCAGACCAGGAACGCCGCCGCCGGGAGCAGGAACGCCTTCAGGGCTCGCCCCGGGCGGACGTCGAGCCCGTTCCAGGCGTTGGCCGACGCCGCGAGCAGCACCACCCCCGCGAGCCGCGCGTATCCGGGACGAGCGGGTTGCAGGGCAAGGACGACCGCGGCGACGCCGGTGGTGACCACGACCTTGAGGACCCCGGTCGTCATCCGGCCCCCCGCCACGGCGCGCACGTGGTTCCGCAGGCCCCGCGGGCCGGCCGGGGCGAGGTCGTCCACGAGCCCGGCGGCGCACACCAGCAGGCACCCGGCGAGGGCGCCCCACCCCGGCGCGCTCACCCCGCCAGCCGCCGAGACCACCACGGTCGCCGCCGCGGCCGCCGCCGCGAGCGCGATCCCGAGGACGCGAGGCACGGGCCGGCCGCGATGGTTGACCACCAGGAGCCGCCCCCACCTCATCGCAGACCGAGCGCGCGCGGGACTACGGCGCGAACGACGTCCCATCCCTGGCGCCCTCGATGGAGGAAGCCGGAGAGGTCGCGGTACGTCGGTCGATGCGCCAGCGAGGCGGGGACCTCGACGACCCGCAGGCCGGCCCGTGCGGCGTCGATCGTCATCGCGGTCTCGACGCCGAACCCGGGCGACAGAGGCCGCGCGACCTCGAGGGCCCGGTCGCTCACCGCCCGTTGCCCGGACAAGGGCTCGCGCACCTCGATCCCTCCGAGCGCGCGGATGGCGCCGGCGGCCGCGCGTTTGACCAGACCGAACCCGCCCCCGTCCCCCGGCGGGAACACGGCCACCGCGACGTCCGCCTCGCCGCACAGGACCGGCTCGAGCACCCGGGCAAGCGCGCCGGCCGACTCGCCGAGATCGCCGTCGGCGAACAACCACACGTCGGCCCGCGGCAGCCGTTCCAGCGCGCCCTCGAGCGCACGCCCCTTGCCCCGGGCGCGGCCAAGCCGAAAGACCCTCGCGCCGGCGACGAGGGCGCGCGCCGCCGTGTCGTCGCGTGAGCCGTCGTCGACGACGATCACCTCCGCGACCTCATCGAGCTCACGCAGGGCGGTGACCGTCCCGTGGATCCGGTGAGCTTCGTCTCGCCCGGCGACGAGCGCGACGACACGGCTCACGGCAGCCGCGGGAGCGGGTCGGCGCCGTCTTTGGTGCCGTAGGCCCCGCCCTCTCCGGTCAGGAGCAGCCGGTCGAGCCCCAGGACGAGGGCAGCCCCGCCCGCGACCAGGTCGAGATCGTCCACGGTCACGAGCGCCCCGTTCCCGGAGCCACGCACCTCGGCCACGAACGGAACCACCGTCGTGGAGGACTCTCCCGCCGCCACGGGGACACCCAGCTCGGCCAGGCGGCGAACCAACGGGAGGGTGAAGACGTCGAGCGGCAACATCGGCGCCTCGTCGGGACCGCCGGCCAGCACCACCACGATCTGCCCGTCCGTTCCCACCTGCTCCAGCGTCCCCTCCGAGAGGCCGGACCCGATCGGCGCGAGGAACCCCTCCGAGAGCAGCCGCGCCAGCACGTCCTCCTCGGCGCTCGCCCCGCCCGATCCGTTGGCCAGCCGCTCCGCGAGCCTGGTCGCCGCGAGCGGGGCGAGGTCGTCGCCGGCGGAGCCGAAGCTTCCGAGCGCCTCGGCCAGCCGCGAGCGGGTGTCGGGGTCTTCCGAGGCGAGCTGACGACGGGCCGAGACCACCGCGACGAGGTTCGCCCCGGCGTCCACCAGCGAACGCTGGGTCTGGCCGATCAGCCCGTCTTCGATCCCCTCCTGCGCCACGACGACCACCTGCTCCCCCAGCAGCCGGTTGGCCGTCAGGTACGGCGCCGCGCCCCCGGCGAACGCGTTGAGCGCCTCGAGCTGGGCCCGGAGCTCGTCGATCTCCTGGCGACGCTCGTCCAGGGCCGCCGAGAGCTCTCTCGTGCGGTCCTCGAGCTGGCGCTGCAGGACGGGCTGGACGAACGCACCGCCGACGAGCGTGCCGACCGCGAGCGCCAGGAACACGGCCACGATCGTGATGATGTGGTACCGCAGCGAGATCACAGCAGGTCCTTGAGGTCGAACAACCACTGCCGGAAGTTCTCGAAGAGCTGGGTGACGTACAGCCGAAGCCCCGGTGACGCGGCCACGGCGGCGACCATGGCGACGACGGCCGCGCCGATCAGCAGGAGGCTGTCGCGGGTTCGGATCCGTGGCGCGTAGACGCGGGAGACCCCTTTCGCGTCCATGAGGATCTCGCCGACCCGGAGGCGGACCAGGAACGTGCTCGCCATCCCGGCTCGCCCTTTGTCCAGGAACTCCCGGAGGTTGCCGTGGCTGCCCACCGCCACGATGGCCTCGGCGCCTTTCTCGTGAGCGAGCAGGAACGCGACGTCTTCGCTCGTCCCGGCGGCCTCCACCACCTTGAAGGGGACGCCGAGCGCCTCGAGGCGTTGGCGACCGGGGGCCCGGCCGTCCTCGTAGGCGTGCAGGACGATCTCCGTGGCCGGGCGGCGTCCGAGCCTCGACCGGCGGCGTGACAACAACAACGCCTCGTCCGACACGCTGTCCATGTCCCCGAGGATCAGGTGTGGCGTGTACCCGGCCTCGATGAGGGCATCGGCGCCGCCGTCCACACCCAGCAGGACCGGGCGGACGTCGCGGATGTACCCGCGGAGGGTGGCCAGGTCTTCGCGATGGTTCGAGCCCCGGACGACCACCAGCACGGGCCGTTGGGAGAGGTCGTGCTCGAGAGCGGGCAGCCCGGCCCCGCCGAACAGCAGGTCTCGCTCGCGCTGCATGTACTCCAGCGTGTTGGTTGCGAAGCTCTCGAAACGCTCGGCAAGGGAGAGGCGGGCCTGCCCCATGGCGTCTCGGATCGCGGTGGAACTCTGGCGGACCCCCACCCCGACCAGGCGATCCCCCACCAGCAGCCGATCTCCCTCCAGCCGGAGCGGATCGCCCTCGTGAACCTTTCGCATCAGCAGCGGCCCGACCCCATCGATCAGGGGTACGTCCGCCTCCAGCAGCGTCAGCGGGCCCGGGTTCGGATACCGTCCGCTGATGGAGCGGGAGGCGTTCACCACGGCGGCCGCGCCGGCGGCCACCAGGGCTTCGGCCGATACGCGATCGAGGTCCTCGTGGTCGATGACGGCGATGTCGCCCGGCTCGATCCGCTGGACCAGGCGCTTCGTGCGGGCGTCGACCCGCGCGATCCCCTCGCGCGGCCGCTGGCGCCGCAACGGCCGCCGGAGCAGGCTCCTCGACCTCGTGAGCGTGGGGCCCTCCTGAGTGCGGTGCGCCGGAACCGATCTCCGGCTCCCGGCCGTACTCCGTCCGGGACCAAAGCGTATCCGAAGGGCTCCCCCCGCAGCCGGGAGCCGTCAGCGCGCCGGTTTCGAGCGACCGGCCTGCGCGAGGAGTTCCTCGGCGTGGGTGGCGGCCGCCTCGCTGTCCGGGCGCCCCGAGAGCATCCGGGTGAGCTCCTCGACCCGCCCGGCGTCATCCAGCACCGTCGCGACGGCGACGCCGTCGTGTTTCTCCACCCGGACGTGACGATCGGCGAAGGAGGCGATCTGGGGAAGGTGCGTGACGACGAGCACCTGTCGGGTGGCCGCGAGCGCCGCCAGCCGGCGCCCCACCGCCACCCCGGCGAACCCGCCGATGCCCGCGTCCACCTCGTCGAACACGAGCGTGGGGACGTCGTCGAGGTCCACCAGGACGCTGCGGCAGGCCAACATCGTTCGCGAGAGCTCGCCGCCCGAGGCCACGTTCGAAAGCGGCAGCGCGGCCTGTCCGGGGCCGCCGGACAGCCGAAGCTCCACCCGTTCGGCGCCGCCCGGCCCGATCTCGCCGAAGGGGAGGAGGCCGATCTCCACACCTGCGCCCTCCATGCCGAGCTCCTGGAGTTCGGCCGCGAGCGCCCGCGCCAGTCGTGGTGCCGAGGCGCGGCGACCCTCGGAGACGCGCTCGGCCAGGGCCGACGAACGCTCCGCCCCGGTGCGAACCTCGTCCTCGAGCCGGCCGCGTTCGGCTTCCGCGCCGGCGAGCTCCGCCAGGCGCCGTTTGGCCTGCTCGAGGTAGGCGAGCACCTCCTCTTCACCGGCGCCGTATCTCCGGCGGAGCGCCTGGAGCGCTCCGATCCGTTCGCGCACCACCTCGAGGCGATCCGGATCGAGCTCGAGGCCCTCTCGATAGGCGCGCACGTCCCTGCCGAGCTCGACGGCGGAGGCGGCCAGGTCCGCGACCCGCGCCGCCAGACCGTCGGTCCGCCCGTCCAGCTCGGCGATCGCCCGCATCCCGGACGCGGCCGAAGCCAACGCGTCGGCGGCCCCGTCGTCGGCCGCCAGCGCGGTCTCGACCGCGACGGCCAGCTCGAGGAGCCGCTCGCCGTGCGACAGGCGGGCCTCCTCGAGCGTCAGCTCCTCGAGCTCGCCGACCCGAGGGCCGACCCCTTCGATCTCCCGCACCTGGTGGTCGAGCAGATCGAGCTCTCGCTGCCGGTCGCGCTCACGCTCCGCCAGCTCCTCGAGCGCCTCGCGCGCGCGGCGGAGCCGCTCGTGCTCCTTGCGAAGCGCGGCGACGGCCTTCGCGTGCGCCGGACCGGACCACCGGTCCAGGAACCGAGCCTGGGCCGCCGCCGACCGCAAGGCCGCGTTCTCGTGTTGCCCGTGGAACTCCACCAGCCCGTCCGCTATCGCGGCCAGGGCGGAAACGGGCCCGAGCTGGTCGCCGATCCGGGCCGTGCTCCGGCCGTCGGCCGACACGGAGCGCGACAGAAGGACCTCGTCGTCATCGGCCCATCCTTCCTCGATGGCCCGCTCGGACGCATCGAATCGCGCCTGGACCTTGGCCGCCTTCGCGCCCGATCGCACCTGTGAAGCGGAACTTCGCCGCCCGAGCACCAGGGCCAGCCCCACGGTGATCAGGGTCTTCCCGGCGCCGGTCTCACCGGTGAGCACGTTCAGGCCCGGGTCCAGCTCGAGCTCGAGGTCGTCGATCACGCCGAGGCCGCTGATGTGGAGCTCGCGAAGCATCAGCGCTCGCCGCCGCCCCCGCGATCCGACCCCGGCAGGTCGAACTTGTCCCGGACGAGCTGGAAGAACGCGGGCGCGTCCTCCGGTCTGAGGAACCGGGCCGGCCGGGAGGCCGGGCCGATGCGAACCCGCGTCCCGACGGGGAGCTCCAGGCTGCCACGACCGTCGGCCGAGAGCAGCCCGGCCTCCTCGCCCACGACCTCTACGGTCACCCGTTGATCCTCCCCCAGGACGATCGAACGGTCGAACACCATGTGCGCCGCGATCGGCGTCACCACGAACGAGCGAAGCGACGGGGTGAGGATCGGGCCTCCGGCGGAGAAGGAATACGCCGTCGAGCCGGTCGGCGTGGCCACGATGACTCCGTCGGCCGAGAACGTCGTGACGTACACGTCGTCGACGAAGACGGCCAGGCGGATCAGACGGTGCCGGGCCCGCTTCTCCACGATCACCTCGTTCATCGCCCACTCCGGCTCGACCCCCGGCAGGTCGGTCTCGGCGACGACGGCCAGGCGCTCCTCGATCCGGGCGGTGCCGGCGAACATCCGTTCCAGGACGTCGCGGGCCTGTTCGGGTTCGGCCTCGGTCAAGAACCCGATCCGTCCGACCTTGACGCCCAGCACGGGGACGTCGCCGCGGGATGCCAGATGGACGGCCCGAAGGAACGTCCCGTCGCCGCCGATCGAGACGACGAGATCGAGCCCGTCCACGAACGCGGCGGCGGCCGCGCCTTCCTCGCCACCTCCGTCCGAGCGGCGGACGGAGACGCCCTGGTCGCCGAGCCATCGCTCGAGCTCCGCCGCGGCGTCGAGCGCCGGCGGCCGGGCCGGGTGGACGACGAACCCGATCTCCGTCACGCCGTCCCCGCCACTCGCAGTCCTTCGAGCACGGCATCATCGAGGTCGAGCACGACCGGTCCCGGACCCTTTCGAACGTGCATCGGGAACTCGACGTTGCCGGCGGGGCCCGGCAGCGGCGAGGCCATCACCGCCGTCGGAGCGAGCTCCGCGGCGCCGCAGGCGGCCGCCACGGCCTCGAGCGCGCGTCGCCAGACCCCGGGGTCTCGGACCACGCCGCGCGACCCCACGTCCGACGGCCCGGCCTCGAACTGCGGCTTGACGAGCAGGAGGAGATCGGCGCCGGGCGCGGCGACGGCCGCGAGCGGCGGGACGGCCAGGGTGAGCGAGATGAACGACAGGTCGGCGGCCACCAGGTCCGGCGCGTACGGCAGGTGGGCGGCGGTGAGCTCGCGGACGTTGGTGCGCTCGAGCACGGTCACTCGTTCGTCGGTCCGGATCGCCCAGGCGAGCTGGCCGTACCCGACGTCCAGCGCCACCACGTGCGCCGCGCCCCGTTGCAGCAGGCAGTCGGTGAACCCCCCGGTCGAGGCTCCCGCGTCCAGAGCCCGGCGACCGGCCGCGTCCACACCGAACCGCTCGAGCGCCGCGTCGAGCTTCTCGCCGCCGCGGGAGACGAAGCGGCGAGCTGCACCCACCAGCTCGACCGGGGCCGCGGGGTCGACCAGCGTGGAGGCTTTGGCCGCCGGAGAGCCGGCGACCACGACCTTGCCCTCACGGATGGCGGCCTGGGCCTCGGTCCGGCTCGCCGCCAGGCCGCGCCGGACGAGCTCGTTGTCGAGCCGTCGGCGCGACACCGTCCCTCAGGCCGGGGACGAGGCGTCGGCGGCGGCCCCGGTGCCGGTCGGCTTCGTCGCGGCACGGGTCGTCATGGCCTTCGCGGTCGTCGTGGCCTTCGCGCGCGACTTTGCCGTCGTGCGCTTGGCGGCCGGGCGCGCCGCCGCCTTCTGGGCCTTCTCGAGATCCCGCACTCGCCGGCGGAGCGACTCGACTTCGTCGCGGGAGGCCACGCCGAGCTGCTTGAGCTGCGATCGGACCTCCGTCCGGACGAGCTCGCCCAGGCGCTCCCGGTTCTTGTTGGACCAGGCCATCAGGTCCTGCGCCGCCTTGGTGACCTGCTCCTTGCCCTGCCCCTTCGTCAGCGACTTCGCGAGCTCCTGCGCCTTCTTCGGCGAGAGCTTGCCGACCGCCGCCTCCATGTACCGACGGACCTCGTTCACGGCCATGTGGGCACTCCTTCGGTGGCCGCGGGCACGGCCTTTCCCGGTCAGGATACTCCCCGACGGCCGGCCCTCGACCGGAGCCGCTGCTACGCTCGGCGGATGTGCCCGCGGAGGGGCCCGTGATCCCGATCCGAGACGCCAACCCCACCCATCGGGTGCCGATCCTCACCCTCGGCTTGATCGCGGCGAACGTGGCCATCTTCCTGTTGTGGCAACCGACGTTCGGCACCCAGCGAGAGCAGGACGTCTTCTACTTCTGCAACGCGCAGATCCCGTTCGAGGTGACCAACCAGGTGAACCTGGCGGACGGCGGCGCCGAGGCCCGCGTTGCCCTCGAGTCCCAGCTGGGCTCGGGAGCCGGTCCGGTCCAGGACCTCATGGCGCGGGAATGCCCGGACAAGAGCTGGCTGCTCTCGATGTTCGTGGCGATGTTCCTCCACGGCGGCTGGCTGCACATCGCGGGGAACATGTTGTACCTGTGGGTGTTCGGCAACAACGTGGAGGACCGGCTCGGCTACGCGGTGTTTCCGCTGTTCTACGTCCTGGGAGGGCTGGCCGCGTCCGGCCTCCAGATGGCCTTCGACCCGAGGTCGGTGGTGCCGAGCCTGGGCGCGTCGGGAGCCATCGGCGCCGTGCTCGGCGCCTACGCCGTCCTGTTCCCCCACGCCCGCGTCACCACCCTGGTGATCTTCTTCTTCATCACCCCCGTCGAGGTCCGGGCCGGCTTCGTCCTGGGGGCCTGGTTCCTGTTGCAGGTGTTCACCGGCGTCGGCCAGCTCGGGAGCGACCTCGTCGGCGGGGTGGCCTATTGGGCCCACGTGGGCGGGTTCGTGTTCGGGGCGGTGGTGGCGTGGCTCTTCTACCGGCGGCAGCCGCGGCGCCCCAGCCTGACCGGCGTGCCGCCTCGACCCGATCCCTGGTGATCTCGCCCGGCGGGCTTGTCACGGCCCGGCGATCAGCGCCCGGAGGTCGTCGGCGAGGAACGTCGGCTTGATCGGTGACGCCTCGGCCTCCTCTCGAGACGTGACCCCCGTGAGCACCAGGAGGGAATCCCAGCCGAGTCTCTCGGCCCCGGCGATGTCGGTGTCGAGACGGTCCCCCACGACGAGCGGAGTCGTGGCGCCGGCCCGGTCACGGGCCGCCTCGAAGACCGGGGCGAACGGCTTGCCCACCACCTCGGCCGCCGCTCCCGTGGTCTCCGTGATCACGGCCAGCAACGCGCCGGCTCCCGGCCAGACCGCACCCACCGCGGGGAACGACCGGTCGGGATTCGTGGCGACGAGCGCCGCCCCACGCTGCACGAGCTCGCAGGCCACGCGGAACTTCGCGTACGTCACCTCCAAGTCGATCCCGACGATCACGTGGTCCACCCGCTGGGGTTCGCCGTCCACGACCTGGACCCCGGCGTCGGCGAGGGCGCGACGGATCCCCTCCTGGCCGATCACGTACGCGCTACCCCCACCTCGACCGCGAAGAAGATCCCCCGTAGCCAGGGCCGACGTAACGATCTCGCTCCGATCGGCCGCGATGCCCACACGGCGGAGCTTGGCCGCGACCTGCTCCGGCGTTCGAGACGAGTTGTTCGTCAAGAAGCTAGGCCGGACCCCCGAGCCGCGCAGGGCCGCCATCACCTCGGGGGCATACATCACGGGTTCATCGCCCCGGTACAACACCCCGTCCAGGTCGAAGACGAGGAGGTCGTAACTTTCGGCCAGCATCAGCCGGCCAGCCGGGCCAGCGCGCGTTCGTAGTGTTCGATCCCCGGACGCATGGCGATCGCGAGCTTGAGATGCCCGATGGCCCGGTCGCGCTCACCGGTTCGCTCGCACGCCAGCGCCAGCCCGAAGTGGGCGTAGTCGCTGGCCGGATCGATCTGAACCGCCTTGGCGAACTCCCGGCGTGCCCATCCAACCCGGCCCGACATGAACAGGGCCCGTCCGAGCGCCTCCCGGATCGAGGCTTTCTCGGGCTCGAGCAGCTTGGCCCGGGCGAGCGGGATGGCCGCCTGGTGGGGCCGTCCGTCCGACAGCAGGCCGATGCCGCGAGAGAACAGCTCGAACACCGAATCTCGGTCCTCGTCGAGTCGCCTGCTATACATGGTCGGTGCCTCGCCTCCACCCGTTCGTCGGGCTGCGGTTCGACCCCGCGCGTGTGGGGTCGTTCGAACGCGTGACCGCTCCACCATACGACGTCATCTCCTCGGGCGAGCACGCGCGTTTGCTCGCCGCGAGCCCGTACAACGTCATCCGGCTGGACCTGGGCCGGATCCCGGGGCGGTTCGAGAACGACGACCAGCGCTACGACGACGCGGCTCGGGAGCTCCGTGCCTGGCGGGAGGACGGCATCCTCGTTCCCACGCCGACGCCCGCGTATTACCCGTACGAGATGCGTTTCTCGCTGCACGGACGCCGGCGACGGGTTCGCGGCGTCCTGGGCGCGGTCGAGCTCGAAGAGTTCGGGAACGGCATCGTTCCCCACGAACGCACCATGGCCGGCCCGGTCACCGACCGCCTGCGTCTGCTCCGGGCGATGCGCGCGAACCTCTCGAGCGTCTACGCCGTCTTCGAGGGACCGAGCCGGGAGTTGGCGGCCTGGCTCGACGACGCCGCTGCCGGCGAACCCGACGCCGAGCTGGTGGACGTCGACGGGGTCGAGCACGTCATGTGGACGGCCGATCCCCAGCCCGGGGTCGCCGGGACCCTCGACGGCGTGTCGTTGCTGATCGCCGACGGGCACCATCGGTACGCCACGGCCCTGCGGTACCGAAAGGAGCAACGGGCCGAACTCGGCCCCGGCCCCTGGGACCTCGCGATGATGTTCGTGGTGGACGCCACGCTGGAGCAGCCGCCGGTCCTGCCCTACCACCGGATCCAGGTCGCCGGCGAGGCACCCACCGCCGGCTCACGCGTCCGGGACCTCGAGGAGGTGCTCGAGTCCGTGGACGACGACAAGCTGCTGTACGGGGTGGTCACCTGGGAGGACGGGGCTCTGGTGCACCGCGTGGACGAGGTCACCGGGCGGCCGCCCGTCGTGTGCCGCCTGCACGAGCAGCAGCTCGCCGGAGCGGACGACCGCCTGCGGTACACGCCGGACGCGGTGGCGGCCGAAGCCGCCGTTCGTGGCCGGCAGGCGGTTGCCGCCTACCTCCTGCCCGCCACGGATGCCGTCACGATCCGAACCGTCGTCGATGCGGGCGCCAAGCTGCCCCAGAAGTCGACCTTCTTCTGGCCGAAACCCCGCACGGGGCTGGTGATCCGGCCGCACGAGCTCGACTGACGACCCGCGCTACTCGTCCTCCACGGGCTGGAGCTTCTTGATGCCCGTGGCCACCACCTCGGTGAGGCTCCTGGCTCCCGCTCCGCTCCGGTAGAACCGCCGGACCAGCTGTCCGTAGACCAACACGTCGTCTCCCTTGCCGAGACCTTTCAACGCGGGTTTGCCCACGTCACGGTGCCAGGCGGCCACGGGCAGGGGGAGGAGGCGTTTGCCCGTCTCCGGGACGGAGAGTCGGAGCTCGGTGACCTCGTCGCCCGACGGCATCCGCCGCTCGACCGGTTCGGCCGAGACGGTGCCGGCGAGCACGACGACGTTGACCGACACGTTCCTGGTTGCCATGCGCCGACCCCTCCCTTCGGCGCCGGACCGTACCACCGGCCACCGACACGCCCGCCGATCCGAACCCCCGTACACTCGCCGACGTGAACGCCGAGCCCGTCACGTTCGAGGTGGCCCCTGGGATCACCGCGATCGACACGTTCTTCGGCGGGCGGGAGCGTTACACGGCCGCGTACCTCCTGAGAGGATCCGAGCCGGCCCTCGTCGAGACGGGGCCGACGACGTCGGCCGACCACGTGATCGCCGGGCTCGACGCCCTCGGGATCGGGCCGGGCGATCTGGCCCACATCGTCGTGACGCACATCCATCTCGACCATGCCGGCGGAGTCGGCGCGCTCTGCGGCCGCTACCCAGCGGCGACCGTCTGGGTGCACGAGCTCGGCGCCCGGCATCTGGCCGACCCCGGGCGCCTGGTAGCCAGCGCCGCCCGCATCTACGGTGAGGACGGCCTGGCGTCCCTGTTCGGAGAGGTGATCCCCGTTCCGCCGCAACGGATCCGGACCCTCTCGGATGGGGACCGGGTGCCGCTCGGCGAGCGGGCGCTCGAGGCCGCGGACACGCCCGGGCATGCGAAACACCACCTGGCGCTGGTCGACTCCGCCACGGGTGCGGTCTTCACCGGGGACGCCCTCGGGATCCATCCACCCGACCAGGCGGTGCTTCGCCCCGCGACTCCCCCGCCCGACTACGACCTCGAGCTCGCGCTCGGGAGCATCGAACGTATCCGCCGGCTCGCCGGTGAGCTGGTGCTCTTCTCGCACTTCGGGCCCGTTCGCGAGGTCGATCGCATCTGCGATCTGGCCGCGAAGCGGTTCCGCGACTGGTCGTTCGCCGTTCGCGAGACGATGGAGCGAACGGAGGACCTGGACGAGATCATCGCGGTGCTGCGCGAGGTGGCGCGGGCGGACGCCGCGACGGGCGCCGAGGCGGAGTTGGACCTGGATCGGCTCGAGACGCTCTCGAGCGTCCGGATGAACGCGATGGGAATCCTGCGGTACTGGCAGCTCGAGGCTCAGGAGAGCTGAGCCATCCGTTCGGCGGTATCGAACGCCGACGCGTCGTGGCGAAGGATCTTGCGGAACTCGCGTTTGGCTTCCTCTCGACGACCCGCGCGTTCGAGGATGTCGGCGGTGACGTACCACACGCGGAGCACCTCGGGGCGGGCCACGTCGTCCCGGGTGCGGATCCTGCGCAACAGGCCGAGCGCTTGGTCGAGCTTGCCCTGGTCGGCGAGCGCGCTCGCGGCCACGATCACTGCCTCGGTCTTGGCGGCGAGCGGGACCCGGCGCGAGGCCAGGGCCTCCTCGGCCAGCGGGACCGCCCGGTCCGGCCGGCCGACGGCGCGCAGGCAGTCGGCGATGATGTGGTTCTGGTCGGCTCGGCCCGACATCCGACGGTAGGCCTGCATCTCCGTGAGCGCCTCGCGGAACCGCTCGAGCGCATACAGGGACAGGCCCAGAACCTCTCGGACCGCCGCGGACCGCGGAGCGAGCTGTTTGGCCTTCTGGGCCTCCGCCAGCGCGCCGCGTGCGTCGCCGCGAGCGAGCAGCTCGGCGGCGCGCTCGAGCCTCGAGATGGCGGCTTCGGTTTTCCCGGCGCGAGCCGCGTGCCGGAGCTCCGAGACCACCTCGGCGGGTAGGCCGGCCCGGCGACGTCGCTGCGGCGCCTGACGAGGACCGGGGCGGGGTCGGAAGGCTTTCGGCATCGCGGGCAGCCTCCCCGCCGCCGCGCCCGGAAACGACAGCCAGCCGCCCGAAGGCGGCTCGCTGTCGAAGATGTCCCGGCGGCGACCTACTCTCCCACCCAGTCTCCCGGGCAGTACCATCGGCGCTGGAGGGCTTAACTTCCGGGTTCGGGATGGGACCGGGTGTGACCCCTCCGCCATGGCCACCGAAACGCCGTCTCGGATGCCTGCTGCATCCGACGTTCGATGGGAGCGCGGGCCCCCGAGCAGAGCTCGGGAACTGCGATAACGAGCGCGAGCGAAGTCAAGTCCTCGGCCTATTAGTACCGGTCGGCTCAACGTGTTGCCACGCGTACACCTCCGGCCTATCAACCTCGTAGTCTGCGAGGGGCCTTACCAGGTCGACCCTGTGGGAGACCTCATCTTGGGGCGAGCTTCGCACTTAGATGCTTTCAGCGCTTATCTCTTCCGAACGTGGCCAACCAGCCGTGCCGCTGGCGCGACAACTGGCACACCAGAGGTTCGTCCGCCCCGGTCCTCTCGTACTAGGGGCAGCTCCCCGCAAGTCTCCTACGCCCACGACGGATAGGGACCGAACTGTCTCACGACGTTCTAAACCCAGCTCGCGTGCCTCTTTAACGGGCGAACAGCCCGACCCTTGGGACCTGCTCCAGCCCCAGGATGAGACGAGCCGACATCGAGGTGCCAAACCGCTCCGTCGATATGGACTCTTGGGAGCGATCAGCCTGTTATCCCCGGGGTACCTTTTAGCCGATGAGCGACGACCCTTCCACATGGAGTCGTCGGATCACTAGGCCCTGCTTTCGCACCTGCTCGACCCGTCGGTCTCGCAGTCAAGCTCCCTTGTGCCCTTGCACTCGACGCCTGATTGCCAACCAGGCTGAGGGAACCTTTGGGCGCCTCCGTTACCGTTTAGGAGGCGACCGCCCCAGTCAAACTGCCCACCAGGCGCTGTCCCCGACCCGGATCACGGGCCAAGGTTAGAGTCCCAACAGATGAAGGGCGGTATTTCAAGGGTGGCTCCACCCGAGCCGGAGCCCGGGCTTCACAGCCTCCCGCCTATCCTACGCAACACCTGCCAGAACCCAACACCAAGCTGCAGTAAAGGTCCCGGGGTCTTTCCGTCCTGTCGCGGGTAACGAGCATCTTTACTCGTAGTGCAATTTCGCCGAGTCCCCGGTTGAGACAGTGCCCAAGTCGTTACACCATTCGTGCAGGTCGGAACTTACCCGACAAGGAATTTCGCTACCTTAGGACGGTTATAGTTACCGCCGCCGTTTACTGGCGCTTAGGTTCAAAGCTTCGCTCCCCGAAGGGAGCTAACCTCTCCCCGTAACGTTCCAGCACCGGGCAGGTGTCAGTCCGTATACGTCGTCTTACGACTTAGCACGGACCTGTGTTTTTAGTAAACAGTCGCTTGGGCCTGGTTTGTGCCACCACATCGAGCTCGGGCCGCGAAGGCCGTTACCCTACCGTGGTCCTCCTTCTCCCGAAGTTACGGAGGCAATTTGCCGAGTTCCTTAACCAGGGTTCTCTCGATCGCCTGAGTATTCTCTACTTGCCCACCTGAGTCGGTTTGGGGTACGGGCACCTCATCTGCTCGCTAGAGGCTTTTCTCGGCAGCATGGGATCAGTCGCTTCGCCTAGAGCGGCTCGGCATCGTGCCTCAGGGTTACGGCTCCCCGGATTTGCCTGGGGAACCCCCCTACACACTTGCCCCACGAACGACCATCGCGTGGGTCGACCTACCCTCCTGCGTCCCCCCTTCGCTTCCCTAGTACCGAGTGGGTCGGTAGCCCCCGAAGGGGTTCCCTTAGCGACGCGGATTCGGGATGGGCGCGGATGAGGTGGTACTGGAATATCAACCAGTCGTCCATCGGCTACGCCTCTCGGCCTCGCCTTAGGTCCCGACTAACCCTGGGCGGATGAACCTTCCCCAGGAACCCTTGGGCATTCGGCGGACGGGCTCCTCCCCCGTCTTTCGCTACTCATGCCGGCATTCTCACTTCTCGTGCGTCCACCGCTGGGTTCCCCCGCGGCTTCACTCGCACGAGAACGCTCCCCTACCGATCCCTCGGCCTGGACCGTGGAGGCCTCCCTCCACGGCCGAGCCATACGAGAGATCCCGCAGCTTCGGTGTCGTGCTTGAGCCCCGTTACATCATCGGCGCGGGACCACTTGACCAGTGAGCTGTTACGCACTCTTTCAAGGGTGGCTGCTTCTAAGCCAACCTCCTGGTTGTCTGGGCAATCCCACATCCTTTCCCACTTAGCACGAACTTGGGGACCTTAGCTGGCGGTCTGGGTTGTTTCCCTCTCGGCTACGGAGCTTAGCCCCCGCAGCCTCACTCCCGGACTCTGGAGCATCGGCATTCGGAGTTTGACTGAGGTCGGTAAGCTTGTAGGCCCCCTAGCCCAATCAGTGCTCTACCTCCGATGCTGAACGTCCGAGGCTGCCCCTAAAGGCATTTCGGGGAGAACCAGCTATCACCGAGTTTGATTGGCCTTTCACCCCTACCCACAGGTCATCCCCCAGGTTTTCAACCCTGGTGGGTTCGGCCCTTCACGAGGTCTTACCCTCGCTTCAGCCTGCCCATGGGTAGATCACTCGGCTTCGGGTCTAGGGCGTGCGACTGTGCGCCCCATGCAGACTCGCTTTCGCTTCGGCTTCGTCAGAAGACTTAACCTTGCCGCACACCGCTAACTCGCCGGCTCATTCTTCAAAAGGCACGCCGTCACCCGAGCTGGTCACCCAGCTCGAGCTCCGACAGCTTGTAGGCTCACGGTTTCAGGTGCTATTTCACTCCCCTCCCGGGGTGCTTTTCACCTTTCCCTCACGGTACTAGTTCACTATCGGTCGCCAGGGAGTGCTTAGCCTTAGGGGGTGGGCCCCCCAGATTCGCGCGGGATTTCCGGGGTCCCGCGCTACTCGGGAACACTGCAAGGAGGCCGGTCGCGTTTCGACTACGGGGCTGTTACCCCCTGTGGCGGCCCGTTCCATGGCCTTCGTCTACGTGCCGGCTTTGTAACTCCTCGAGCGCGCCGGTGCGCGCTCATGCAGGTCCCACGACCCCGACCCGGCAACGCCACCGGGCTGTCACACCGGGTCGGTTTAGGCTGATCCCCGTTCGCTCGCCGCTACTAGGGGAGTCGCGGTTGCTTTCTCTTCCTCGCCCTACTGAGATGTTTCACTTCGGGCGGTTCCCTCCTCAGGCCCTATGGATTCAGACCTGGGTGACCGGGCATGACCCCGGCCGGGTTTCCCCATTCGGACATCTTCGGATCTCGGCCTTCTCGGCGGCTCCCCGAAGCTTTTCGCAGCCAGACGCGTCCTTCATCGGCTCCTGGCGCCAAGGCATCCACCGTAAGCCCTTAGTAACTTGACTGTAGATGCTCGCGCTCGTTATCGAGTTCTCAAGGTGCTCGGAGAGCTCGCGCCCCCAGAGCTGAACAGTGTGCCCGGCCGGCTCTCCCGTTCCGCTCGCCGTTCGCCCTCGAAAGGGGTACTGGCGCGAGCGATCCACGATCGCCGACCGAGTAGCCAGTGCATCGACCTGGAGTCTCCCTCGCGCCGACATGAACGTCGGCGTCCGGGGTGCCAAGTGTCTCCTTAGAAAGGAGGTGATCCAGCCGCACCTTCCGGTACGGCTACCTTGTTACGACTTCACCCCAATCGCGAGCCCCACCTTCGACGGCTCCCTCCACAAGGGTTGGGCCACCGGCTTCGGGTGTTGCCCACTTTCGTGGTGTGACGGGCGGTGTGTACAAGGCCCGGGAACGTATTCACCGCAGCATTGCTGATCTGCGATTACTAGCGACTCCGACTTCACGAGGTCGGGTTGCAGACCCCGATCCGAACTGAGCGCGGCTTTTTGGGATTCGCTCCCCCTTGCGGGATCGCAGCCCTTTGTACCGCGCATTGTAGCATGCGTGCAGCCCTGGACATAAGGGGCATGATGACTTGACCTCATCCCCACCTTCCTCCGGTTTGGCACCGGCAGTCTCCCCAGAGTTCCCGGCTTTACCCGCTGGCAACTGAGGACAAGGGTTGCGCTCGTTGCGCCACTTAAGGCAACACCTCACGGCACGAGCTGACGACAGCCATGCACCACCTGTGCAGGCTCCGTAGAGCGCCGGCTTTCACCGGCTTCACCCTGCATGTCAAGCCCAGGTAAGGTTCTTCGCGTCGCATCGAATTAAGCCGCATGCTCCGCCGCTTGTGCGGGCCCCCGTCAATTCCTTTGAGTTTTAGCCTTGCGGCCGTACTCCCCAGGCGGGGTGCTTAATGCGTTAGCTTCGGCACGGACGGGGTCGATATCCGCCCACACCTAGCACCCAACGTTTACGGCTAGGACTACCAGGGTATCTAATCCTGTTCGCTCCCCTAGCTTTCGCGCCTCAGCGTCAGGCAAGGCCCAGAGATCCGCCTTCGCCACCGGTGTTCCTCCTGATATCTGCGCATTTCACCGCTACACCAGGAATTCCGATCTCCCCTACCTGCCTCCAGCCCGGAAGTTTCGGACGCAGTCCCAGGGTTGAGCCCTGGGATTTCACAACCGACTTTCCGGGCCGCCTACGCGCGCTTTACGCCCAATGAATCCGGACAACGCTCGTCCCCTACGTGTTACCGCGGCTGCTGGCACGTAGTTAGCCGGGACTTCTTCTCCAGGTACCGTCACTTTCGCTTCGTCCCTGGCGAAAGGGGTTTACGACCCGAGGGCCTTCATCCCCCACGCGGCGTCGCTGCGTCACGCTTTCGCGCATTGGCGCAATATTCCCCACTGCTGCCTCCCGTAGGAGTCTGGGCCGTGTCTCAGTCCCAGTGTGGCTGGCCGTCCTCTCAGACCAGCTACCCGTCGTCGCCTTGGTGGGCCGTTACCCCACCAACAAGCTGATAGGCCGCGGGCCCATCCCGGACCGTCGGGGCTTTCCCGGTCGGACCAGGAGATCCGACCGGAGTATCCGGTATTAGCCCAGGTTTCCCTGGGTTATCCCGGTGTCCGGGGCAGGTTGCCCACGTGTTACTCACCCGTTCGCCGCTCTCCCCTCGGAAGGGTTACCCCTCCCGAGGTTCCCGCTCGACTTGCATGTGTTAAGCACGCCGCCAGCGTTCGTCCTGAGCCAGGATCAAACTCTCCGTAGAGAACCGTCGATCCGGCTCCACCGCTTCCGGTGGGGCCGGCTTGGGTTCGGTGTGAAGAGTCGGCCTCCCCGAGTAGCACCCCCGGTTCGGCCTCCTGTGTTGCGTGTGTACGACCGTCGATGCCCGGACACGGCAGAACCGCGCCCTTCCCTCGACGGGGAAACGCACTGGCTTTTGGCACACTGTTCAGTTCTCAAGGCGCGCGGGCGACCCATGGAGGTGTGGCCTCCGAGAAGGGGGGTCGCGCCAACCAATGATGCTACTGCGCATTGCCGGTGCCCGTCAATCGGCGGTCGGTGGGTGACCCTTCGGGTGACCCTTCGCCGAGCGACACCGGCTCCCCGGGTCCCGCCCGATGCGAGACCTTCGTGCTCGAGTATACCAATCGAGCAACAACCACGTCCGGCCGGTCAATCGGGGGCGATGCCCGCGTCCGCCGAGGCCATCAGCCGGTCCAGCGCCGGATTGTCGATCTGCGGGGCGAGCGAGCGAGCGACCTCGATCGCGCCGGGTTCCCCGATGAGCGCTCGGTACACGCTGGCGCGCAGGAGGAGCTCCCGGATGCCGCGGCGGGCGGCCACCAGCTCGAGCTCGTCGATCCAGCGCGGCGTGGCCTCCGACCGGTGGTCGACCGCGACGGCGCAGAGCGCGTCTTTGGCGTACGCCTCGATCCAGAGGTAGGTGTCGGGAAGGCGGCGGCAGAGCCTGGGAGCCTCCGTGAGCAACTCGAGGGCCCGAGGCACGTCCCCACGGGCCGCTGCGGCAAGCCCGAGCCCGCGCAACGAGATGCCCTCCCAGCAGGGGTCGCCCACCTGGCAGCCCAGGGCGAACGCGTGCTCGAACCGGGCCTCCGCCGATGCGACATCACCGACCACGAGATCCAGCTCGCCGCGGAAAGACTCCGGCCAGGGGACGAAGGCCGTCATCCCCCGCGCCTTCGACTCCTCGAGGGCCTCGTCCAGGAGGCGCCGAGCGTCTTCGAGCTCCCCGCGCAACAGGTGGAACCGGCCGAGCAACGTGAGGGCCTGACCCAGGGGCTGCCCCGCTCCCAGCCGCCTCGCCCGCTCCAGGGCGGAGCGCAGGAGCCCGCCGGCGGACGCGTAGTCCCCCACGTCGTGTCGGCACGCGCCCCGGATCAGGTCGACCCAGGCCAGCTCGCCGTCCCGGTCCCCCGCCAGCTCGGCCGTCCGCGTCAGCGATTCCTCGGCTCGTTCGTAGTGGGCACGCAGGAACCGGACCCAGCTGATCTCGCGCCAACCCGTCGCGGCCACATCGAGATCCCCGACCGCCTCCGCGACGGTCGTTCCTTCGTGCAGCGCGGCCAGGCCCTCCTCATCGGTTCCTCGAGCCGCGTGGACCAACGCGCCGCCGAGCGCCACCAGCGCCCAGGCGAGGAGCGCCTGATCCCCGGTTCGTCGCGCCGCCGCGACGGCCTCCCGCATCCGCGGCAGGCCGGCCTCCCCCGCGCCGGCGGCCAGAGCCGCGTCCCCCGCCTCGACAAGCGCGCGCACCCCCGCTCGCCCCGAGACGCGACCGTCGGCGGCGACTTCCGAGGCCTCCGCAGCCCCACGAAGCGCGGGCGTCGGCTCGATCCCGAGCTCGCGCCGGAAGAGCTCGGTGCACACCTGGACGTGACGGAGCGCCCCCTCGGGGTCGCCCCCGGCCCGGAGGCAGCGGACCAGCAGGGCGTGCGCGTTCTCGTCGTAAGGATCGAACCGGACGAGCTCTGAGGCGTGGCGGGCCGCTCCCGCGGCGTCGCCCCTCGTCAGCTGCGCGATCGCCGCCTGATGGAGGACGGCGCTCGTGGTCCCGGCGACGTGGCGGCGTTCGTTCTCGATCCACATCTCGAACCCCGGACTGGTGGGGAAGGCCAGCCCGCCGAGCAGTTCCTGACCGAACCCGGGGAGCGCGACCGCCTCGACCCAGGTGCCGGCGCCGAGGACGTGGACGTCGACGGTCGACCCCGGAGGCAGGGACAGACGCACCGGGTCCCCACCGAGGTGGGCCTCCGGGCCAAGCCCACGGCGAAGGGCGGACAGGGTCCAGCGCAGCGTCCCGAGCGGGTCGTCGGCCTCCGGGAACAGCAGGCTCGCCAGCTGCTGACGGGACGGGGGGACCCGGCTGCGAACGAGGTACGTGAGCAGCCCCCAGACCTTGTGCCCGCGGGGAGCGTCGACGGCGGATCCGGCCCGTTCCATCCGCGGCGAGCCGAGCAGGGTGATGGTCAGCCCCATGCGGTGGCTCCGTCCGTCACACGCCCCGTCACACGGCCCACTGTGACCGTGTCGTCCGATCGGATCAACCGAGTAAGGGTGGCTGCCTCGAG
>DATHVC010000248.1:0-8098 GCA_035461565.1 Actinomycetota bacterium
TCGCCGATGATGATGAAGCACAACACCAGCAGCGACAGGAACAGAGCGGGGAACAACAGTAGGTGCGGGCTCTGGAGGATGCGGTTCTGCGCGGCGCTGATCATCAACCCCCAGGAGATGGCCGGAAGCTGAAGCCCGACACCCAAGAACGACAGGGCCGCCTCGGCCGAGATGATGATTCCGACGCTGATGGTCCCGTACACGATCACCGGGGCGATCCCGTTGGGAAGGATGTGCGCTCGGAGGATGCGCCAGTTGCTGGCGCCGAGCGCTCGCGCCGCGAGGACGTAGTCGGCCTCCCTCCCGGCCAGCACCGAGGAACGCATCAGACGCATGAGCGTGGGCCACCCCAGGAAGATCAACACGAACGCCACCTGGAGCAGCCCCCGCTGCCCCATCATGTTCAGGAACACGATGCCCGCCAGCGTCGTCGGCAGCGCGAACCAGATGTCCGCCATCCGCCCGATCAGGCCGTCCCAGAACTTCCCGAAGAACCCGGCGATGCTCCCGAGGGCGATCGCGATGACGACGTCCACACCCACGACGAGCAGACCGATGATCAGCGAGACGCGCGTGCCGTACAGGACCCGCGTGTAGTAGTCGCAGCCCTGGATGTCGAACCCGAACCAGTGGCCGCGTTGCGGCCGACCCACGGTGTTCGACAGGAAGCAGTCGCGCGGATCCTGGCTGGTAAACAACCCGGGGGCGATGGCGACCACCGTGAATAGCAGCAACAGGGTCGCCGCGATCAGGAACAGCGGGTTGCGGCGAAGCTGTCGCCAGGCGTCCCCCCACAGGCTGGCCTGGTAGTCGGAGACGCCACCCTCGGCGGCCGCGGCCGTCGCCGTGGCCGCCTCGACCTGGAGCCCTCCGGACGAGCCACGGAGCATCGCGTCCTCGAGGCGGGCCTCCTCGTCCTCGTCCTCGACGAGCGTGTCCGGTCCTCTGGTCGGTTCGTCGTCAGGCAATACGGATCCTCGGGTCCAGGACGGCGTACAGGATGTCCACGAACAGGTTCATGACGATGAAGATCAGGATCCCCGCGGTCACGATCCCGACGACCACGGCCCCCTCTTGCCCCTGGATGGCCAGGAACACCTCCCGCCCGATCCCGGGGATGTTGAAGATGCCCTCGGTGATGATGGCCCCCGCCATCAGCGTGCCGAGGTCCACGCCCAGGAAGGTCACCACCGGGATCAGGGAGTTCCGCAGCGCGTGCCGGCCGACCACCCGGCGACGAGGGAGGCCCTTGGCCTCGGCGGTCCGGATGTAGTCCGACCGGAGGTTCTCGACCAGGCTGGTCCGGGTGAGCCTGGCGATGTAGACCAGCGACAGCGCCCCCAGCACCATCGACGGGATCACGTAGCTGACCCACCCCTGCTGGACCCCCGCGATCGGGAACCACCGGAGCTCCACGCCGAGCACGAGCTGGGCCACGAACCCGAGGACGAACACCGGGATGGCCACCACCACCGTCGTGGAGACCAGGACGAGGTTGTCCATGAACGACCCGCGACGGAGCCCGGCCAGGATGCCGGCGATCAACCCCACGATCGCCTCGAAGATGAACGCGCCCAGCGCGAGCCGGGCCGTCACCGGGAACTTCTGCTTCAGGATGTCCGAGACCGGCTGGTCTCGGAAGGTGGTCCCCAGGTCGCCCTGAGCCAGCCCTCCGATGTACTTCACGTACTGGATGACGAGCGGGTCGTCGAGGTTGTACCGCTCCCGGAGTGCGGCCTGGGCGCTGTCCGAGATCGGTCGCTCGCCGTTCAGCGCCCGGATCGGGTCGCCGGGGATGGCGTACACCATCGCGAAGACGATGAACGTCGCCCCGAAGAACACCGGGATGGCCTGGAGCAGCCTTCGGGCGATGAACCGCCCCATCCCACTTCCTCTCCGTGCATCGACGGGGCGGCCGACCGGATCGGCCGCCCCGTCAATCTTAGCCTTGGTTGTCCGGCTGTCTCCCTACCCCGCCACCTGGACCGCGGCCACGTCCACGAAGGTGAACTTGTCCACGATGATGTTGGAGACGGTCTCGTTGTGGACCGTCTGCCCCAGGCCGAACCACAGCGGGATGATCGGCATGTCCTCCAGGATCAGGTCGTCCGCCTGCTGGTAGAAGGACACCGCCTCCTCCAGCGTCGAGGCCGACTTGCCCTGCGCGATCAGGTCGTCGAACTGGGTGTTCGAGTACGTGGTGTAGTTCGACCCCGCCTCCGTCCCGTGCAGGTTCTCGAGGTAGTTCTGCATGCTCGGGTAGTCCATGACCCATCCGAGGCGGAACGGGCCCGTGACGCCGGGCGTGCTCTCGTCGTCGTCCAGCCCCTGGTCCAGGCGCCCGAGGTACCGCGCGAACGGCATGGACTCGAACGTGATGTCCTCGATCCCGAGGGTCTGGCGCCACATGTTGGCGACCGCCTCGATCCACTCCTCGTGGCCGCCGTCGTTGTTGAACCAGATCTCGAGCGTGCCGTCGAAGCCGCCCGCCGCGTCGAACAGCTGCTGGGCCTGCTCCGGGTCGAAGACGCAGTACTGGCAGACGCCCTCACGGTATCCCTGCACCACCGGCGAGACCATGTCGTCGGCCGGCGTGAGCGTGCCGAAGTAGATGGCGTCGATGACCGCCTGGCGGTCGATCGCCAGCGACAGCGCCTTCCGCAGATCGGCGTTCTGCAGCTGGTCCACGTACTGCGGCAGCCCGATGTAGGAGAACGACGAACTTGGCGACTCTAGGAACCGGTCCCCGAACTCGCCCTGCGCCGCCTCGATCTGCTCCGGCGGGACCGCCGTCATGATGTCGAGGTTGCCGGCCTGGACGTCGCGGTACGCCGTATCGGGGTCCGCGTAGATGCGGAATTCCACGGAGTCGGCGTTGCCCGGCTCGCCCGCGTAGTCCTCGTAGCGGACGACGTTGATGCCGACGTCGTGCTCCCAGGAGCCGTCCATCATGTACGGCCCGTTGCCGACCGGAGACTCGTTCCACGCCTCCGGGTCGTCGAAGAACGACTCGGGCAGCGCGTAGAACGCGTTGTAGCCGACCGTGATCGGGAACTCGCTGAACGGCGCCCCCAGCTCCACCGTGAACGTCCGGTCGTCCACCACCTGGAGGCCCGACAGCTGGTCGGTCTCGGGGTCACCCTCGGACGGGTTGAGCTCGTCGTAGCCGACGATGTTCACCCCGAACGGGCCGAAGAAGTAGTTGTTCCCGGCCCCGTTCGGCCCGTAGGCGCCCCAGTTCCAGGCGTCCACGAAGGACTGCGCCGTGACCGGCGTGCCGTCGTGGAACGTCCACCCCTCACGCAGAGTGACCGTCCAGTTGACGTTGTCCTCCGACTCGATCGACTCCGCGACCGTGAAGACGACCTCGTCCTCGGGGGTGAACGTGATCAGCGGGGTGAACAGCGCCTTCAGGACCTGGCTGCCGCACGTCTCCGCGTTGACCTGCGGGATCAGCGATTCAGGCTCACAGATCTCCAAGCTCCACGACCCGCCCGTCGGCCCGGTCGTGGTCTCGCCCGTCGGCTCCGGGCCGGTCTCGCCCGGTCCCGTAACGTCCGGCTCATCCTCGTCCCCGCCACACGCCGCCGCGACGAGGGCGAGCGACAGAACGAGGGCGAGCCAGGCCGGCGCCCTCCGTATTCCTCGTCTCATCTGACCTCCCTCCGGATCTACCGGCACCTCATAACACGTTCCGGGCACACTGCCCAGGAGGCGACCGGTTCTGCCTCCGCTGGAAGATACGAGTCCGAGAGCCCCGGGGGTTGGCGAGCCGGGAAACCGGCCGAGGGCCGTTCACCGGTACCTGACGATCAGGGCGAACTCCTCCGGGTCCAGGCTCGCCCCGCCGACCAGCGCGCCGTCGATCTCCGGGTGCGCCATGAAATCGCGGACGTTCCCAGCCTTCACGCTGCCACCGTATTGGATGCGGACGGCATCCGCCACGGTCTTGGAGAATCGGGAGCCGACGGTCTCGCGGATCAGCCCGATCACCTGGCCGGCGTCCGCCGGCTCGGCGTTCCGCCCGGTCCCGATGGCCCAGATCGGCTCGTAGGCAAACACGAGACGTGCGGCATCGTCGGCCGACACCGACTCGAGGGCGGCGCGGACCTGCCCCACCACCTTGTCGTCGGTGCCGCCGGTGTCCCGTTCCTGGAGGGTCTCCCCGACACACAGGATCGGTGTCATGCCGTTCTTGAGCACGGCGCGAACCTTGCGGTTCACCGATTCGTCCGTCTCGCCGAAGTGCTCCCGACGCTCCGAATGCCCCACGATGACGTACCGGACGTCCAATGCGGCGAGCATCCCGGGCGAGACCTCACCGGTGAAGGCGCCCTGCTCCTCCCAATGGATGTCCTGGGCTCCCAGCCCGTAGGGCAGCCGGTCGCTCTTGAGCAGCGTCTCGATCGAACGAAGCGCGGTGAACGGCGGGCACACCACCACCTCGACGCGATCGGCGTCGTCGGCGTCGAGGAGGTAAGAGAGCTTCTGGACCGCCTGGATCGCCTCCAGGTGGGTCTTGTGCATCTTCCAGTTCGCCGCGATGATCGGCCGGCGGTCGCTCATCCGACCTCCAGAACCGCGACCCCCGGGAGGCTGCGCCCCTCCAGGAACTCGAGCGAGGCCCCACCTCCGGTGGACAGATGGTCGAAGCCGTCCTCGAGCCCGTATTTCTTGATGGCGGCCATGCTGTCGCCCCCGCCGGCCACGCTGAACGCGCTCGAGCCGGCGATGGCGGTGGCCACGCCGCGCGTGCCGGCGCCGAACGGCTCGAGCTCGAACACGCCCATCGGACCGTTCCACAGGACGGTCTTGGCATCGGCGATGGTCCGGGCGAACTCCTCCACCGTCCGCGGCCCGACGTCGAGGCCCTTCTGCCCCCTCGGGACGGCGCTCGCGGGCACCGTCTCCCGCTTCGCGTCGTCGCTCACCTCCGGAGCGATCACGACGTCCTCCGGCAGCTGGATCACCACGCCGCGTTCGTCCGCGTGGGTCCGAGCCTGCCGCACGTCGTCGAACCGGTCGGGCTCGACCAGGCTGTCGCCGATCTCCCCACCGTCCGCGGCCAGGAACGTGAACGCCATGGCGCCGCCGATCAGCAAGGCGTCGACGCGCTCGACCAGGGCGTCGATCGTGCCGAGCTTGTCCGAGACCTTCGCCCCTCCGAGGACCGCCACGTACGGCCGCGCCGGATCCTCGAGCAGGCGGGACAACACCTCGACCTCACGCTGGAGCAGCCGGCCGGCCGCGGCCGGCCGGCTGCGTTCGAGCATCAGCTCCGGGAGGGCGGCCACCGACGCGTGTGCCCGGTGCACGGCCCCGAACGCGTCGTCCACGTAGGCGTCGGCGAGCTCGGCCAGCTCCTCGGCGAAGGCGCGATCGTTCCGCTCCTCCCGCGGATCGAACCGCAGGTTCTCGAGCATCACCACCTCGCCCGGCTCGATGTGGCCGCACACCGCGGCAACGTCCTCGCCGACCACCTGGTCAAGGGCCTGGACCTCCCGCCCCAGGAGCTCCCCCAGGCGGGCGGCCACCGGCGCCAGCCGGAGCTCGTCTTTGACCTGGCCCTTCGGGCGCCCCAGATGGGAGGCCGCGATCACCGACGCACCGCCGTCCAGGAGCTGCCCGATGGTCGGGAGGCTGGCCCGGATCCGCGCGTCGTCCGCCACCGCCCCGTCCTTCAGGGGGACGTTGTGGTCCACACGCACGAACACGCGGCGCCCCGCGACGTCGCCGAGCTCGTCGAGGGAGCGGATCTTCATCCGGGCGCTCCGCGCCTACAGGTTCGCCGCGACCTTCTCGGCCAGGTCGACCAGCCGGCAGGAGTAGCCCCACTCGTTGTCGTACCAGCCGACGATCTTCGCGAAGTTGCCCATCGACTTGGTCTCCAGCGAGTCGAACGTGCACGAGGGGGAGGTCCCGACGATGTCGCTCGAGACGATGGGGTCCTCGGTGTAGGCCAGGATCCCGCCCGAGAGCGGCCCGCTCTCCGACGCAGCCTTGAAGGCCGCGTTGATCTCCTCGGCCGAGGCGTCGCGCTTCAGCGTCACGACCAGGTCGGTGACCGAGCCGTCGGGGACGGGCACCCGCATCGCGATGCCGTCCATCTTGCCCTGGAGCTGCGGCAGGACCACGCCGATGGCCTTGGCCGCCCCGGTCGACGTGGGGATGATGTTCAGCGCCGCGGCGCGGGCCCGCCGAAGGTCCTTGTGCGGCAGGTCCAAGATGTTCTGGTCGTTCGTGTACGCGTGCACCGTCGTCATGAATCCCCGCTCGATGCCGAACGCGTCGTCCAGGACCTTGGCCATCGGCACCACGCAGTTGCTCGTGCAGGAGGCGTTCGAGATGACGTTGTGCTGCGCCGGGTCGTAGGCGTCGTCGTTCACGCCGAGCACGAGGGTGACGTCTTCGCCCTTGGCCGGAGCGCTGATGATGACCTTCTCGGCGCCGGCGGCGATGTGTTTGTCGGCGTCCTCACGTTTGGTGAACAGGCCGGTGGCCTCGATCACGATCTGCGCGCCGAGCTCCTTCCACGGCAGCTCGGCGGGGTCCCGCACCGCCAGGACCCGAAGCTCGTCGCCGTCGACCACGATGGCGCTCTCGCCGGCCTGCACGGAGCGATCGAACGTGCCGAGCACCGAGTCGTACTTCAGGAGGTGCGCGAGGGTCTTCGCGTCCGTGATGTCGTTCACGGCGACGAAATCGAAGTCCGCGCCGCGCTGCTTGGCTGCCCGGAAGAAGTTGCGCCCGATCCGTCCGAAGCCGTTGATGCCGACCTTCACGCTCATGATCGACCTCCTCGAGAGGGGTTGGTCCAACTGTATCGGATACCCTCCGCCCGCTCGGGTGGACCCTCGGCCCTGCCACGGAGGGCGAACGGCCCTATCGAGTCGGAGGGGCGCCCGCCTACCGGTCGAGGTCTCGGTGGTCGACCGAGGCCGGCATCCCCTTGTCCCGGAAGAAGGTCGCCAGGTCCTCCGTCACCACCACGGAGCGGTGCTGACCGCCGGTGCACCCGACGGCGATCGTGAGGTAGGACTTCCCCTCGGCCACGAAGCCCGGGACCATGAACCCCAGCAGCGAACGCAGCCGCCGCATGAACTCGCGGTACGTCTGCTGGCCGCGAACGTAGGTCCGAACCCGTTCGTCCGTGCCGGGGAGGGGCCGCAACTCCTCGACCCAATGGGGGTTCGGCAGGAAGCGGCAGTCGATGACGAGGTCCGCGTCCCGGGGCGCCCCGTATTTGTAGCCGAACGACAGGAGCGAGATCTGCAGGCCGGCCTCCGGTCCCTGGTCCGCGAACGCATCTCGGATCCGATCGCGCAGCTCGTGGGGGGTGAGCCCGGACGTGTCGATGATGAGGTCGGCATCCCCTCGGAGGCTCTCCATCATGAGCCGCTCCTTGCGGATCCCCTCCACGACCCGGTCGGCGGGGGCCAGAGGGTGGCGCCGCCTCGTGGCCTCGTACCGGTTGACGAGGTCCTGGTCCGAGGCCTCCAGGTACAGGATCCGGTAGGGGATGTTGAGCTCCTCCAGCTCCTGGAGGGCCCGGGAGAGCTCACCGAAGAACACCCCGCCGCGCACGTCCAGCACGATCGCCACCTTGCCGGGCCCGCCGGGTTTGGAGGCCAGCTCGGCCATCTTCGCCAGCAACGACGGCGGGAGGTTGTCCACGACGAAGTAGCCGAGGTCCTCGAGGCATCTCGCCGCCTCCGAACGCCCCGCGCCCGACAGCCCGGTGATGATGGTGAACCCGGGGCCGGCCGGCCGCCGCCGCGTCCGCCCCGTGGCCGGCACGCGTTCGCGCGCGTTGGTTGCACCGCGCGACGTCCGCTGCGTGGTCATGCGCTCTCCCGTCGGCCGGACGGGGCCGCGCCAGTCAGGCGTTCGTGTACGGCCCGGGCCAGGTCGGGCCCCACCCCCGGGGTGGCGGCGATCTCCTCGACGCTCGCCCGGGACAGCCTCGTCAACGAGCCGAACCGTTTCAGCAGGGCCTTCTTCCGCGCCGGCCCGACGCCCGGGACGTCGTCGAGCGGCGAGGCAAGGGCCCGCCGAGCCCGCTTCTGCCGGTGATACGTGACGGCGAACCGGTGGGCCT
>DATHVC010000249.1:0-9137 GCA_035461565.1 Actinomycetota bacterium
TCGGGAACGCGGTAGGGGAGAGCCGATGGCGCAGGAGTCGATGCTCGGCGGGCGCATCGAAGACGTCCAGCTCGAGGAGCAGATCCAGACCTCGTATCTGGACTATTCGATGTCCGTCATCGTTGGGCGCGCGCTCCCGGACGTGCGCGACGGGCTGAAGCCGGTCCACCGGCGGATCTTGTGGTCGATGTTCGAGGCGGGGCTGCGGCCCGATCGCCCCTACCGGAAGTCCGCCGCGGCCGTCGGCGACGTCATGCGGAAGTATCACCCGCACGGCGACGTCGCGATCTACGACACCCTGGTGCGCATGGCGCAGGATTTTTCTCTGCGCGCTCCGCTGATCGACGGCCACGGGAACTTCGGATCGGTGGACGGAGACCCTCCGGCCGCCCAGCGGTACACGGAGGCGCGCCTGGCACCCATCGCGCTCGAGCTCCTCCGCGACATCGAGGCCGAAACCGTAGACTTCGTCCCGAACTACGACGGCTACGAGATGCAGCCGGTCGTCCTGCCCAGCCGCTTCCCGAACCTGCTGGTGAACGGATCGGGTGGCATCGCTGTCGGGATGGCCACGAACATGCCGCCCCACAACCTCGGCGAGGTGATCGACGGGGTCGTGCACTACATCGACCACCCCGAGGCGACGCCCAAGCAGCTCATGAAATTCATCAAAGGCCCGGACTTCCCGACCGGCGCCATCGTCATGGGGCGCGACGGCATCAAAGACGCGTACGAGACCGGACGCGGATCGATCAAGGTCCGCGCGGTCTGCTCGATCGAGGAGGCCGCGACAGGCCGCCAGCGGATCGTGGTCACCGAGCTCCCGTACCAGGTCAACAAGGCGCGCCTGGCCGCCAAGATCGCCGAGCTCGTCCACGCCGGCCGCCTGAAAGACGTCGCGGACGTCAAGGACCACTCGAGCGGACGCGCGGGGATGCGGCTCGTGATCGACCTCAAACGCGGCGCGAACCCGCAGGTCGTCCTGAATCAGCTCTACAAACACACCCAGCTCCAGGACACCTTCGGGGTGATCAACCTCGCGCTGGTGGACGGCGTGCCGCGCACGCTCAACCTCGCCGAGCTCGTGGGGTACTACGTCGACCATCAGATCGACGTCGTCACGCGCCGGACCCGATTCCAGCTCCGCAAGGCCGAGGAACGGGACCACATCGTCAAGGGCCTCCTGATCGCGCTCGAGAACCTCAATGCGGTGATCCGGATCATCCGCGGGTCCCAGGACGCGGAGGAGGCCCGCGGCAAGCTGATGCGGCAGTTCAAGCTCACCGAGGTCCAGGCCAATCACATCCTGGACATGCCGCTGCGGCGCCTGACCCGACTCGCCCGCGAGGAGCTCGAGCAGGAGCACAAGGACCTGCTCGCCCGGATCCGGTACCTGAAGGGGCTGCTGAAGGACCCGAAGAAGATCCGCGGCGTGATCAAGGACGAGATGCTCGAGATCAAGAAGCGGTTCGCGGACGAGCGCCGGTCCCAGCTGCGAGCCGACGAAGGCGAGCTCGACGTCGAGGACCTGATCGCGGAGCAGGACGTCGTCATCACCGTGAGCCGCGCCGGCTACGTGAAGCGCCAACCCATCGAGAACTTCCGTCGGCAGGGCCGGGGCGGCCGCGGGATCCGCGGCCAGAACCTCAAGGAGGAGGACGTCGTCCGCGACGTGTTCACCACGACCACCCATCACTGGCTGCTGTTCTTCACCAGCAAAGGCAAGGTCTATCGGGTCAAGGTGCACGAGGTGCCCGAGGCCGGCCGGACGGCTCGTGGCACGTACGCGGCCAACCTCCCCGGCGTGGCCATCAGCGGTGACGAGCGGGTACAGGCGGTCATCGACCTGAAGGAGTACTCCGAGGGGCGGTTCCTGCTGTTCGCGACCCGGCAAGGCATGGTCAAGAAGACGATGCTCCCCGAATACGACTCGCCTCGCACCGGCCTCGCGGCGATCAACCTTCGGCCGGACGACGAGCTGATCGACGTGCGACTGACGGATGGACGCGACGACGTGTTCCTGGTGTCCCGCAAGGGGCAGACCATCCGGTTCAAGGAGAGCCTGGTCCGCCCCATGGGCCGCCAGACCGCGGGGGTGATCGGGATGCGCCTGGCCGACGACGACGAGGTCATCGCGCTGGGGATCGCCTCCGACGGCGAGGAGATGATCAGCGTCACGCAGCAGGGGTATGGCAAGCGGACGACGCTGAAGGACTACCCGGTGAAAGGCCGCGGAGGCAAGGGCGTCATCGGGCACACGTTGACCAAACGGACCGGCCTGCTCGCCGGCGCGTTCGTGGGGACGAAGGACCAGGACATGTTCGTGATCTCGTCCTCCGGGATCGTGATCCGCGTGGGCGCCGGTGACATCCGCCGGGTGGGCCGGGCCTCTCAGGGGGTGCGCACCATGCGAGTGGAGGAGGGCGCCACGGTGGTGGCCCTCGCGCCCGTCATCGCCCAGGCCGAGGACGAGTAACCCTCACGCATGCCGGAGGCCCCGACGGGGCATGATTCGCAGGTGAACCTCGGCGCCGGTGTCGCGTTGATCGTGGGCGGGGGAGTCCTCGGGCTCCTGACGGCTCTGGTGGCGTGGCCAAGACTCCCCGCCGCGATGGGGCTCGCCGCGGCCGCGGTTGCCGGGATGCTGGTCGGCGCGGGGGGTCTGCTGGTGCAGGACGAGGCCTCTCCGGCCGAGTGGGTGGTAACGCTCGCCGCACTCGCGGTCCTGGCTCCGCTGCACGCCCGACTGGTCCTGGGACGGCCCGGACGGCCCCGTGAGGGGCCGGTGGTTGCCGCGGGCCCCGGGGCCGCGTAGAAAGGGCCGGAACCCATGAGCGAACCCGCCGGTCCCACCCCCGTGGTCACCGAGACCCCGCCGCAGCCCGAGAAGGCCCCGCCCGAGCGCGACGCGACGAAGATCCGCCGGCTGACCAGGCCGAAGGACCGCCAGGCCCGAGTGATGATCCGCAAGGTGGGCCCGTGGTCGGTGCTGAGGCTTTCGGTCCTGTTCTACCTCTGCATCATGGTCGTGGTCCTGGGGGCGCTGGTGATCATCTATGGCGTTCTCGAGGCCATCGGCGCCCTGGACAACGCGGAGGACCTGATCTCCAAGCTGTTCGCCGGCGATGAGACGTTCGAGATCAACGGGCAGTGGCTGTTCTCCCGCGCCCTCATGATCGGGCTCGGGATGGTCGTGGTGTGGTCGCTGATCAACCTGTTCGTGGCCTTCCTGTACAACCTGATCTCCGACATCGTCGGCGGGATCGAGGTCACGCTCTCCGAACGCCGCTGACGTTTCCCCTGCTCGGGAGGCCGATTGACACGGTTTCCGAGGCGCACGTACGCTTCCGATCGGGCCGAGTTGATGGCTCCTCGGTGGTCTCGGGCCTGTAGCTCAGCTCGGTTAGAGCGCATCCCTGATAAGGATGAGGTCGTTGGTTCAAGTCCAACCAGGCCCACCGAGAGAAGAGGAGGCCGGGATGGCCGAGGACACGGAAGAAGGCAAGAAGAAGCGCGGATTCTTCGGACGGCTCATGCGGTTCGCGTTCATCGCCGCGATCGTCGGAGCCGTTGTCGCCGTCTTCAAGCGGCGGCGCGGCAAGGACCTCGACGAAGACGAGTGGCAGGAGCTCCCGCCGCCGGCCGGCGGCTGATCCCGCACTCACCCGAACCACCTCGTGGGCCCGCGCGTCGCGCGGGCCCACCGGCGTCTGAGGCCGCCGTGTGCCGGGCTACACTCGCCGCCGGTGACCGCTCAGGCGTGGGAGCTCGCCCATGGAGCCGCAGCGGCCGCGGGCGTGGAGCTTCGCCCGCTGGATTCGCTGGACGACGCCGACCGCATCGTGCACGTCCTGGCCCGGACCTGGGGGGACGAGCAGGTCGTCCCCAGGGAGATGCTCCGCGCACTCGCCGAGAGCGGCAACGTCCCGTACGGCGCTTTCGCCGGCGACGAGTTGACCGGGTACGTGCTGGGATGGATCGGGAGCGGTCCCGAGGAAGCGCTGCACGTGCATTCGCACATGCTGGCGACCCTTCCCGACCGCCGCCATCACGGGGTCGGGTACGCGCTGAAGCTCGCGCAGCGAGCGCAGGCCCTCGACCTGGGGATCCGGGTGGTTCGGTGGACGTTCGACCCCCTGGTCGCACGGAACGCCCACCTCAACCTCCACAAGCTCGGCACGACGATCGACCGGTTCGAGCGCAGCTTCTACGGAGAGATGCGGGACTCGCTGAACCGAGGGGACCGGAGCGACCGCTTCTTCGTCCGGTGGGACCTGGAGAGAGTCCCGGGGCCGCGACCGGTCGAAACCGCCGAGGCGCAGCCGGTCCTGCGCCGGGACCGGGCCGGCCGACCGGTTCGCGAAGATGCGGCGGGTGACGTGCTGCTGCTCGAGATCCCGGAGGATCACACCTCCTTGCGAACGGCCCAGCCCGAGCTCGCGCGGCGGTGGCGCGATCTGGTGGCCGAGGCCGCCGAGGAGTGTCTCGGCCGAGGCCTGGTGGGGCTGGCGTTCTTTCGGGACCGCGGCACTTACGTCTTCGGGCCCGAGGAGACGTCGGCGTGACGCGGGTTCGGTCCGTCGAGCTCTTCCTCCTCGGCCTTCCGCTCGTGCGCCCGTTCCGGACCAGCTTCGGCGTGATGACCGACAAGCAGTGTGTACTGGCCCGGGTGGAGACCGATCACGCCGTCGGATGGGGGGAGTGTGTGGCGGGAGCCGACCCCGACTTCTCCGAGGAATGGAACGAGGGGGTGTGGCTCGTCCTTCGGGACCTCCTGGGGCCCGCGCTTATCGCCGCGGGGGAGGTCGCTCTCGAGAGCGTGGACGGCGTGTTCGGGTTCGTGCGCGGACATCCCATGGCCAAGGCCACGCTGGTCAACGCGGTCCTGGACGCCGGGCTCCGAGAAGAGGGCCGCTCGCTGGCCGGGTACCTCGGCGCGGCTCGGGACCGGGTCCCGTGCGGCGTCTCGATCGGGATCGCGACGGACGAGGAGACGCTTCTCGACCAGGTCTCGGGGTACCTGGGCGAGGGATACCGGCGCATCAAGCTGAAGATCGAACCGGGAACCGACGTCGAACGCGTGCGGGCCGTTCGGAAGGCGCACCCGGATGCCTCGCTCTCGGTCGATGCCAACGCCGCCTACACGCTCGCCGACGCCGACGTGTTCCGGTCGCTCGATGCGTTCGACCTGGTGATGGTGGAGCAGCCCCTGCACCACGACGACCTCGTGGAGCACGCCAAGCTCCAGGCGGAGATCGCCACGCCCGTATGCCTCGACGAGTCGATCCGAACCGCGGCCCACGCGGCCGCGGCCATCGAGCTGGGGGCCTGCCGGATCGTCAACGTCAAGCAGGGCAGGGTCGGCGGCCTGCTGGAGGCGAGGCGCGTCCACGAAGTCTGTGCAGCCCAAGGGGTGCCGGTGTGGTGCGGCGGGATGTTGGAGACCGGCGTGGGCAGGGCCGGGAACCTCGCCCTCGCGGCGATGCCCGGGTTCTCGCTCCCGGGCGACACGAGTGCGAGCCGCCGCTATTTCGACGAAGACCTGACCGAACCGTTCGAGATGGCCCCCGACGGCACGATGGCCGTGCCGCAGGGGCTCGGGATCGGGGTCGAACCCGACCCCGATCACCTCCATGCGTTCACCCGGCGCCGGGAGCGTCTCGGGAAAGAGTGACAAAATCGCCCGCTCGGACTTGACCGCGGATGAGGGCCCCCATACAGTGCGAGATGAGAGACCGCTGCGACCTTCGGGTCGCGGCGGTTTCTCGCTTCTCCGGTCCGGTCCGATCCAGTCCCGGGCCGGATCCGTCTGGCCCCCGGGCCAACCCCGTCCGCACGGACCTGCGATTTCGTCCGGCGTGCGCGCTCGAAGGGTCGGCCGTCCTAGACTGCGGCGGACGCGTCGGCACGAGCGAACAGGGGCGGTTCGATGAGGAAACGGGTCATCCGGGCGGGCGAGATCGAGATCGAGGACTCGGAGGGGCGGGTCCGGGCTCGGTTCGGCGTCACGAACGATGACCTCCCCTTCCTCTCGTTCTACGGGCCCGACGAGAAGCTCCGGGCACGGTACGGCGTGCAGCCCGACGGTTCGGCCGGGCTGGCCATCGCCGACGACGACGGCAAGGTCCGCGCCACGTTCGGCCTGTTCTCCGACGGTTCGGCCAGCCTGGCCATGGTGGACCGCAACGGGAAGGTCCGGGCCAAGTTCGGGCTGGGCTCGGAGGGGTCGCCGACGCTCGCGCTGCGGAACAAAGACGGCGAGCTGGGGTTCGTGTATTCGCTCGCCCAGCAGGGGTCGCCCACGATCTCGCTCCAGGACGAAGACGGGAAGGTCCGGGCCCGGCTCGGGCTCGCCGCGGAGGGGTCGCCGATCCTGCGACTGCTGAACGCCGACGGCGAGCTGCGGGCCATCATGGGACTGACCGGGGACGGGATGCCGGTGCTCCAGTTCCTCGGCAAGAACGGCGAGCCGATGTGGACGGCCCCGTCGTCGCCGGCCGTGCCCTCTTCCGACGAACGCGCCGCCGCCGCGGTCGAGGAGGAGTAGGCCCGAGTGTCGGGATGGTGGGCCGCGGCCTTCGTCGTCCAGTGGATCCTGCTCGCCGTCCTGACGGTGGTGGTCGTCGCGCTCGCCCGCCAGGTGGGGGTCCTGCACCTCCGTCTCGGCCCGGTGGGGGCGTTCGAGGCCGATGACGAAGGTCCGGAGATCGGCTCGGCCCCGCCGGAGAGCGACGCTCGGACCCTCGCCGGCGAAACCGTCCTGGTCGGTGGCCCGGGCCCGGGCCGGCTCCTGGCGTTCGTTTCGCCGACCTGCCCCATCTGCGAGCTGGTGTTGCCGTCGCTCCCGGCCGCCGCCGCGGCGGCCGGCCTCATCCCGCAGGTCGTCTCCGATCCTCGACTCGAGGAGGCCTACGACGTGCCCGGCGTCCCGTTCGTCGTGGTGCTGGACGAGCTGGGGGTCGTCCGCGCGAAAGGCACCGTGAACTCGCTCGAGCAGGTCGAGGGGCTCGTGGACGCCGCGCGGCGGCGGATCGCCGACGTGATGGAGCGCCGGGCCGGCTGATGGGTCGGATCGAGCGCGCCGGGACCGAGCTCGCGCGCCGGGTGAGCCGTCGTTCCTTCCTCGGGAAGCTCGGTCGGGCTGTGGTGGCCCTCGCCGGCGGGCCCATGGTGGCGGTGGCGCTGGCTCCCGAACGCGCCGAGGCGCACCACATCTGCGGACACATCTTCACGACGGGTTCCTGCCCGCATCCCTACGCGCCGAACTCGCGCATCGACCGCTGGGGCTTCCCGGTGCATCCGACCCACGGCTACCCCGTGGACGACAACGGGTACCTGTACCTGTACCCCGGCCGCCAGACGCGCCGGAAGGTGTGCCAGGTGGTCGTTTCGGAGCGGTACCCGTTCGTGCGGAACCCGCGCTTCGGGGGTGGCTGGAGCCGGTGTTGCGGCGGCCGGATCCGGCACATCTCCGATTGCTGCTCCCGGTCGACCATCCGGATCAACGGCGACGGGGCCGTCCGTGGGTACTGTCCGAGCGGGCTGCGCGTGTTCTGCATCGCGTATCGGGAGCTGAACGTCCGATGTTAGACGGTCCGCTCACGGCGGCGATCGTGGCCGCCTCGGTGCTGGCGGGCCTCACCGCGCTGTTCGGACCCTGAGGCCTGTCGATGGTGGAGACCATCACCCCCGTGGTCCACGGGGGCAGCCGACCCAGATGGACGGCGTTCCTGCTCGTCCACGTCGCGGGAGCCGCGGTGGCGGCGGCCGTCTTCGGCGCCGTGCTCGGTGGTGTGGGCGCGTTGCTCGGCGCTCCCTGGGGCGGCCTCGGCGTCGTCGCGATCGTGGGGGTGGCGGGCTTGTACCTGCTCCGCGAGGCGTTCGGGGTGGCGGTTCCAGTGCCGCAACTCCGTCGTCAGGTGCCGGACTGGTGGCGAACGTTCTTCCCGTTCGCGCCGGCCTCGTTCCTGTACGGGCTCGGGCTCGGCGTCGGGTTCTTCACATATCTGTCGCACGGGACCCTGGTGGTCGTGGCGGGGGCGGCGCTCGTGAGCGGCCGGCCGGTGCTGGGCGCGGCGCTCGTTCTGCCGTTCGGTGTGGCTCGAGGGCTGGGGGCGGCGGCGGCGTTCGGGGCGCGGACCCCCGAGGAGAGCACGGCGCTCGTCGGCTCCCTCGCCCGCGCCGCCTCCTGGGTCGGGTGGCGGGGGGCGCACGCGACCGTTCTCGTCGCCATCGCGCTCCTGGCGGCGACGACCGTGACCCGGCCGAGCCGCGCGGACGTCGGCGCCGCCGCCGCGGCGGTGCTGGCCGGGACCTTCGCCGTGGCCGCGGCCGCGAAGCTGCTTCGTCCCGTGCGGTGGCGCCGGACCCTCGCCGCGTACCGGCTCCCGAGTGAGGTCGAACGGGCGGCCGCCGGTGTCCCGGTCATCGAGCTCTCGCTGGCAGTCCTGCCATTCCTGGGGCGGGTCTCCTCGGCCGGGTTCGCCTCGCTCGTCGTCCTCACGGCGTTCTCGGCGGCGATCGTGGTGGCCCGTGTCCGCGCGGGGCGCCTGTTGGACTGTGGGTGTTTCGGGCGATCGGCCGCGCGCGACTACCGCCTGTTGCTGGCTCGCAACGCCGCCCTGATGACCGTGGCGGCCGTGGCGTGGCGAGCCGGGACCGACGCCGGCGCCGTCGCCTCGGTCGGCAGGCCCTCCGGCGATCAGATCCTGCCGGCGGTCCTGGTGCTCGTGGGTCTCGCTCTGGCGATCTGGGCGGGGCGTTCCGCGATGAGGCTCGCTCGTCGGAGCCCGGAGCGATGACGCCGGCCCGCATCGCCACGGTGGTCGTGGTGGCCGCGATGGTGTCGTTCGGCTCCGTGGCCTCGGCGCGCCACGAGCCCGTGAACGATCCGAAGGACACTCGGGGCCGCCTAGACGTCGCCGCCGTTCGTTTGCGGCACGACGAGGGACCGCCGCAGTGGCGGGTGGTCACGTTCGGCGAGTGGACCGTCGCGCAGATGTGGGACGTGGGATACGTCGTCGTCGAGCTGGACACGCGGGCCGACGCCGCCATCGACTTTCGAGCCGTGATGCGGTCGGATGGCCGACGGCTCGTAGCGACGTTGTACCGGGTGCGTCGCGACGGCTCGATGCGGA
>DATHVC010000250.1:0-5083 GCA_035461565.1 Actinomycetota bacterium
TCGTCCGAGCTGCAGCTCGGACGGGGGGAGACGATCGAGGACCCCGGCCGGGTCCTGTCCCGATACGTGGACGCGATCGTCCTTCGGACCTTCGAGCAGGAGCGTTTGGAGGTGCTCGCCGGCGCCGCGTCCGTGCCCGTGGTGAACGCGCTCTCGGACTTCGAGCACCCCTGCCAGTGCCTGGCCGACCTTCTCACGATCCGGGAGACCAAAGGTGAGCTGGCCGGCCGGACGCTCACGTACCTGGGCGACGGCAACAACGTGACGCATTCGCTGCTGCTGGGCGGCACCAAGCTGGGGATGCACGTCCGGGTGGCGACCCCGCCCGGGTTCGAGCCCATCCCGCAGGTCGTGCAGCGGGCCACCGAGATCGGGGAGCGGACCCGCGGGAGCGTCCTCACCACGAACGACCCGCGAGAGGCGGTTGCCGGGGCCGACGTCTTGTACACGGATGTGTGGGCCAGCATGGGCCAGGAGTCCGAGGCCGGCGAGCGGGCGTTGGTGTTCCCCGCCTATGCGCTCGACCAGGAGAAGGTGGACCTGGCGCGACCCGACGTGACCGTGTTGCACTGCCTGCCTGCGCACCGGGGCCAGGAGATCACCGACCAGGTGATCGACGGGCCCCGTTCGGCGGTGTGGGACCAGGCGGAGAACCGGATGCACACGCAGAAGGCCCTGCTGCTCTGGTTGCTGGGCGCCGCCTGACGATCTCGAGGAGGCGCTGACGTGCCTCGAGCCAACGACGCCGTCGAGGCCGTCCTGCTCGAATACGCGGACCTGCTGTCCATCCTGTCGACCGATCCGTACAAACATCGCGCCTACGAGAAGGCCGCGCGCGCCGTCGGAGGCTACGCCACGGACCTGGCGGGAACGGACCTCAAGGAGATCCTCCGGATCCCCGGCGTCGGCAAGTCGATCGGGGAGAAGATCCACGAGTTCCTGCAGACCGGGACGATCTCCGCGCTCCAGGAGCTTCGGTCCGAGATCCCGGCCGGGGTGCGCGAGATGATCTCGGTTCCGGGCCTCGGACCGAAGAAGGCCATGATCCTGTACCGGGACCTCGGGATCGCGGGGATCGATTCCCTCCGGGCCGCCGTGGAGGCCGGCCAGCTTGCGGACCTCAAGGGGTTCGGGGCACGGACCGAGGAGAACATCCGCCGGGGCCTCGAGCGGCTCCGGGAACAGGGGGACCGCGCGCTCGTGTCGGTGGCGATGGACCTTGCCGACTCCTTCATCGAGCGGCTGGGGGCCCTGCGCGAGGTGAAGCGGATCGACTACGCCGGCTCACTTCGCAGGATGGCCGAGACGATCGGCGACCTGGACCTGCTGGTGGCGAGCGAGGACCCCGTCGCGGTCATGGAGGCGTTCACGTCGGACGACATGGTCGAGCGGGTGCTGGCGAACGGGGAGACCAAGTCCTCCGTCCTGACCCGCCAGGGCCTCCAGGTCGACCTGCGGGTGGTACCGCTCGAGGCGTGGGGGGCGGCGATGATCTACTTCACGGGCTCCAAACCCCACAACATCCGGATCCGGGAGATGGCCGTCCGCAAGGGGCTGAAGCTCAACGAATACGGGCTGTTCCGGGCCAAGTCGGGCCGGCTGGTCGTGGCCCGGACCGAAGAGGAGGTGTACGAGCGGCTGGGCCTTCCGTGGATCCCGCCCACGATGCGGGAGGACCGCGGCGAGGTCGAGGCGGCGCTCGACGGCACGTTGCCCGACGTCCTGACCGAGCGGCAGATCCGTGGGGACCTGCACACCCACACGCGGCTGACCGACGGGCTCGCCACCCTGGAGCAGATGCTCGACGACGCTGCCGAACGGCGGTACGCGTATTACGCGGTCACCGACCACGCGCCGAACCTGTTCATGCAGCGCATGACCGACGACAAGATGCTGGCGCAGCGCGACGAGCTCCGGACGCTCCAGTCCCGGTACCCGAAGATGACCCTGCTCCACGGGACCGAGCTCAACATCGACCCGGACGGAAACGTCGACTGGGACCCCGAGTTCCTGGAAGGCTTCGACGTCTGCGTGGCGTCGGTGCACTCGCATTTCACGCAGTCCAAGGACGACATGACCCGGCGTATCGTCCGCGCCATGGAGAACCCCTCCGTGCAGATCATCGGCCACCCGACGGCGAGGCTCATCAACAAACGCCAGCCGATCGAGTTCGACCTGGACGAGGTGTTCAAGGCGGCGGCGCGCACCGGCACGGCGCTCGAGGTGAACGGATACCCCGACCGCCTCGACCTCAGGGACGAACACATCTTGTGGGCGCGCCGATATGGGGTGAAGTTCGCCGTGGACACCGACTCGCACGCCACGACGCACCTGTCGCATATGCGGTACGGGGTGGCGACCGCCCAGCGCGGCTGGCTCACGAGCGACGACGTCATCAACGCGTGGCCGCTGACGCGGCTCCGGACGTTCCTGCGGAAAGGCCGGTGAGGTTCGGCCCGAGATTGCCCCGGCGGTTCTTCGCCCGCCCGGCGACGGTCGTGGCGCCCGACCTCCTCGGCCGCGTGCTCGTGCGGATGCTGCCCGACGGCACGAGGGTGTCGGTGCGGCTCGTCGAGGTCGAGGCCTACGGGCCCGACGACCCGGCTAGCCACGCGTTCCGGGGCCGGACGGCGCGGAACGCGGTGATGTTCGGCCCGCCCGGGCATCTGTACGTGTACTTCACGTACGGCATGCACTTCTGCGCCAACGTGGTGACGGGCACGGCCGGCGTGGGGAGCGCGGTGCTGCTCCGCGCGGCCGAGCCGCTCGAGGGCCTGGAGACCATGTCGGCACGTCGCGGAGTGGAGGCGCCGCGACTGCTCTGTTCGGGCCCCGGGCGGCTGGCTCAGGCCATGGGAGTGGATCGACGCGACGACGGCGCCGACCTGGTCGGTGGGGCGAACCTCGAGCTCCGGGCGGGCGAGCCGCTGCCGGCGAGTCGGGTCGCCCGCAGCGCGCGGGTGGGGGTGCGAGTGGGGGTCCGGGAGCGCTGGCGCTACTTCGAGCGCGGCAGCCCGTTCCTCTCTCCCGGGCGCCCGGCGTCGGCCGTCACGGGTTCACGCGGATCGTGACGGTCGAGCCGGCCTCGGCTTCCCCCGTGGGCGACAGCGCCCAGACGATCCCCGAAGGCGCCTCGCAGCCGGGCGCCGCCGCGTCGCACTCGGCTTCGACGGCCGCGTTCACGCCGAACCCCGCGCCGCGGAGGGTGGCGGTGGCGAGGCCCCTCGTCATGCCGACGACGTTCGGGACCGGGACGATCTCGGAGTCGGGTTCCGGCGCCCCCCTCGCCACGGTGATAGTCACCGTTCCGGTCTGGATCAGCCGGCTCCCGGCGGCGGGGCTCTGGGTGACGACGGTGTCGTCCGGCTGATCGGAGTCCGCGTAGTCGACCGCCACGTTGAAGCCCGCCGCGTGAAGCACGTCGACGGCGGCCTGCCGCTGAAGGCCGATCACCGAGGGCACGACGAGCTCCCGGTACGAGCTGGGTTCGGCGCAGACCTCGAGCTTCGGTTCGGTGCCGGCCACGTACCGGAACAGCTGGATCTCGTGCGCCGGCGTGAACTGGTTGGCGAGGCAACCGCGGCCGACGTCGATCCGCAGCGTCACGTAGTCGACCTCCAGGCCGGTCGGGAAGTCTCGGACCGGCATCCGAGCCGTGGCCACCTCCATGAAGGCGCGCCAGATCGAAGCCGGCCAGGTGCCGCCGTCGACGGACGAGATGCGGGTGGTGCCGCAGCACATCGGGATCTGGCCCTGGGGAAAGCCCACCCAGACCGCCGTGACGAGCTGTGGGACCGCCCCGACGAACCACGCGTCGCTGGCGTTCTGCGCGGTGCCGGTCTTGCCGAACTGCGGCCGCCCGATGTTGGCGGCGCGACCGGTGCCGCCGGAGACGACGCCTTCGAGGATGTCGACCGCCTCCTGCGCGATCGCGGGGTCGACCGCTTCCCGGATCCGCGGGCTCGCGGTGTAGATCGGATCGCCTTCGCGCGTGGTGATCGCGATCACCGGCGTCGGCTGCACGTGTCGCCCGCCGTACGCGAGCGTGCCGTATGCCGAGGCCATCTCCAGCGTGCTGACCTCGTTCACGCCAAGGACCGCCGACGGCACCGCGGCGAGTGTCCCTCCCGGCTCGGTGGTCCGAGGGCAGCAGCGGATCCCCATCCGCACGGCGGCCTCCACGGTCTTCTCCGCCCCGACGTAGGGATCACCCGCCCCCATCTCGGCCAGCAGGTTCGCGTAGGCGATGTTGACCGAGCTCACGGTGGCGCGTTCGAGCGAGATCGTCCCGTAGCCGCCGCCTTCGGCGTTCCTCGGCTCCCAGTATTCGCCGGTCGGCAGCAGGATCTTCGCCGACGAGCCGTTCAGCGACGTGGACCGCGTCAGGCCGCTCTCGAGCGCGGCCACCAGCGCGAAGGGCTTGAAAGCCGAGCCGGCCTGCCGGCCGGTGCTCCCGCCAGTCGCGAGGTTGATCCGGGCGAAGCGATCCTCCTCGTCCCAGTAGTCGCGCCCACCGACCATGGCCCGCACGTAGCCGGTGCGCGGGTCGATGGCCGTCAGGGCCCCGAACGGATCGGTCGGTTCGATGAGGACGGAGGCCACGGCGCGCTCCGCGGCGCGCTGCATCCGCGGGTCGAGCGTCGTGGTGATCCGCAGGCCGCCGCGGAACAGCAGGTTGTATCGCTCCGCTTGTGTCTCGCCGAACCGCGGGTTCGAGAGGAACCACTCCTTGAAGTAGTCCACGAAGTGGGGGGCCAGGTACGGCGCCTGCTCGTCCTGGTTCCTGTTCAGCTCGACGGGCCTCGCCCGCACGGCGTCGTAGCTCGCCCGGTCGATCATGCCGAGCTCGAGCATGCGCAGCAGCACCCGGTTGCGCCGGTTCTTCGCTCGGCCGGGTTTGGTGACCGGGTCGTAGGTGACGGGGGCACGGATCAATCCGGCCAGGAGCGCGGCCTCCTCGAGCGTGAGGGCCGCGGGCTCCTTGTCGAAGTAGGTCCGGGAGGCGGCCATGATCCCGTAGGCGCCGTTCCCGAAGTACACGGTGTTGAGGTAGCGGATGAGGATCTGCTCCTTCGTGTACCGC
>DATHVC010000251.1:0-12791 GCA_035461565.1 Actinomycetota bacterium
CTACGACCTGCCGGCGGCGCACGTCTCGGCGGACGGGGCGTACACGAACAAGGCCCCCGGCGGGGTCGCCTACCGCTGCTCGTTCCGGGTCACCGAGGCCTCCTACATGATCGAACGGCTCGTGCAGAACGCGGCGTACGAGCTGGGCATGGACCCCGCCGAGCTGCGGAAGAAGAACTTCATTCGCAAGGACCAGTTCCCCTACCGGTCCGCCACGGGGTTCGAATACGACTCGGGCGACTACCACGGGGCGATGGACCTCGCGCTCGAGACCGTGAGGTACGACGACCTGCGCCGCGAGCAGGCCGAGGCGCGCGCCCAGGGACGGCTGCTCGGCATCGGGCTCGCCAGCTTCACCGAGGTCGTCGGCGCCGGGCCACACAAGGACTACGACATCCTCGGTCTGAAGATGAACGACGGCGCCGAGCTGCGGATCCACCCCACCGGCAAGGCGATCCTGAAGATCAGCTCGAAGACCCAGGGCCAGGGGCACGAGACGACGTTCGCGCAGATCGTGGCGGAAGAGCTCGGCATCCAGCCCGAAGACATCAAGGTCATGCACGGCGATACGGACAACACGCCGTACGGCCTCGGGACGTACGCGTCGCGCTCCACGCCGACCGTCGGGGCCGCCACCGCGCTGGTGGCGCGCAAGCTCCGCGACAAGGCCATGAAGCTCGCCGCCCACCTGCTCGAGGTGGCGGAGGAGGACGTCGCGTACGAGAAGGGCAGGTTCTTCGTAAAAGGCGCGCCCGACCAGGTCAAGACGATCCAGGACGTGGCGTTCGCCGCGTACACCAACTTCCCCGACGGCATGGAGTCGGGGCTCGAGGGGGTGACCTATTACGACCCGCCGAATCTGACGTTCCCGTTCGGGACGTACGCGGTCGTGGTCGAGGTGGACGAGGAGACCGGCGTGTGGAAGGTCGACCGGATGGTCGCGGTGGACGACTGCGGCGTGCGGATCAACCCGATGATCGTCGAGGGCCAGATCCACGGCGGCCTGTGCGAGGGGTTCGGCATCGCGGCGATGGAACAGATCACGTTCGATGAAGACGGGAACTGCATCGGCACGAACTTCACCGATTACCTGCTGCCGACGGCGTGGGAGACGCCGAAGTTCGAGCTGCGCGAGACGGTGACCCCCTCACCGCATCACCCGATCGGGGCCAAAGGCGTCGGCGAGTCCGCCACCGTGGGTTCGCCCGCGGCGTTCGTGAACGCCGTGATCGACGCCGTGTGGCACCTCGGCGTTCGGAACATCGACATGCCGCTCACGTCGGCCCGTGTCTGGGAGGCGATCCAGAAGGCCAAGTCGGGATCTCCCGCGTAGGCCAAGTCATGAAGCCGAACGTCCTGGCGCTCGCGAACGACCTGTCCGAGCGCGGCGAGCCGTTCGTGCTCGCCACGGTGGTGTGGCGGCGGACGCCCTCCTCCGGCAAGGAGGGGTCGACGGCGCTCATCACCCCCGACCGGCGAGTCCGAGGCTGGCTGGGCGGCGCCTGCGCCGAACCCACGGTGATCCGCGAGTCGCTCAGGGCGCTCGAGGAGGGCACGCCCCGGCTCCTGTTCCTCGGCCCGCCCGAGGAGCTCGCGGCCAGGGGTCGCGAGGGCGTCGTGACCGTCCCGATCGCGTGTCAGAGCGAAGGAGCCCTGGAGGTCTACGTGGAACCGGTCCTGCCCCAGCCGCAGCTCGTCGTGATCGGCCGCTCGCCGGCCGTGGCCACGTTGACCAGCATGGCCGATGCGCTGGGATGGCGAACCGTCGTGGTGGACGAGGGCGGCTCGACCGAGGAGTACCCGCAGGCGGGCCGGGTGGTCACGACGATGGACCTGGTCCCGGCGAACGTGACCGAGCGGTCGTTCGTCGTCGTCGCCACGCAGGGCCACTACGACGAGGAGGCGCTCGAGCAGGCCCTGGCCACGCCGGCCGGATACGTGGGCCTGGTGGCCTCGCGCCGCCGGGCAGAGTCGGTCTTGGGCTACCTCCGCGATCGCGGCGTTCGCGAGGAGGACCTGGCACGGGTCCACGCGCCGGCCGGCCTCGACCTGGGTCCGATCGCTCACGAGGAGATCGCCGTGGCCATCCTGGCCGAGCTGGTCCGCGAACGCTCCTCCGGGAACTTCGCGGCGGCCCCTCCGGCCGAGATCCCGCGCCACGAGGAGCGGGACCCGGTCTGCGGGATGACGGTGGACGTGGCCTCGGTCCGGTTCCGGTCCGTGCACGAGGGCATCACGTATTACTTCTGCTCGGCGGGATGCCTCGAGCGCTTCGAGCGGGAGCCGGTGAGGTTCGCCACCGCGGACGCTTGACCTCTCAACCGGTTCGCCCGGCCTCACCCGGGCATCACGACCTGAAGGTGACGAGCTCCGGGAGCGAGTCGGGCAGGTGGTCGATCCCCCCGAACTCGGGGACGACGATCGAGGTGATCCGGGCGCGGAGCTCCGGCCGGATCTGCGGGTACGTGATCTCGCTCGCGCCGTCGAGGCTCTCGCAGTCGTCCTCGATCAGCACGTCGGGCAGGACTCGCCCCGCGACGTCGCCGTAACTCTCGCCGGGAGCGCGGGCCAGGACCTGGCCCGGAGGGAAGCCGAACCTCGCCAACACCATCTCGTCCTTGGCGACGTCCTCGGGCCGGCGATGCGAGCTCAGATAGTCGATGCGGGCACCCTGCTCGTGCCACCGCTGGAGCTTCGCCACGGCGCCGTCGACCGGCACGTACGTATCGAACTCGCGCAGGGCGGGATCGCTTCCCGTCCGGACCTGCGCGACGCGTTCCCCACGGGTGCGACCGACCGCGCCCGGATGCATGAAGGTGGTTCCGTGGAGGAAGACGAGGAGCCGCATGAATCCCCCGGCGCTGGCAGGAGCAAGGCGCCCGACGTTGCGGGGGTTGAGAGTACCATCGAGCAATGAGCGAGCTGACCGACGTCCTGTCGGCGATCGAATCGCTCTCGGCGCGGGGCGAGAAACTCGCGCTTGCCACGATCGTCGCCGTCCGGGGCTCGACGTACCGCCGTCCCGGCGCCCGCCTGCTCGTGCCCGAGGAAGGCGAGCTCGTCGGGAACATCTCGGGCGGGTGCCTCGAGAACGACGTGGCCGACGTGGCGAAGATCGTGATGCGCGAGGGCATGGCGAGGATCGTCTCGTTCGACCTGACCGCGGACGACGACGCCGTGTGGGGCTGGGGCCTCGGCTGCAACGGGGCGTTCGAGCTGTTCGTCGAGCCGGCCGACAAGGCCGCCGAGGTGGCCGGCGCGCTTCGGATGGCGCTCGAGGAGGAGCGTCCGATCTGCATGGTGACGATCCTGGACTCGACCCGGGAGGGCACCGAGCAGGGGGCGCGGATGTTGGTCCGGCCGGGGGGGGCCGCAGAGCGTTCGCTCGGCGACAGGGCGGTCGACGCCGCGGCCCGTGAGGCCGCGATCGAGCTCCTGGCGCGCGAGCGCAGCGAGGTCCGCGAGCTCGTCGATGGCGTCCGAGCGTTCATCGAGGTGCTCGAACCCCCGTTGCGGCTGCTGGTGTGCGGGGCGGGGCACGACGCCGCCCCGCTGGTGAAGCAGGCCGCGGCGCTCGGCTGGAGTCCGATAGTGGTCGACGACCGGCGCGAGTTCCTCAACCGCGAGCGGTTCCCCGAGGCGGCCGACTTCGTGCTCGTGGAGCGACCGGACAAGATGGCAGAGAGCGCTCCGGTGGACGAACGGACCTTCGCCGTCGTCATGACCCACAACTTCCTGCGCGACAAGGACTACGTCCGGTCACTGCTCGCCTCGCCGGTCCGGTTCCTGGCCATGCTCGGTCCGGCCGTCCGGACCCACCGGCTGCTGGACGAGCTGCGCGATGAGGGGGTCGAGTTCGCAGCGGCCGACCTCGAGCGCATCCACGGCCCGGCCGGCCTGGACCTCGGTGCCGAAGGCCCGGAGGAGATCGCCGCCGCGATCTGCGCGGAGATCGTCGCGGTCAAACGCGGCCGTGGCGCCGGCTTCCTGAAGGACCGACCCGGCCCGATCCACGAGCGCCACGCCCCCGCCCGGTAGGGGGCGGACCCACCGCTTCGCAGGCGGTAGGCTCCGCGGAGCCGGCCCGCCGAGGGGGGAACATGCAGATCGAGAACGAGTTCACCGTCCCCGCGAAGGTGGACGACCTGTGGGGGTACTTGCTGGACATCGAGCGGGTGGCTCCGTGCATGCCCGGAGCCGAGCTCACCGGGACCGTCGACGATCACACGTGGAAGGGCAAGGTGAACATGAAGCTCGGGCCCGTGTCGCTGGCGTTCGCCGGGACGGTGAGCATGGACGAACGCGACGACCAGGCGCACCGCATCGTGTTTCACGCCAAAGGGATGGAGCAGAAAGGCAAAGGCGCCGCCAACGCCAAGGTGACGAGCTGGCTGGAATCCGGCGACCAGGAGACAACGGTGAAGATGAGGGCGGACATCCAGCTCTCGGGCGCCGTCGCCCAGCTCTCGCGCGGGCTGCTCCCGGAGGTGAGCAGGAAGCTCACGGGGCAGTTCGCCGACTGCCTACGCACGAACATGGCCGCGGTCGGGGTGGCTGCGGCGGAGGCCGCGGCCGACGAGGAAGCTGCGGCCGAACGACCGGCGCCGAGGACGGGACCACCGGCGGCGCCGGCTCGTGCGAAACCCATCTCCGGCGTCCGGTTGGGCCTGTCCGCGATCTGGTCGGCGATCGTCCGGCTCTTCCGGCGGTTGTTCGGGCGACAGTCGTGATCAGCGCGATCGTGCTGGCGGCCGGCGCCGGCACTCGGTTCGGCGAGACCAAGCAGCTCGTGGAGGTCCGCGGCAAGCCGATGGTCCAACACGCGGTGGACGCCGCCACCGCCGGCGGCGCCGACGAGATCGTGGTCGTCCTCGGTCACGACGCCGACCGCGTTCGATCGGTGTTGCGGCTGCCGTCGGCGGGGCGGTGGGTCGTGAACCACGCCTACCTCAGCGGGATGGCGTCGTCCCTTTCCACCGGCCTGGCCCACGCCGACCCGGGAAGCGAAGGCGCCGCCGTGTTGCTGGCCGACCAGCCCGGCATCACGGCCCAACACGTCCGTTCCCTGCTCGACGCGTTCCACGGCCGCCGAGCGCCGATCGTCCGCCTGGCGTTCCGGTCCGGCCCCGGCCCGGCCCTCATCGCCCGAGAGCTGTGGCGTGAGGTGCAGTTGCTCGAGGGCGATGTCGGCGCCCGCGACGTCATCGCTCGTCACCCCGGGCTGGTCGAGAACGTGGACGTCGGGGGCGACGCCCCCGTCGACGTGGACGTTCCCGACGACCTCGACCGGGCCTGAAGGCGGAACGCCCCGGCCGCAGGCCGGGGCGTTCCTGATCTACAGCTAGGTCGGGAGGGGCTAGCCGTAGAAGATCACCGTCACCCAGAAGGTCCCGTTCGAACGCACGACCCCGATCGCGGCGTGTTCGTACGCGCCCTTGAGGATGTTCGCGCGATGGGGCTTCGACCTCATGAACGCCCTCTGGATCTGCGCGAGGGACGAGCCGTACCCGACGTTCTCCCCCGCCACCGACCACCGTTTTCCGCGCAGCTTCAACGCGAGATCGGACGTGTGGAACAGGCGGTCCTGATTCGCCATGGCCCGCGAGTGACGACGCGCGTACCTCGAGAGGTCCGTGTCGATCTTCAGCGGGCGCAGGTCGTTCTTCTCTCGCGACGCGTTCGTGAGCTCGAGCATCTCGGCGCGATCGCGAGCAACGACCCCGGCCTCGGCTCGATTGGCGACGACCGTCGACAGCAGGAGCGAACACGCGAGCAGCACCGCCGCGATCGAGGATCGACGAAGTCGGATCGGCTGGGTCATGTCCCTGACTCCCGTCTCAGGGGTCCAGGCGGCGCGAGCCACCAACCTGTTCTGACTATCGGCGATGACCATCCGCAACTGAACCCTCGACCGCAAGACGCCAAACCTCCCGACAATCGGCGTAGGACGAATGGCCCTCAGTGGGTCGGCCGTCTAGCAGACGGGGCCGAGGCGGCGATGGCGAAGCGCAGGCAGGATGGTTCGGACCCGATCGATCTCGGAAAGGTCCAGCTCAGCGACGGTGAGGCCGACGCCGTCGGGGGCGCGCGCGATCACTCGTCCCCACGGGTCGGCCACCAGGCTGTTCCCGAAGTTGTGGCGAACGCGCTCCGGCGGGCCCCAGGTCCCCCACTGGGCGGCGGCCACGACGAACGCCTGGTCCTCGACGGCGCGGGCGCGCAGCAGGACGTCCCAGTGATCCCGGCCGGTCTCGTACCGGAACGCCGCCGGGACGAACAGAACGACGGCGCCGCGCACGGCGAGCTCCCGGTACAGCTCCGGGAAACGCACGTCGTAGCAGATGGTCAGGCCGACCCTGCCGAACTCGGTTTCGGCGGTGACGACCTCCTCCCCTGCGGCGAACACGAAGGACTCGCGGCTCGGCACCGCCCCGGGCGGATCGGCGTCGAACAGGTGGATCTTGCGATACGTCGCGACCAGGTCGCCGGTTCGGTCCACCAACACGCTGGTGTTGAACACTCGGTCGCCGTCGAGCTCGAGCACGCTGCCGCCGTGGATCCAGATGCCGTGGCGGCGCGCCACCTCCGCCAGCCGTTCGATGCGCGGACCGTCGAGCGGCTCCGCGGCGGCCCGAACCTGCGAGGCCGACCCCTGACACGGCCAGACCTCGGGCAAGGCCGCGAGGTCGATGCCGGCGGCCGCGGCCTCCTCGAGCAGACCGAACACCTGCTCTTCGTTCGCGGCGACGTCCTCACCGCAGTTGGTCTGGCAGAGCCCGATCTTCACCCGGCGAATGTTAACGAGCAGACGTCGATCACGAGGGCTGCAGGAGGAGCTCCGTCTCGATCTCGATCTGCACCATGCGGCCGACGAGCACGCCACCGGTCTCTACGGCGACGTTCCACGTCAGGTCCCAGTCCTCCCGGTCGACCTCGGCGCGTGCCGAGAAGAACGCCACGAGTGGACCGTTCGGGTCCAATCCGGGACCGAACCCGTGAAGCTCGGCGTCGAGCGTCACGGGGTTCGTCACGTCTTTGATCGTGAGGTCGCCCACGAGCTGAAACCGGTTGCCTCCGGTCGGACGCAGCTCGGTGCTGCGGAACGTCATCGTCGGGTACCGCTCGGAATCGAAGAAGTCCGGGCTTCGTAGGTGGTCGTCACGCATGTCCGTCTTCGTCTCCACGCTGGAGGTGGCGATCTCGACGACGGCCTTCGAGTCCTCCGGCCGATCGGCGATCACGATCGTTCCGTCGAACTCGTTGAACCGCCCACGAACCTTCGACAACAGATGACGGGCCACGAACCCGATCGTCGTGTGTGCCGGGTCGAACCTCCAGGTCCCGACCGGCGGCAGCTCGACTCCCTCGACCACTCGATCCGTCTGCGTCTGCGACACCATGATCTCCAGCCCCTTCGGTTGCGTTGCGGACGACGTACGGTGATCTGCAACGCCGTGAGATCCGTCGCTATTCCGCGAGCCGCGGCGGGCGCTCCATCGTTCGCTCGTCCGGCGGCCCGAACCCCAGCCGTTCGTACAGACCGTGGGCGTCGCGGGTCTTGAGGAACCAACGCAGGTCGCGGTGGGGACCGAGCTCTACCGCCTCCCGCACCAGCTCGACCCCGAGGCCCCGCCCGCGGTGTTCGGGCCCGACGTAGACGTCGAAGAGGAAGGCGAACGTCTCGTCCTCGGACACTACGCGACAGAACCCGACCTGCCCGAGCTCGCGCCGCATCCGAGGGTCAGACGACGGCCTCGTCCGCCAGGGCGAGCGCCTCGTTGATGAGGCCGAACCCCTCGGCGAGCTGCTCCTCGGTGATGCACAGCGGTGGGTTCGTCATGATGCCGTTCCACCGGAGCATCGTGAACAGCCCGCGCTCGTCGAGGAACCTCCCGATCGCCTTCATCTCGTCGCTGTTGCCGTTGAACGGGGCCATCGGCTCCATCGTCTCCCGGTCGCGGACGAGCTCGACGATGCCGAACAGGCCGAGGTTGCGGGCGGCTCCGACGCTCGGGTGCCGCTCAGCGAGCTCGCGATGGTGCCGAGCCATGACGTCGCCCATCTTGCGCGAGTGTTCGATCAGCCCGTCTTCTTCGTACACACGGATCGTCGCGAGCGCCGCGGCGAGCCCGAGCGGGTGCGAGTTGTACGTCAGTCCGCCCCAGAACACGTGCTCGTCGAAGTACTCGTAGACGTTCGGACCAAGGCCCACGGCGCCGAGCGGGACCGCGCTGGAGGTCAAACCCTTGGCCATCGTGATGATGTCGGGGACCACGCCCCAGTGGTTCACGGCGAACCACTCGCCCGTCCGGCCGAACCCCGACATCACCTCGTCGGCGATGAGCAGGATCCCGTGGCGGTCGCAGAGCTCGCGAACGCCCTGGAGGTACCCGTCGGGCGGGATCAGGATGCCGTTCGTGCCGGTGACCGGCTCGAGGATGAACGCGGCGATCGTGGCCGGGCCCTCGAGCATGATCGTCTCCTCGAGATACGCCAGCGCGGCTTCGGCGTCGTCCCATCCCCGCTGGATCCCGTGGTACGGATCGAGGACACGCACGACGCCCGGCATCCCGGGCTCGTTGCCCCAGCGCCGGGGATCGCCGGTCAGGCTGATCGTGGCGTAGGTGGCGCCGTGATACGAGCGGTAGCGGGTCAGGATCTTGTGCCGCCCGGTGACGGCCTTCGCGATGCGGATGGCGTTCTCGTTGGCCTCGGCCCCGCCGAGCGTGAAGAAGACCTTGTCGAGGTCCCCCGGCAGCAGCTCGGCGAGCTTCCGCCCGAGCAGCGCCCGGACCTCGGTCGCCGCGAACGGCGTGATGTAGGGAAGGACCTTTGCCTGCTCGGCGATCGCCTCCACCACCCGAGGGTCGGCGTGGCCGACGTTGACCCCCATCAGCTGGCTGTTGAAGTCGAGGTACCGCTTGCCGTCCACAGTGAAGAACTCGGCCCCGCGGGCGCGGGCCACCGGGATGGGGCGCGTCGTGCCCTGCTGTTGCCAGTCGTAGAGGGTGTGCCGCAGGCACAGATCGACGATCTCGTCGGCGGAGAGCTCGGACATCGGGACCTCCTTCGTCAGGCCCGGCAGTCTATCCGGCCCCCCGAACGCAGGACGCATCGGCACGGCCGGCCCGACCGAGGCTGGCTAGCATCGTCGGGACCCAACCGCGACGGCGACAACCGCGACGGCGAAAGGGATCCCGCGATGGAGCGCATCAGCCACTGGATCGGCGGCAAGGTCGTGCCGGGCGAATCGGGCCGGTCCGGCCCCGTGTTCAACCCGGCCACAGGCGAACAGACGCACGAGGTGGATTTCGCCACCGTGGACGAGTTCGACCGGGCCGTCGAGATCGCCAACGAGACCTTCCCGGAGTGGAGGGCCATGCCCCTGTCCAGGCGCGCGGCGTTGTTCTTCCGGATGCGCGAGGTGCTGGACGCGCGCAAGGGCGACATCGCCAAGACGGTCACGTCCCAACACGGCAAGTGCCTGTTCGACGCCGCCGCCGAGGTCGAGCGCGGGGTCGAGCTCCTCGAGTTCGCCGCCGGGCTCCCCCACCTGCTGAAGGGCGACTACAGCGAGCAGGTCACGACGGGCTTCGACCTCTATTCGGTCCGGCAGCCGCTCGGGGTCGTGGCCGGCATCACGCCGTTCAACTTCCCCGCCATGGTCCCGATGTGGATGTGCGCCGCCGCGATGGCGGCCGGCAACTGCTTCATCCTCAAGCCGAGCGAGAAAGACCCGGGCGCGTCCCTGATGCTGGCCGAGGTCTTCCGTGACGCCGGCCTGCCGGACGGCGTGTTCCAGGTGGTGCAGGGCGATCGTGTGGTCGTCGACCGGATCCTCGAGCATCCCGACATCCGGGCAGTGAGCTTCGTCGGCTCGACCCCGATCGCGAAACACGTCTATTCGACAGGCGCGGCCAACGGCAAACGCGTCCAAGCGCTGGCCGGAGCGAAGAACCACATGATCGTGCTGCCCGACGCGGACGTCGGGATGGCGGCGGACGCCGCCGTGTCGTCCGTCTACGGCTCGGCCGGCGAGCGCTGCATGGCCATCGCCACGGTCGTCCCGGTCGGCGACATCGGCGAGCCACTGATGGAGGCCATCCTCGAGCGCACGGCGAAGCTCCGGGTGGGCGACGGCATGGATCCCGAGAGCGAGATGGGACCGCTCGTCACCGGCGAGCACCGCGACAAGGTCGTCTCGTACCTGGACGGGGCGCGCGAGCAGGGCGCCGAGGTCCTGGTCGACGGGCGCGAGCACCCGCTGTGGGGCACCGGGTTCTTCGTCGGCCCCTCGGTGATCGACCACGTCTCGACCGAGATGGACTGCTACCGAGACGAGATCTTCGGGCCGGTCATGACCGTGGCCCGGGTCGGGACGTACGCGGGCGCGGTCGACCTGATCCGACGGAACCGATGGGGCAACGGCGCGGCGATCTTCACCCGCGACGGTGGGGCGGCACGGTAGTTCGTGTTCGACGTCGAGGCCGGGATGGTGGGCATCAACGTGCCGATCCCGGTGCCGCTCGCGTTCTACTCGTTCGGTGGGTGGAAGGACTCGTTGTTCGGCGACAGCAAGATGTACGGGCCCGAGGGCATGCACTTCTGGACGCGTGAGAAGGCCGTCACCGTTCGCTGGCCCGACCCCGCGACGAGCCAGGTGGACCTGGGCTTCCCCAGCGCGCGCTGACGCCTTCGGTCAGTCGATGCGGTCGTCGAACGCTGCCGTCCGGGCCGGGGGCCGCAGGCAGTGGTCCAGGTGCATGGACCGGTTGTAGGTGCCGACGCCGAGGAACGCCAACACGTCGCCCTCGCGGAGCTCGGGAAGCGGCAACGCCTCGCTCCACAGGTCGTCACCTTCGTTGATGTTGCCGGCCACCGTGTACGTCGTGGTCGGCTCGGCGTCGGCGGCTCGCGCCAGGACGATGGGCAGCTCGGCGCCGTAGATGAAGTGCTCGGGCGCGACGTTGAAGCCGGCATCCACACCGGCGAACCACACGCCGTCGCGTTCGTCGAGCGTGACGACCTCGACGAGCAGCACACCCGACTCCTTGCAGAGGAAGTCGCCGGGTTCGACGCCGATCGCCACGCCGAGCGGGCCGAGGTGACGTCCGAGCACCTCAACGTAGGCGTCGAGGCCGAGCGGGGACTCGCCCGGCCGTTGCGGGACGCCGAGCCCTCCCCCGGCGTTCGCCTCGGCCAGCGGATGCCCGGCGCCGGCGACATGCCGGGCCATCCCGGCCACGCGTTCGATCGCCACCTCGAGCTCCGGCAGGCCGTCGGTGAGGAACCCGTCGCCGACGTGCGCATGAACCGTGTCGATCTGGAGGCCGTGTTTCTCGGCCACCGCGAGCGCGTCGTCGAGCTGCTCGCGCAACACGCCGAACTTCGTGGGCTTCGCTCCGGCGTAGAGTGATTCGCCGGCCGTCGCCTTCGCCAGCCCGCTCCAGCTCGCGCCGGCTCGCGGGTTGACCCGGACCCCGATGGTGGAGCCGGGCGCGTGCCGGCCCCACCGGTCGAGCTGGGACAGCAGGTCCAGGTTCACGTGGACTCCGGTCGCGGCGAGCTCGGCCATGTCCCGGTCGGACAGGTTCGTGGCGGTGACGCTGATCTCGTCCGGGGCCCATCCGTGGTCGAGCGCGTGGGCCACCTCACCGGGTGAACAGGCGTCGACCCCGACCGAGCCGAGGGCGCGGACGAACGCGAGGACCTCGGGATCGCGCTGGGCCTTCAGGGCGAGCCGGAGCCGCAGGTCGAGCCCGCGGCTGTCGAAGGCGGCCCGAAGCGCATCGGCCTGTTCTCGGATGCGGACGAGGTCGTACGCGTAGACCGGCGTGCCGTGTTCTCTCGCGACGCCCTCGACGTCGCGGCCCCCCAAGAGCAGCCGGCCGTCTCGGACCTCGAGCCCCGGTCGTTCCCACCAGATCGGCATGGCGGCGCCAAGGCTACCCGGCGTTCGTTCCGGGGCATGTCGACGGCGCCCGCTACCATCGGCCATCGATGCCGAGGACCCTCACGCGCTGCGACTGGGCGCCGGTGGCCGACCCCCGGTACCTCGCGTACCACGACGAGGAATGGGGCATGCCGTCGCACGACGACCGGCACCTGTTCGAGATGCTCGTGCTCGAGGGCGCCCAGGCCGGCCTGTCGTGGTCCACGATCCTGAACAAGCGGGATGGCTACCGGAAGGCGTTCGCCGGGTTCGACGCCGGGAAGGTGGCCAGGTTCACGCCCGCCCGGGTCGAGCGCCTCCTGCGAGACCCCGGCATCGTCCGGAACCGCCTGAAGGTCGAGTCGGCCGTGGCGAACGCCCGAGCCGTGCTCGCCGTGCGCGAGGAGCTCGGGTCCCTCGACGCGTACCTGTGGTCGTTCGTGGACGGCCGGCCGATCGTCGGGCGGTGGCGGTCCGTCGCCGAGATCCCGACCGAGACCGCGGAGTCCCGCGATATGAGCAAGGACCTCAAACGCCGAGGGTTCCGCTTCGTCGGCCCGACCGTCTGTTATGCCTTCATGCAGGCGTGCGGCTTGGTGAACGACCACACGGTCCGCTGCTTCCGTTCTCGAGAGCCGGGTGGCGCGGCGACGGCCATCGCCCCGTGACCTGCCGGTCGTCTCTCGAGACGTTGGAGGTCATTCGAGTCTGATCGGTTGCCGGTCCCACGGCGGCCCGCCTAGCCGCCGAGAAGGTTCCGGAGCGCAAGGAGGGTGTTCTCGACGGGCTTCTCGGCGATCCGCCGCATGAACCAGGGGTACCAGTAGGAGCCGTAGGCGATGAGCGTTCGCACGTTGTA